>NZ_QRQL01000012.1:0-72753 GCF_003475485.1 Dielma fastidiosa | reverse complement strand
CTGGGTGTCATCATTGATGGCATGATTTCCTGAAGGATTGAAGGAAATCATTTTCTTGTTGTTCTGCTGCTTTTGCCTACTTTTTGCGGATAAAGGAGAATAAGCTAGATTAAGTTAATGATTGTATCATTTGCTTTTTTTTCCAGCATACTATAAACTAAAAAACGAGGTGATCAGTATGAATGCATTGCAATTGATTGGCAATACGCCAATGTTTGAATATAAGGATAATATTTATGTGAAGCTTGAGAAATACAACTTAGGCGGCAGCATCAAAGACCGTGCTGTTTTGGGTATGCTTGAGGATGCTCAAAAACGCGGACTTCTAAAATCGGATACGGTGCTTGTGGAGGCCACCAGCGGCAATACCGGTATAGCCCTTGCTATTATTGGCCGTCAGTTTGGTTATAAAGTTGTCATCGTCATGCCGGAAAGTATGAGTATTGAAAGAAGAAAGCTGATCTTATCTTATGGGGCTGAATTGATTCTGACTGATAAGGCTAAGGGAATGCAGGGAAGTATTGATAAGGTCAACGAGCTGATGGCCGCTAATCCTAATTATTATTCACTGGGCCAGTTTGATAATCCGGCAATGGTTCAGAAGCATTTTGATACAACTGCGGTGGAAATTATGAATCAGGTGCCTGATCTTGGTGTGTTTATCGCCTGCTCAGGAACCGGCGGTACCATTACTGGTGTCGCTAAACGATTAAAGCAGGACAAGCCTGATGTTTTAACGGTATTAGGTGAGCCTGCCGGCAGTCCGCTGCTGAGTGAACAGCGGCTAGGTCCGCATGCAATCCAGGGAATCGGGCCTAATTTTGTGCCAAGCGTACTTGATTTGAGCGTGATTGATGAAATTGCGGTGGTCAGCGATGAAGAAGCGATTCAGGAAACGATCCATTTCACAAGGGAAACCGGTATTTCCATCGGTATTTCCAGCGGGGCAAACATCGCCTTGGCTAAGCGGTACCACGCATTATATCCTGACCGCAAAATCGTGACAGTAGCACCAGACGGCGGCGATAAGTACCTGTCCGTATTGGATTTTGGGGCATAGCTATGAATTGGTTTTCATTGCTTTGGTATAATGTAAATCGTGTTGTGGAAGTGGACCCTGCCGCTCATTCAAGACTGGAAGTGCTGATTCTTTATCCGCATATTTGGGCATTGATTTTTTATCGCTTCGCGCATTTCTTTTATAAATGCCATCTGTTTTTTATCGCCCGTCTGATTTCACAGATTGCCCGTTTCTTAACCAATATTGAAATCCATCCCGGCGCGACGATTGGCAAGGGGCTGATCATTGACCATGGTACTGGCTGTGTCATCGGTGAAACAACGGTTATCGGTGATGACTGCCTGCTTTATCACGGCGTTACCTTAGGCGGCAACGGACGCGGCAAATGCAAGCGTCATCCGACTTTATTAAATCATGTCATGGTCGGCTGCAATTCCAGCATTCTTGGTAATATTACGCTTGGCAATTATGTTCAGATCGGAGCCAACAGTGTGGTAACAAAGGATGTCGAGGATCATCAGGTTGTCTATGGTTTGGCGGCTAAGGTTCGGCCAGAAAAATGCACTGATGCTGACCGTCCAAATATTATAAACGTAAACCGCGACTAAACAGTATTTGTGATAGATTGACAAAATAAGCAGTGAGGAGAACAATTTCCCTCACTGTTTTCATTTTTAGGCATGTTTATGATTGACTTGCATTGATTTGAATAGTACCATAAAAATGATATTAAACTTAATATATTAAGCAGAAAGGAGAACTATGCGTACTAAAATCAATAAATATCGTCAAATTGAGGAAGAAATCATCGCTGATATTAAATCGGGAAAATTAAAACCCGGCGATAAGGTTGACAGTGAATCCGTACTGAAAAAGAAATACAATGTCTCTACGATTACTGTGCGGAAGGCTTTTACCGATCTGATCAATGACGGTTATCTTTACGGTGTTCAAGGTCTTGGCACCTTTGTCGCAAAGAAACAAATGATCCGCGGTTTAACTTCCATCAGCTTTTCTGAAGAATTAATTCAACTGGGATATGAGGTTGATATGATTATCGATTCCATTGAAGAAGTAGAGAATAGTGTAGCAAGTGAAAAACTGGGGCTTGATCCGCACGCAACACTGGTCTGTATCAAACGTGTGCGGATTGCTAATAAAGAACCGATGGCCTATCATATTTCATATTTTGATCCTGAGGTTTTATCCTGCGAGCAGGCGCAAAGTCTTTATGAGACACGTTCACTCTACAAAACGTTGGCGCAGATAGGCATCTATCCTGAATGGGTGAATGAAAACTATTCAGTCAAGGATATCAATGAACCCAATGTGGTAAATCAGATGAATGTGAAAAAAGGAACGCCGTCATTTTTTATCAAGCGGGTTACTTTTGATGAAAAGGATAAAGTAATCGAATATGCGGAAACGTATTTTAATCGGGATAATTATTCCGTCACTGTAAACATCAAGGTGTGAGTTCACACCTTTTTATTTGCGCAATTGTTGTAAGCGCTTAATTTCTTATTGACAAGGAACAGAAAGCATGTTAATCTCTTAATAGATAACATGTTAATATATTAAGTAGGAGGGCTTATGGAAATAAAAAATTATAGTCAGGGTTATGAACAGGGGGTTGTGGATTGCTGGAACCGCTGTTGTACATTTGATCCGATTGATGTGAAAAAGTTTAGGAAGCAGGCGTTGTTTGATGATAACTTCGATGAATCCTTAAGCTGGGTTGCGGTAAATGATGAACGTGTTATTGGTTATATTCTGGCAACTAAGCGGAAGTTTCCATACTTGGAACGCGGTCTTGAACCGGAAAGAGGCTGGATCAATGTAATTTTTGTAGATGCTGAATATCGGGGCATGAATATCGGCGAGCAATTGCTGATGAGAGCGGAAACGGCTTTGAAATCACTCGGCGTAAAAAATATAACGGTGGGTGCTTACAGTCCGAATTATTTCTTTGCCGGTATTGATGCTGACAACTATCCGGAAGCAATTTGTTTCTTTGAAAAGCACGGCTATATCAGCGGTGATCAGCATTATTCAATGTGCAGAGATTTACATGGCTATCAGCTGTCCGAGTCCACTCAGAAGAAAAAGGTTGAAGCAGAAGCAAAGGGCTATCGTTTTATTCAATTTAATTATGCTTATGCGCTTGATTTGCTGCGTTTCCTGAAGGATGAATTTGGCGGCGGCTGGAAGCGCAATGCCTTAATCAGCATGCAGAATGATGAGGCTGAGGATCTGATTCTTCTTGTTTTGGATCATGACGAAAATATTGTGGGCTTCTGTATGCGCAAGATTGACGGCAACCCTATGCGTTTTGGCCCGATCGGTATCAGTGAAAAGGCCAGAAATGCCGGCCTTGGCGGTATTCTCTTAGAGCTGCAGATGGCTGAAATGGCTAAGAAGGGAATCTATCATATGTATTTTGTCACTACGGATGAACCTGGCAGAAGATATTATGAACGGCATGGCTTAAATGTATTTAGATCATTTATTGATTACAGAAAGGACATATAGTATGAGTAAAGTACAGCGAGTAGTCTCAATCGGCGCGCATTCCTTGGATGCGGAATTAATGGGCGGACCGTTATTATTAAAATATGCTAAGCAAGGTGCGCACTGCACATGCATGCATGTTACCCAAGGCCGTCTTGAAGATCCCAATGCTACCAAAGAAGAATGTGACGCTTATTTAAAGGAATTGCTGGATCAGAACCAGCGCGCTGCTGCCAAGCTTGGCGCCGATACGCTTTGGCTGGGATATGTATCAAGTAATATGCCAACCACGGAGGTATTTTCTGATCGATTAGAAAAATATTTTATTGATGAAAAGGTTGATTTAGTCATTACCCATTGGCGCGGTTCAATGCATCCACGGCATATTAATACCCATGATGCAGTTGTTCGGGCGGTAAAGCGGATGCGTGAAAATGGTTCAGCGATTAAACTGCTTTATGGCGAAACCTTTGAGGATTTAGTTGGTTTTATCCCTCAGGCTTATATTGGCTTGGAGGATGCTGAAATTGAACAGTGGTATTCGGCATTAAATGAATATACGGTGTTTAAAGGCGGGGTAAATGATTTCCCTTATCAGCAATATTATCCGACAAACTTAAAAGTACGTCAGATTGAGTCAAATCATTCTAAAAAATGTGTTTGTTATATGTATGCAAGCTTAATTGAAAATGAATTGTGGTAGAAAGGCAAAAGCCGGGAGGAAATTATGGGAAAAGTGTATGTGCGCGTAGATGATCGATTAATTCATGGTCAAACAGTGTTAGCTTGGTGTCCGACATTATCGATACAGGAGATTATCGCAATTGATAATGACAGTGCTTCAAATCCGATGCTGAGATCAATCATGGAAATGGGTGTGCCTAAAAACTATGCGACGAAAATTGTGACGGTTGATCAGGCTAAAGAATTATTAAGGGAAGACAGTTCTAAGACAAGGCTGGTTATTGTTAAATATCCAAGCCGTTTAATGGAAATTCAAGAAGAAATTGCCGGCTGTGAATTTATTATATTAGGCAACATTGCAAAACGCAGTGACAGTGTTCATCAAGTAAAAGGGGCTACAGGTATTTTTTTCTTGAGTGAACAGGATGTAAAAGATATTGACAGTTTAGTTGAAAAAGGTTTTAAAGTGGACTTTCAGCAATTGCCGAATGCTGCCGGCATGAGCTGGAGTGCATTTAAGAAAACAATATAGGGAGGAATATCTATGACTATTCAGATTCTACTAATCGCATTGTTTATTTATCTTGGCTCGATTGGCTCAATTGTAGGGAATACCATTGGCTGGTATACATTGGGCAGGCCGTTAGTTGCATCATTTGTTGTTGGCATTATCATGGGGGATATCAATAGTGCTTTGATTGTTGGTATACCGCTGCAAATCATGTATATGGGTAATGTAACACCGGGCGGTGCGGTTGCTTGGGACTTATCCTATGCAACCTATATTGGTACAGCGGCAGCATTGATTTTCGGCAAAGGCTTAGATGCCACCGGTTTAATTGGTTTAGCGGTTGTATTTGCTGGTATCGGCGGTTTAGTCGGACAATTGATGTGGAATGTATCTTATGCACTTAATCTGCCTTTAAATCGCATTGCTCATAAATATGCGGAAGCGGGCAATACTTCTAAAATGTATATTCCTAATATGGTATTAGGTCAGTTAATCGGTTTCGCATGCCGTTTCATACCGGCTATCATTGTATTGACATCAATGACGGCAGCTTCCGGACAGGCTGATTTTGCTACTTTGATTCCGAATTGGGTTACTACTGGCTTGAGTGTCTTCGGCGGCATGATGGCTGCTCTTGGTATGGGCATCTTACTTTCATTCCTGTTAAAGAAACGCTATGATCTGGCGATTTTCTTAGGCGGCTTTATTTTAGTTACTTATTTTGGTTTAAATACAATGGCGGTTGCTGTTGTCGGGGTAATTACAGCAGTGCTTTATTATGCGGTGATTACTAAGGGAAAGGAGACTGTATAAGATGAGTGAGGTTAAGAAAATCAGTCCTAAGACACTAAAAAAATCATTCCATAGTTGGTTCTTCTTCAATGGCTGTTCGCAACAGGCAGAATCAATGCTGGGAATGGCATTCGGACAGTCTATGGCACCGGTCATTGATGAATTATATACAACAAAAGAAGAAAAAGCAGCTGCTTTATTGCGTCATGTAACGCTGTTTAATACCGAAGCGCAAGTCGGTTCAATCTGTAATGGTATTGTATGCGGCTTGGAAGAAGCGAATGCGAATGGCCAATGTACACCGGAAGTTATTGAATCCGTAAAAGTAGCCTTGATCGGGCCTACCAGCGCGATTGGTGATTCATTGTGGGTAGCAACCATTATTCCTATTTTACTGACAATCTGTTTATCCATTTCACAATCCTCACCGACCTCCGCATGGATCGGCCCGCTGCTTTATATGATTGCCTATCCGATCATCACTTACACATTAAGCTGGTGGTTATTCAGAATGGGCTATCGTTCAGGACTTGAGGGCATGCAGGGCTTTATGGGCAGCGGAAAATTAGACGCGTTTACTGATACGATGGGCGTTTTAGGCTTAGTGGTTGTCGGTGCTTTAACCGCATCCTTTGTAAGCTTAACATTACCGATTCAAATCGTAAAAGATGTATTAGACGGCGCGACCGGTGAAATCATTCCTGCCCAAGTTTTATTTAATGCTGATGCGATGCTGAATTCGATTTTCCCTCAATTATTACCTTTATTATTAACTCTGGGTGTCTATTATCTATATTCTAAAAAGAAATGGTCACCGCTTAAATTAATGGCTTTGATTCTGGTGCTTGCTGTTGTTTTAACGGCAATCGGCTATGCTACTGGATTCTACGCATAAATAAACAGCCTAAATAATGAAAAGCACGGTCAATATGAAAAAAGAACGTGCTTTTTTGTTATAATAAAAGCGAAATCTTCAAAGTGCTTAAATGAAATGGGGAATGAATATGAGTCAAGATTTTATGCAGCTGACCTCGGTTGATGAGGTATGCGCATTTTTAAAAGAACGCGGCAGCCGGCATCAGAATTATCATCATTATACGAGTTTGCCGACCTTAAAACTGATTCTTAATGGCAGTACATGGAAGCTGTCAGATCCGATAACGATGAATGATCTTCAGGAACGGCAGGAAAAGGGGGCTGAGGAAGTATGGCGGCAAACGGTTTTTGCCAGTTTTTGTTTTGGTGATTCTGAAAATATGGCGATGTGGGGTCTGTATTGTTTTCCAAGACAGGATGCTGTCAGAATATCATTGCCGCGTAAATTGATGATGCAGTGGCTGACAGAGACTGAAAAATCAGCCGATGTTTTATTGAGTGATGTGATCTATGTCAATCATCAAAAGACTCATCAGCTGCGCTGGAACAATCGCAGGCTCGATATTACCGAGATGCCCGCTTTGGCCAATATCAGTCATGAAAGGGCGATGACCGGTTTAATTAAAGCTGACGCGTGGAGCTATGAAAATGAGGTACGTTTTCTGATGCGTTTAAAAGATGCGGAAAATAAGGGTGTATTTGCAGCGCTGCCGGCTGATTTTGCGGGTTTAGTGCATGTCATGCTGGGTCCGTGGATGGATCAGGAAGCAAGGCATCTCGCGAAGGCAGAGCTGATTGCGCTGGGGGTACGCGCAGAGAATATTCATGAAAGCATCTTTACTGGTAAGGTTCATTTGGATAATAAATGCGAATCCTGTACTTATTTTCTTGCTGATCAAATGAGGAAAAAGGTGAATGAATAACGGTTTTTACGCATCACTCAATTTTACTTGTGCTATAATAGGAACATTGGAGGAAAATATCTATGAAAAATCAATTAATGCATGACTGTCTGGCTTTTATTCAAAAGAGTCCGAGCACTTTTCATGCTGTTCATGAGTTAAAAGATACATGTCTGAAGGCAGGTTTTACTGAATTAAAGGAAGGGACTGTCTGGCAGCTTGAAAAAGGCAGGGGTTATGTTGTTACCCGTAATGGCAGCAGCATCTTGGCATTTAAGATAGGCAGTAAACTGTCCGCCCCGATTTTTAATATCACCGCGTCGCATTCTGATTCACCAACATTTAAGCTGAAGGAAAACGCGGAAATTGAAAGCAGCGCTTATCTGCAGTTAAATACTGAAGGCTATGGCGGTATGATCGCTTCATCATGGTTTGACCGGCCATTGTCGCTGGCTGGCCGGCTGGCAGTGAAGAAAGCGGATAAAATTGAGATTCAGCTTTATGATGCGGGCCGTGATTTGTTAATGATTCCCAATGTGGCGATTCATATGAACCGCAGTATCAACAGCGGATATAATTATAATCTGCAGGTTGATTTACTGCCGTTATTCAGTGCCAAAAATAAGCAGGGAACGCTGAAAAAGCTGATTGCGGAAGATATTAAGGCAGCGGAAGCAGATATTTTAAGCATGGAATTAAACATTTATAACCGCACGCCTTATTCAATCTGGGGGGCTGAGGAAGAATTTGTTTCCTCACCAAAGCTGGATAATCTTGAATGTGCCTATACGACGCTTGATGGTTTCCTGAAAGCGCAAAATGATGAACGCATTTGTGTCTATGGCTGTTTTGATAATGAAGAAGTAGGTTCGACTAGCAAGCAGGGAGCGGATTCAACATTCCTCTATGATGTGCTGAAACGGATCAGCGCTAATCTTGGCTATGATGAAGAAGCTTATCTGGCTGGTTTGAATCATTCTTTTATGCTTTCTGCGGATAATGCTCACGCGCTGCACCCAAATCATCCTGAATTCAGCGATAAGACGAATCAGGTGCTGATGAATCAGGGGGTTGTCGTTAAGGGGAACGCGAATCAGAAATATACGACTGACGGTGTCAGCAATGCGATCTTTAAGGCAATCTGTGAACAAGCTGGTGTGCCGCTTCAATTTTATTACAACCGTTCTGATATGCCGGGCGGTTCAACATTGGGCAATCTGTCATCAAGACATGTCAGCATCAAAACGATTGATATCGGTCTTGCCCAGCTGGCGATGCATTCATCCTATGAGACAGCGGGAATTAAGGATGGTCAGTATATGAGTCAGGCTTGTCAGGCTTTTTATGAAACATCTTTAACAATGGATGAGGAAGCAATCAGATTCTAATCATAGATTTTTCAGAAAATACTTTCAATCTTGATGAAAATCGTTGTATAATTGAGAAGTCTGAGGAGGAATCAATATGAATCATGAACGTTTAGTTCTCCCAGAGAACTATGAAAATAAATTAAATTATCTTGATACAGAGCTGGCGATTAAAATAGTCAAGGACTCTTTTGAGAAAAGACTGGCCCATCATTTGAATCTTGTGCGTGTATCAGCACCGCTGTTTGTACGCAATGATTCCGGTTTGAATGATAATTTGAACGGTGTGGAGCGCCCGGTTGGTTTTGATATTAAGGATATCCACAGTGATGTGGAGGTCGTTCATTCGCTGGCTAAATGGAAACGTCTGGCTTTGAAGCAGTATGATTTTGAAACCTACCGCGGCATCTATACCGATATGAACGCAATCCGCCGTGATGAAGAATTAGATAATCTGCATTCTGTTTATGTTGACCAGTGGGACTGGGAGAAGATCATTGAGCGTGAAGAGCGAACGGTCGATACATTAAAGGAAACGGTGCGGGCGATCGTAAAAGCGATTAAGGAAACTGAATATGTGCTGCATGAGCATTATGATGAGCTGCAGCGGATAGTGCAGGGTGAGGTCTTTTTTATCACTTCTCAGGAGCTGGAGGATATGTATCCCAATAAGAGCGGCAAGGAACGCGAATATCTGATCTGTAAAGAGAAGAAAACAGTGTTCATCATGCAGATCGGCGATAAGCTGAAAAGCGGATTGCCGCATGACGGCCGCGCGCCGGATTATGATGATTGGAAATTAAACGGCGATCTGCTTGTTTATTATCCGATTCTTGACTGTGCTCTTGAATTATCCAGCATGGGTATCCGCGTCGACCGTGAATCACTGCTTGATCAGTGTACCAAGGCGAATACATTGGATCGTTTGGAATATCCTTTTCATAAGGCCTTGATGAATGATGAGCTGCCGCTTACGATGGGCGGCGGTATCGGTCAGTCACGGCTTTGTCTGATGATGCTGAATAAGGCGCATATCGGTGAAGTACAGGTTTCTACCTGGGGCGCGGATATGATTGAGGAATGCCGAAAACACGGCATCAGGTTGTTATAATGCAGTCTTTAATTCTTGAGGGCGGTACCTTTAGACCGGTATTCTCCTGCGGAATCATGGATTGTCTGCTTGACCATAAATTATATTTTCCTTATGTTATCGGTGTTTCGGCAGGAATTACCGATGGCATGAGCTATCTGTCACGTCAGAAGGGGCGCAACCTTGAGGTATTTATGCGCTACCGCAATGACAAGCGTTATGTCGGCATCGGCAATCTGATGAAACATCAAAGTCTGTTTGGCTTAGATTTTGTCTATGATGAAGTTCCCAATAAACTGCTGCCCTTTGACTGGCAGGCATTCTATGATTACCCGGGTCAGGGCTGGGTCGGCGTAACTAATGCTGATACCGGTGAGGCTGAATACATTAATTGCCAGCTGCTTGATAAACAATGTACGATGCTGCGGGCAACGTGTGCGATTCCCTTAGTATTCCCGGCCATTGAATTAAATGGCAAACGGTTTTATGACGGTGGTTTGGCAGATCCGATCCCAATCCGCAAGGCCATTGCCGATGGCTGTGATAAGCATTTGATTATTTTAACCCGCTGCAAGGGCTATGTAAAGGAACTCAGCAAGCAGAACATTGTCGCGGCTAAGGTTTTGAAAAAGAAATATCCAAAGCTGGTGCCGCTGTTGGAAACAAGACATCTTGCCTATAATGAAACCGTGCAGTTCTGTGAACAGCTGGAGCGTGAGGGCAAGGCGCTGATCTTACGCCCTGAGTGGCCGATCGAAAGCTTTGAAAAGGATTTGAATAAGCTTCAGGCAGCCTATGATATGGGTTATCAGATGGCAGAGGCACATTTGGATGAAATCAAGGCTATTTTGAAACCTTCCAATAAATAAAGATACCGCATCACTTCTGCTGATGCGGTATTTACTTTCCTATGTGACAATAATGAAAGAATGCACTTATCGGGAGCATGTTAAAATATAAATAGATAAAGTGTCCTTGATGCGGAAAGGAGAAGGCTATGATCACTATTTTTAATCGAAAAGAAGTAGCAGCTACATTTTCCGAAGAACGTCAGGCCGAGATCCGTCAGATTCTTGGCGCCTGCGGTGTTGATTACCGTTGGAAAATCATTCAGGCGGAACCCAATCGCGGCCGCATGACTGAAAGAAGCTGCTTTCAGGGAAAACGAGACAGTGAATATGTCATCTATGTTGCTAAAAGAGATTATGAGAAGGCGATGCATCTCTTACAAACGTATAAAAAACAAAAGAACTGAGGGGATAATATGCTTCACTTATTAAACCGCGCGGTACTGCTTGATACAGCTTCTGTTGATCGGCAGGTACAAATCAAAGATTTATTATTGGCTAATGGCTATGAGGTTTATGTTAAGGCAATGGCTTATCAGCCGCTGCCGGCGGCCGCTTCACAATTAGGTAAGAAGTTTGGCGAACATAAGAGTGAGTGCATCTATCGGATTTATGTCAGACGATCAGAGCTTGCGATAATCATGAGTCTGATTAAAAAGCATAATCTATAATAGGGATAATAAAAGGCAGATTAATCTGCCTCTTTCATATTCAGACCTTACAAAATTGAAAGCTAACTGTAAGTGTAAGCGATGGCTGTCATTTAAACGCTGTTTTATAATGGTTATAGTAAAGGTGGTGATTCAGATGAAGAAACTGATCAAAGCATTCGCATTAACCATCATGGCTTGTTTTATGGTACTGCTGGTATTAGGCTTTATTGAATACCGCAGTGTAATCCGTGAAATGCCGATTCAGGATAAGGTAGCCTCAATCATGCAGAAGGACGATTATGTGCCGATTGATGAAATCAGTGATTATCTGAAGGTAGCGACAATATCCACAGAGGATAAGCGGTTCTATAAGCATCAAGGCGTTGACCTCATCGCTTATGGACGGATTCTTTATGTATTTATTACCAGCGGGCAAATCAGCGGCGGCGGTTCTACCATCACGCAGCAGCTGGCAAAAAACATGTATTTTTCCTTTCAGCCATCAATCATCCGCAAGGTTGCTGAATTCTTTGTAACAAAAGATTTAGAACGGCTCTATGATAAGGATACGCTTTTAGAATTATATCTCAACATCATAAATTATGGAGATAATAATATCGGTATTGCCAGTGCCAGCATGAATTACTTTCATGTTGAACCTGCAGATTTAAGCTTTGACCAAGCAACCTTACTGGCCGGCATCCCTCAGTCACCCGCTAATTATCAGTTAAGCAATCATGAGGATCAGGCCAGGCTCAGGCAGCAGGCAGTCTTGGCAACCATTGAGGATAACGGCTACTATGATGACGATGAGCTGGCAAGGCTGCTGTTAGGCGTTAATCCTTAATGACGGCGCTTGGTTAGATGCGTACTGAGTAAGTTTTGAATCGTTGCTGGTTCAGGATCGATATAAATAGTTTTATATGAGGAAAGCAGGGCTTGGCCAAGCATGCCGCCCTTTGCTTTTTTTAAATAGCGGACTTCACAATAATCAACAGGTACTGAGCTTGACTGCCGTCCCTGTGAATAATAAGCGGCTAACATTGCCGCCAGGCGCAGCAGCTCTTCATTGGGATGAGCGTCATTAATCAGAACGTGAGCACCGTGGAAATCCTTGGCATGCAGCCACAAATCATCCTTGCGCGCAAAGCGGAAGGTCAGATAATCATTTTGAATATTATTCTTGCCGACATAGATCTTATGACCGTCTTCAAATTCAAAGGTCATAAAATGCGGAATTTCATTTTGTTTTTTCTTTTTGATTCTCTGCTTCTGCGGTTTCAGATAATGCATTTTTTCTAATTCATTGCGAATTTCAACGGCATCCTCAAAGCTGGCATATTCAAGCTGAGCGCCGATCTCTTCAAAATAAGCGAGTTCTTTTTCGCAGAGTGAAATCTGTTCGCTGACTAAAAGCTGAGCAGTTTTACTTTTATGATATTTCTGATAATACTTTTTCGCGTTCTGCTTGGCATCAAAACGTATATCAAGCGGAATCTTAATCATTTCACCCGTTTCAAAATCAGGCAGCTCCACACTGCCGCTTTTTTCATTCAGCGTATCGGCATAGGCATAAAGCAAATCGCCGTACATCCTATAATGTTCACAGTTCATCGCATCCTCAAGTGTCTGATTGAGTTTGCCCAGCTTATTGGTATTCTTATTGATTTCACGGCGTACAAGTTTAAATAAGTCACCGCTTTGCTGGCGGATGCGCTCCCGTTCTTCCTTGTGATAGAAAATAACATCGATGCCTTTTTGCAGGCTGTACGCGGCCGGCTGATTTTCAAGGTGAGTGAGCGGCAGACAATGAAACTGCGGTTCCTTTTCGGTTTCAGTAATATAAAGCGTTTTTGAGGCAAGCAGCTCCTTCATGATTTCCGCAAAATTTTCACCGTTATGCATGCGGTGCTGAAATTCACGGCTCAGCTGCGGGGAGAAGCCATGAAACTGCTTCACCAGCGATTCATCCGCGTCAGCGTCCAATGTGATCCGCGGATCTTTCTTCAGCTCCTGAGCCGGCAATGTATAAAGGGCACCGGGATGAATCGTTCGCTTCGTATTTTCAAAGGGCGGAATCCGCTTCATCGCGTCAATGATCTTTTCATTTTCATCAACCAAGACACAATTGGCATATTTGCCCATCAATTCGATATACAAAGAAAAATCATGCTGATCACCCAGATCATTGCGGGCAGTAATCAGCATATGCAGGATGCGGTCAAGGCCAACCTGTTCACATGAATTAATGATACCGCCGTCAAGATACTTCCTCAGCACCATGATAAAGTTATTTGGGACATCGGGAGCGGTGTATGTTTCTTCGGTAAGATTAATGCGGTTATATTGTGAGTGACAGCTGATCATCAGCTTAAAACCACTGCTGCGGGAGCGGCAGTTAAAGAGTATTTCAGTATCTGATATCTGCTGGATTTTATTGATTTTAGCCGGCAGCAGCTGTTTAATTTCTTCATTGATTTGATATAAGAGTAAGCCATCTAAAGCCATGGCAACCCCTCCTTTCATGTGCTTTATTATACCATGATTTAGCGGATGCATTGAATTATTTATTTAAAGCGCGGATATTCATCAGGGTATGCTTGAATGTCATAGGTATTATTTGTTAAGTTTGTATCTTTATAATGACGCCTTTAGGAAAATGTTTGACTTTCATTAAGGAGCGTTATATCATAATTAGTATCTATAAAAGGTGAGGACAGCAAAAATGAAAAAAGGGCTACTGATTATTATTAGCGGACCAAGCGGCGTAGGCAAGGGAACGATTCGCGAATACTTTATGAAGGATGAAAGTCTGAATCTTACATATTCTATTTCTATGACCACAAGAGCGCCAAGAGCCGGCGAGGTTAACAACGTTGATTATATTTTTACTGACAAGGCAGAATTTGAGCGTCAGATCAAAGCGGGCAAGCTGTTGGAATGGGCTGAATTTGTCGGCAATTATTATGGCACACCCTTAGAACAGGTTGAAAAGCTGCGCAATGAGGGAAAAAATGTCGTGCTTGAAATTGAAGTTCAGGGGGCGACACAGGTACGGGAGAAATGTCCTGACGCAATTACGATCTTTATTATTCCGCCGACGATGGAAGAGCTTGAAAAACGCATCCGCGGCCGTAAGAGCGAGCCGGAAGAAGTTATTCAGCAGCGCTTGGCAAAGGCGGCCTTAGAGATGAAGCAGATCTCTGATTATAAGTATGTAGTCTGCAACGACGATCCGGAGCTGGCAGCGGATGTCATCGGGCTGATTGTGAAACGCAACAGTAAATAGGGAATTGACAGGTTATCGAGGGATAGCCTGTTTTTATTTTAAAATAAAGGCTGAAAATACTTGTTATCACATAATTTCACAATGATTTTATTCAACGTTAAGGTGAAAATACTGTATAATGAATTTAGTAGGAGGTAGTTTTATGTCTGAATTAAAAAAGCAAACTTGTTCCCACTGCGGAAGTGAAATTGATGAGTCATGTAAATTCTGTCCCAATTGCGGAGCTAAAATAGTCAGAGCTGAGAAGGATGAAAAGGATGAAATCAGCGCTGTCATGAATGAATTGTTTGAGGATACGCCGATGGCTGAAAAAGAAGAACCGGTAACGATTCCTAAGTTCAGTGAGCCTCAGCGTCAGGCAGGCAAGGAGCCAAAGCCGATTCGTGAACAGGCCAAGCCGTCAAGACCGCGTCCGACTGAAAAAGAAAGCCGTCTGCCGGTAATCTTAACGGTGGCGGCAGTAGCGCTTGTTGTTCTGTTAGTTGCCGGCGGCGGGTTTATGATTTATAAGGCGATGCAGTCACCGTCAAATCCGACACCGCCAATTGTCGATAATAACAACAATGGCCAAAACAATCAGAATAACCAAAATAACAGCCAGCAGCCGGATAATCACCAGCCTGGAGATAAACCGATTGCCAGTGATGATGATAAAAAACCATCTAAGGATAAAGATTTGAAAGATGGTGTAATTCTTGATTTTACAGAAGATATGGGGCAGCTTGCGGGTATTGCCTCAATCAGTGAAATCAAGGTTCAGGATATGGATAACGGCAATCTGCGCTTTACGATCAGCTATGAGTCATCATCAGATCTGACAATGATTTTTGCCAACGCGCCGGATGGTCAGATTTTCCGCATCGAGGTTGATGTGACAGGCAGCGGTCAGGGTGCTTACTTTGAAGTAAGTAAGAGTATTTTAAAACCAGACATGGCACTAATGGTCACCTTGTTTGAAAAGGTTGAAGAAGGCAGCATGAGTGACGGTACGCCGATTGGCAGCGGCAGCGCTGTGATCAGTGCTGAAACGATGGCTGAAATCTTAGAATTAGCCGGTGAATAATTAAGTTGAATAAAGAATCTTGCAAGCCGGGATTCTTTTTCTTTTTGATATATAAAAGTTACAAAAAGGATGGGAAATCAATGAAAAATATTGTATGATAGTAATAATATAAAGAGGGTAAATATATGAAGGAAGAGCTTCAGAAAACATTTGATGATTATCTGGATCGTTTTGAGAGCGATGAGAGTGTCTGTGAGGGATTCAAGAAACTGCTGTTGGAACAGATCGGCCTTGGCCCTGTCCTAGAACCAGTTATGCAGCGCTATATTGAAATTGCGGAACGGAAGGCTTACGCTTATGCACTGCCCTTAGGTTATGCGATGATGTTTTATATATACTATGGCCGAAATCTCGATTTGGCGATTCACTATAATGAATTAGCCAGAGAAATGTTTATGCGTCAGCCAGACTATAAGGAACATGACGGCATTTTAACGGTAGCGAATAATGCCTTGCTCGGTCATATTTTTAAAGGAAATTACGGGGCGGCTTACCAGGAAATACTGGCAGCCATGCCAATTGCGGAAAAAGGCGGCCAGATAACCTATTACTCCGCGTTTTTAAATAATGGAGCAATCATTTTGCGGGAATTTGGCTTATATAAAAAAGCGATTCAGCAGGTTGAAGAAACATTGGAAAAAAGAGATTTTATCGGTGACAGTAATTTTTATACCACTGTTTTTTTATTATGCGGCTTATACCTTGCGGTTAAGGATACGGCTAAGGTTAAAAAGCTGCTTGATACATATGTGCCCGAATTACAGAAAACGGGTTATTTTGATGTAAATATTTTTAATTTAGGCTATCTAGACGCGGCCATTCTTGAGGATGATCGCAAGCTGGCTGATGAATTGTATCAAAAATTTATCACATCTTATGATTTTACTAAGGGCGATGATATGGATAACGGCGAGGTTTATTTTACTTTAGGCCGCTACCATATGTATCGTAAAGAGTATGAGCAGGCATTAAAATATTATAAGCTTCTGCTTGATTATAAAGGCGGCTTTTTTGGTCATAAAAGACAGCTGCTGGAAGAAGCGGCAAAGCTTTATGATTGTTTAGGTGATCAGGATAAAGCTTATTGCTATTTACAGTCAGCTCATGAATTAACTAAGACATTTATTTCCTTTATTGATGATATTTATCACAAGGAGATTGAGGACGTATGGGAACAGAACCGGCGCTTATCGTATGAGGTAATGTATGACCGGCTTTTAGTCATGACTGAATTTGGTAAGGTTGTAACCTCTTGTTTGACCTGGCAGCAGCTGTTAGAGGTGATTACCCTTCATGCCGGCCGCATTTTCTCCTTTGATGAATGGCATTTGTTATTTTATGATGAGCCCTTGCAGCGTTTCGGCAGTTTGGATCATGAAAGCTATGATTTAGCTGATCATCCTTTATTGGCTCTGTGCGTCAGCAAAAACAGCGCGTATAAGCTGGGCAATTGGAATGCGGAAACTGATTTGGCCAAACGCTTGGGGAAGCTGTATGATGAACACAGCCGCTCAATGCTGATTCAGCCGGTCAGCTATCAGGGAGAATTGCTGGCATTATTTTGTATGAAGTCCAATCAGATTGAAAATTACAGCCGTACAGATCAGGGCCTGCTTCAGATTTTCGCGGATTATATCGCGATTGCGATTCACAATGTGAAGCAGTATTCAGCGGCGCTTGAGAAGTCGAGCTATGATTATCTCAGCGGTATCTATAACCGCAGTGCGCTGATGAAATATGGAGAAGGAATGCTTCAGCGCGCGGATCAGGAAAAGCATTCCATCGGGGCATTAATGATTGATATCGATGACTTTAAAAAGATTAATGACAGCTATGGACATATGCAGGGAGATCGCGTTATCTGCGCGGTTACGGATATTTTAAAGCAGCATCAGCAGCAGGGAATCATCGCCCGCTTTGGCGGTGAGGAATTCATTTTGCTGATTGATTCGCTCAGTGAACAGGCATTATATGAATTAGCTGAACGCATTCGTTATGCTTGTGAAACAAACCGTGTGTCAATGGGTGAGACGGCAATTCATTACACAATCAGCATTGGCTGCTGTTACCGTGAATGCGCGCCAAAATCGCTGCATGAATTATTTGATGAAGCTGATCAGCGGATGTATATTGCCAAAAGAAATGGTAAGAACTGTGTTCAGATGTAATACAGGGTTATGTTAAAAGGAAAGAACTGAAAAGGTCAGGCAGAGCTATGGAAAAGGAACACGGATTTACTGAATATGAAGAATGGGCTGAATATTTTAAAATTTATACAGATCGTATTCTCAGTATTGAAAAGCTGACCTCTTTTTCATCTGCTCACTATCAGAATGGGGCTCACTGGCTGACATTATATAAAAAACGCGCCCTGTGCTTAAGGGAAATGTATCTGGATAATGAAAAATATCTTGAACGCCATCTTTACTGGTTTATTAAAAACCCAGAGCATTGGGAGGCGGATGTCGCGGCTTCCTTGCTTGATTATTTATTTAGAAACAGTATTCGCATAGAAGATATTGAGGCTACTCAGAAAACTGCCGAATCGCTTTATAATTATTATCAGCAGGCAGACAATGAGATTGCGATGATGAAATGTACCTTAATTATCCTCACCAACAGGATCATGCTTGATTTCCCCCATAATAAAGAGCAAATCTTATCGCTTTGTGAATGGGCAATCGATGTTTATGAGCGCAATTATGAGCAGTTGAATGCTGTGGAACGCAGTATGGGATTAAGCTTTTATGATTATGAAAGCAATGCCTGCAGCGAATATGTGAATTTTGATCCGATTATAAGTCCGGAAACGCTGATTAAGCTGTATCAGCGGCGGATGCGTCACATTGAACGGTTTATAACTGAAGAAGATTTGTCGCTGCGTGTTAATCATATTGTGCCTTATCTGCGGGTATGCTGGCAATGCGGTTTTGTCGGTATACCGATTAAAGCTAAGCATACCGCTTTTACAGCTGAACAATTAGCTATGTTTTATGAAGTATGCAGGCAGATGGAAAACGAAACACAGGCTGGTTCTATTCAGGATGTGAAGGTTTGTTTGATCAAGCTGATGCTTACATATCAAGAGCAGGGGCTTGATAAGGATCAGGTCATGGCTGAATTAATAAGACTTCAGAACATGCTGCCTAAACCGACGATGACCTATGATGATGAATTGATGGATGCTTTGCAGATACTTTCCTGTGCCATCCGCATTATTGCGAAAGATGATAAGAAATATCAGGCTGAGGTAAAGGGTATTCTGCAGATATTGCTTGATGCCTATCTTTGTCTGCCTAATGACAATTATATCGAGCATATTACCGATAATGCGATTTTTCTTTATATGTTTCCGCTGCTGAATGTTTTGCCGGCAGATGAGATCTTGCGAATTACTCTTTTTCTTACGATTTTCCGACAGCCTCAGACCGCCGCACACACGATCATGGTTGGAAAGCTGGCAACTACGATCGTTGCCGCAATGATCGATAAGACACCGGCTTTATTCATGAGGATGAGCTGTTTTTCATCGATTGCGCATGTTCAGGCTAACCGTCAGAAAATTATTGACTATGTAGGTGAAGCTGCCTTGCTGCATGATGTCGGAAAAATTTTAAGCAGCAATGTGATCAATATGCAATATCGGCGGCTGATTGATCTTGAATTTGAAGCAATTAAGCTGCATCCGATAAGCAGCGGTGAAATCTTGAAGCAGATTCCAACCATCGCTGATTTCTATGATATCGCTGTCGGTCATCATAAAAGCTATGACGGCCAAAAAGGTTATCCGATTGATTTTGATAATCTGCATTCACCGCAGAAGCTGTTTATTGATTTGATTACAATTTGTGACACATTAGATGCGGCAACCGATAATTTAGGCCGTAATTATGCGCGTACAAAACAATTTAAAGAAGTGCTGGAAGAATTAAACAGTGAAAAGGGAAGCCGTTATTCTGATTCAATTGTTGATTTGATTCTGAATGATGATGAATTACAGATTCAATTGGAGGAACTGCTGAACAGCCGTGAGGAAAGCTATCGGCAAGTTTTTGAAATCATTGATTCAGAATTGAGAGAATTTCAAACGAAACAAACGATATAAAAAATAGTTATCTTTTCAGCCGGTTACGTCTTCTCTATAAGCTGAAAACCGCATGGTTATTGGGTTTCTTGTAAAATAAGCATATATGTAAAGTGGCAAAATGGTGCCCAATGGGTGCCCAGATGAACAAAAAGAGTTATGGACAGTAACATGAGTTATGATACAAAATGAGCTGTTTGACATTTCCGCACGCTGATATTAGGATGGAAATGTTTAAGTTGTGTTTGTTTTTGGCGGATAAGATGTACTAAATAAAGGAGATGATGTTGATGAACGGACGTGATGTGAGAGTAGGCGCAAGCCTGTTAGTTGGCGATATGGACAGTATGGTACGGTTCTACAGAGATACATTGGGCTTTCGTACACAATGGGATGGTGGGGATTTCGCAGAGTTTGAAACGGCAAGCGGTGCGCTGTCTTTGTTCATGTACAGTAGGAAACAATTTGTAAAGGCGATTGGAGAGACCTACGTCCCGCCAAAGGGGATTAATCAGACGTTTGAAATAGCCCTTTGGTTGCCTAGCTTTGCTGATGTGGATGCGGAATATGAGCGGCTATCAAAGTTGGACTTGCAATTTCCTACTGGAGCACCCATTACCTATCCTTTCGGCATCCGCAACTTTTATGTTGCCGACTTGGAAGGCAACTTGCTTGAAATCGGTAGTACGAGCGAAACGTAGAGCTACGTCTTAATGGTAAAAGGCGTACTACGCTGTAGTTGTTTTCAATAGTGGCAAGCAGTGTTTCGTGGTACACACGAAACGATTTTCCACTTTTTCGTCACCGCGAAAACCTGTAAAATCTTCATGTTGAGGAGGCACCCCAACAAGCGTTTTGCAGAAGTATATACACTCCTGCCCTGCTTGCCACGATTGTTTTTTTTGGATTGGTACACCAGTCACGCATGGAAATAGCCCCGGCATGTGACGGCGCCAATCTCACCGGGGAGGTCATGCGCAATGAGAAAACGCCCATTTCATACGGGTTTACGGGGCCTACATATGGAACAATTTGCCACCTTGTGACAACTGAAACAGCTATACAGGCAATAAAAAACTGAAGCTGAACGCTCATGATTCATGAAGCGATTTCAAATCTTCAGTTATTTTTCTATTGATTTAACAGTGCTTCGATGCGCTGGGCAAC
This sequence comes from Dielma fastidiosa, assembly GCF_003475485.1. Lineage (NCBI taxonomy): Bacteria > Bacillati > Bacillota > Erysipelotrichia > Erysipelotrichales > Erysipelotrichaceae > Dielma > Dielma fastidiosa. The sequence continues at coordinate 51,895 of NZ_QRQL01000012.1, read as the reverse complement.
ACCGTCATCAAGGTTGCTGGCCGTAATTTCATCAGCAATTGCCAGTGCCTTTTGTGAACCGTTAGCCATGACCACGCCAATGCCGCATTCCTTCAGCATTTCTAAATCATTATCCTCATCACCAAAGGCCATTACATGATCTAATGTGAAGCCATGCAGCCGGGCAATTTGTTCGATACCGCGGCTTTTAGAATTACGGGCATCAAATATTTCAAACAAATCCGGCTGTGAATGCACACCCCGCACATTTTCTATATGAATCTGGCTCATGACTTCTTCTACCCGCGCCATCTTTTCCTTTGGACAGGAAATTAAAAGCTTAGGGTGCTCATGACTGAGTATTTCATCAGTAAGCTCACGGCGCGGCAGCCGGTTGTTGCGGCTGAGCCGTTCACTGACAGCGTCAACCTTTTGTGTATAAATGCCGTCTTGTTCATATAACATGAAGTTAATGCCTTCATTTTCATAATGCTTCATAATTTCAAGCTGATTGGCTGATGAAAGCGGATAATTCAGGCGGCTTTCATTTAAGGTATAATCAATCAGCTGGGCGCCGTTAAAGCCAACGATGCAGTCGATGTCTTCTTCAATACCCCAAATTTTAATCAGCTCACTGACCGCATAAGGCGGCCGGCCGGTTGCGATACCAAAATATATACCCGCCTGCCGTGCCATTTTGATTGCTTTTTTAGTGCGGTCAGAAACTGAATTAGCACTTGTAAGCAGGGTGCCATCAAGATCACACATAATCATTTTAACTGTTTTCATTGCTGCCTCCCAGATAATGCAGGCATTCATAGGCTACACCATCTTCATTATTAGTTTTTGCGGATAAGGTCCGTGCCACGGCCAACGCTTTCTTTGTGCCGTTTTTCATTGTAACACCAATGCCGGCGCTTAACAGCAGCGGTTCATCATTGCCGGAATCGCCAAAGGCAATCACTTCATCAAGCTGAATGCCTGTCTGCCGGCAGATATATTCAACCGCGTTGCGTTTGCTGACGGATTTCTTACAGATTTCCACTGCCATTGGATTGACATAATAAAATGCGTACTGATCAGGATAAACCCTTTCCACAAGCTCAATCAGTTTTTTGATCCGCTTAACCGTACCGATGAAACAGATCTTATAAACATCCTCATTGAGATACTCACGCATGGATTGGACATTGCGGGTTTCTTCAAGCAGATGAACTGTGTAAGTGCCTTTTTGATATCCCAAACGATGCATCAGCTTTAATAATCCCACCGCGCCTTTTAAACCGCCGCCCAGTAAACGATTGATTTTCAGATGATATTGATCGGCGATGCGGACATATTGAATCAGCTTTAATTCATCGGCGATGCTGCACAGCTTCTGACTTTCCTGAGGATTTAATGAATCAAAGGTATGACAGCTGCCATCTGCCATGCGGGTTACCTCATAACCATTGGCACATACCATCCAGCCATTGTATTCTTTTAATTTTAACTGCTTTGCATAGCGATCGACCTCACGCTGGAAACGGCCGCTGGCTAAGACGACGATGCAGCCCTGCTGCTGATATTCCAGCAAGGTCTTTTCGGTAAACGCGCTGATTTTTTTAGCGTCATTAAGCAGGGTACCGTCAAGATCTGAGACAATCATTTTGATTTTATGCTCCATACTACCTCCATAAATGAAAAAGCTGAAACCAGATTATTTGATTTCTTCGGCCCAGCTTTTTTTCTTTTCTTTTTCTTTGATCTGCACTTTTTTCACAGGGCGGATCGGTTCAAACTGCTCCTGGCGTTCATTGAGGCTGATTGCGGCAGCCGGCTGTTGGGCACGGACATAAGCCATTTCCTCATGTTCGATTATTTCATCATCAGCCAGCAGCGGCCGGCCGTCACGATCGACAAGAACACACAGACCGGCGCCAGAACCTTCATTGTGGAACATATACTGTACATGGGTTTCTACATCGACTAAAAGCTTGGTACAGGCTGACATTCCATCATGATAAATCTCAGTCGTAATAAAACGGTTTTTATTCTTTTTCATGGCACCACGTCCTTTCTCTATTATTATACACAATCCCGCCGAACAATTCTATAACGGAAAGGGAATAATTGCGGCAGAATATTAAAAATTTCAGCCGTTATTAATGCGTGACTAAATGCATTTGAAAAAACGAAGCAGGTTGGCTTGGCTCATGGTATAATAATAGGGTGAGGTGAAGTGAATGAATCTTGTCTACTGCTATATCGAACATCCTGTATCAGCCATTGATCAGCGGTATACCTATCAGTTTCATGATGAAAAAATTGAGCCGGGGATGCGGATTCAGGTTGATTTTGCGCATCGGCTCTGTGTCGCTTTCGTTGATGAGGTTGTTTATGATACGAAGGAAAGCTTTGACTTTGAAATTAAGGATGTTGTCAAGGTATTGGATGCTTCACCTATTCTGAATGCGGAATTAATGGCTTTAGGCAAATGGCTGGCGGAAACAACGGTTTCACCGGTAATCGCCTGTTTTCAAGCGATGCTGCCGGCAAAGCTGAAACCTAAGTCAAGCAAACAGCGCATAAAAATGGAAAAATGGGTGCGTGTTCATCATGTGCCTTTGGTTATGACGCCTAAGCGTCAGGAAGCCTTGTCTGCCTTACAGGCGGTTGGGGAAATGACGCTGACAATGTGGCGCCGTGATTTTAAGAGTGTGGGAAAGGCGCTTGAGGAATGTCAGGCGGTGGAAGTGTTTGAAAAGGAAGCGAAAGCGGCTGAGGAAAAACTGAGTGTCAGTGATTTTGATTTGACTCTAAGTGAGGAGCAAAAGCAGGCCATTGAACAAGTGCTGCATCCGCGTAAGTCAGTGCTTTGTCTGCACGGCGTTACCGGCAGCGGCAAAACAGAGGTTTTTCTGCGCTGTGCCAAAGAGGTTTTAAAGCAGGGCAAGCAAGTGCTGCTGCTCGTACCGGAAATCGCGCTGACACCGATGATGGTGGAGCGTGTTCAGAAGCGTTTTGGCAATGATGTGGCAATCTATCATTCCGCATTAAATGATCAGGAAAAATATGAACAGTTTCAAAGCGTGCGCAGGCATGAGAAAAATATTGTGGTCGGTACCCGTTCCGCAATCTTTATGCCTTTTGATCAATTAGGCTTGATCATCCTTGATGAAGAGCATGACAGCAGCTATAAGCAGGACAGTCAGCCGCAGTATCACTGCCGTGATGTAGCGATATGGCGGGGAGCTGTCCATCATGCGACCGTTTTGCTGGCGAGTGCGACGCCATCTTTAGAGACGTATGCGCGTGCCATTAAGGATGTTTATCAGCTGATATCACTGAAAAGCAGGGTAAGTAATAATCTGCCGGATGTGTCGCTGATCAATATGCAGCAGACTGTAAAAAAAGGCGGCTCTTATATATTGAGTCCGCAGCTGATTGAAGCCATGCGTTTGAGTCTGGATCGCAATGAACAAGTGATTTTGCTGCTGAACCGGCGCGGCTATCAGCCGACGATTCATTGCAGTGAATGCGGAACAACACTGATGTGTCCGCATTGTGACCGCGCTTTAGTTTACCATAAGGATGATCAAAGCGCTAAATGCCATCTATGCGGTTACAGCATACCGGTGCCCAGTGTTTGTCCATCATGCAAATCACCTTCATTAAAAGGAATGGGGTTTGGAACACAGCGGCTGGCGGAAATGGTCAGCGAGCTGTTCCCGGATAAAAAAATCATTCGCATGGATGCCGATACGACAGCCCGCAAGAATGCGCACCGTGATTTACTGGCACAATTTGGCCGGCATGAAGCGGATATCCTGCTTGGTACGCAGATGATCGCGAAAGGCTTGGATTTTGAAAATGTCACGCTGGTGGGAATTCTTCAAGGTGATGCGATGCTTTATCGCTCAGATTATCGCAGCAGTGAGCTGACCTTTGATCTGCTGTGTCAGGCCAGCGGACGAAGCGGCCGCGGTCAGAAAAAGGGGAAGGTATTGCTTCAGGTTTTTGATGATCAGCACTATGCCGTGCGCTGTGCGCTGACCCATGATTATCTGAAATTTTTTGAACAGGAAATGCGCTACCGCCATTTAGCCGGTTATCCGCCATATACCTATCTGGCATCGATTCTGTATATTCATAAAGATAAGGAATCAGCCAGTGAGGCGGCGTGTGAGGGCATGCGCTGCTTGGCGGAAGAAACATTCAGGCTATTGGGGCCAAGTGAATTAATGAAGGTAAAGGATGAATATCGATTCCGTATTTGTATTAAAAGTAAATCACTGACGCAATTGCAGAAAGCGGTTTATCAGCTTTCACGCAGACATCGCTCATCAAAAAGCAAGGTCAGACTGCAGATCGATATCAATCCGCTGAATATGGATTAGAGGAGAAGCTTATGAAAGCAAGAGAAAAAGCATACAATTGTTTATGTGATATTGTTTTAGGCAAGAGTTACAGCAATCTTTATCTGCGTAAAGAAATTAATGATTTCAGCTCAGCGGATAAGGGTTTGATTACCAATATCGTTTATGGTACGATGCAGAATTATCTCTATCTCAGATATCAATGGGAAGCCTATGTGCAAAGCGATATTGCCGCTGATATGGCGCTTTTGATGGATATGAGTATCTATCAGTTCCTGTTTATGGATAAGGTGCCTGAATATGCGGTGGTGAATGAAGCCGTGGAAATTGCGGCTAAGAAGCATAAAGGCAAGTATAAAGCGATGATTAACGCGATGCTGCGGCGCTTTTTAAGAGAGGGTAAACGTCCGATCCTTGGTGATGCGCTCTTTCAGCTGTCTATCAAAACATCGCATCCTTTATGGGTAGTCAAGATGTGGGAAAAACAATATGGATATGAAATTGCTGAGCGGATCTGTCTTGATGATCAGGGAGCACCGGCGTTAGCGGCCCGGGTGAATACATGTGTTACCAGCCGTGATGAAATCATTGCCGCCAATCCTGATTTTGAAAAGGGCTGTTTGAGTGAAGACGCGCTGATTTATCATGGCGGCAATATTGCCGATACAAAGGAATATCTGACCGGCAGAGTATCGATTCAGGATGAGGCAAGCCAGTGTGTCGCCTTATTAGTTGATCCTCAGCCCGATGAGAGTATTTTGGATATGTGCGCGGCGCCGGGAACGAAAACATGCCACATGGCCCAGCTGATGAAAAACGAGGGAGAAATCATTGCCTTGGATATTCATGAACATCGTGTTGAATTGATTAGTAATGCGGCCGCCAGACTTGGCTTAAGCATCATTCAGCCATGGTGCTTTGATGCCTGTGAAATCAATCATGAATATGATGAGGAAAGCTTTGATCGGGTATTGGTCGATGCGCCATGCTCGGGCTACGGTGTAATGAAGCGCAAAAATGATATCAAAGTCCATATGCAGCCAGAGGACATGGATTCTTTGCTGCCGCTTCAGGCAAAGCTATTGGATACCGCATTTAAAATGGTAAAACCGGGCGGCGTTCTTGTCTATTCAACATGTACGCTGAATAAAAAAGAAAATGAAAAGCAAATTGAAAAATTTCTGGGACTGCATGATAACGCGCAGCTGATTTCTCAGCGAACCATTTTCCCTTATGAATACAATACCGATGGCTTTTATATGGCCAAGCTGGTAAAAGCTGAAAAGGCATAATCATCAAATGATACAGACATGTGCAAACAGTCTGTATTTTTTTTGTAATTTCGTGCTTGACTTTACACTTAGCGAGCGGTACTATAAAGATGTAATAAGCAAAAGATTAGAATACTAAACAAATGATTATAGAAAGGAGGCAGTTATGATTACTGATCGAGAACGTCAAATTCTGCATTGGATTGAGGAAAACCCCTTGATCTCCCAACAGGAACTAGCGGATCTGGCAGGTATTACCCGCTCATCAGCAGCTGTGCATATCTCCAATCTGACTAAAAAGGGATTGATTCAGGGTAAGGGTTATATCTTACAGAAAAAGCCATATATCGTGGTGATCGGCGGTGTGAACATGGATATCTGCGGACGTCCGTATCAGCCATTGGTCATGCGTGATTCCAATCCCGGCACCACCTTTTTATCAGCGGGCGGCGTTGGCCGTAATATCGCGCATAATTTGGCGCTGTTAGATGAAGATGTGAAATTGATTACGGCTTTTGGCAGTGATGGCTATGCGTCACAGCTCAGTGAAGAATGCCATCGCATCGGCATTGATACATCTCAGTCCTTTACGATTCCCAACGGTGTGACATCGACTTATTTATTCATTACTGATGAGCATGGCGATATGGAATTAGCGGTGTCGGATATGGGGATTTATGAGCATTTAACACCTGAACTGATGGCAACCCGCATCGATTTTATCAATCGGGCAAGCCTTTGTATCTGTGATACCAATCTACCGCAGAATACCTTAGAATATCTTGCCGAGCATTGCCAGTGTCCGTTATTTGCCGATACGGTATCAACGACTAAGGCGAAAAAGCTGAAAGGCTTGTTAGGTAAGATTCACACATTGAAACCAAACCTTATTGAAGCAGAGGAGTTGACAGGCATTAAAATCGCTGATGAAAATTCCCTGCGCGCAGCGGCGGAGTGTTTTTTGAAACAGGGCATGCAGCAGGTTTTTATATCTTTAGGAGAAGAGGGTGTTTATGCGGCAAATAACCATGAGCATCTGCATCTGCCAAGCTTTCCATGTGAAATTGTCAATACGACAGGCGCCGGTGACAGCTTTGTCGCAGCCCTTGCCTGGGCATGGCGTCAGCAGCTTCCACTGCGCGATATTGCCAGAGCCGGTATGGCGGCAGCCAGTATTTGTATCGCCAGTGAATCAACCATCAGTCCGCATATCAGCTGTGAACATATACTTGAAATCCTGGATCAGCATCCAGTAAAATAGGAGGAAAAACATGAACACAAGTAACTTAAGAAAGTATTTAGACGTATCTGAAGAAGTACAGAATGCATTAGCCGAGGGACGTCCGGTTGTAGCACTGGAATCAACGATTATCTCTCATGGCATGCCATATCCGCAGAATGTGGAAACCGCCTTAAATGTGGAAAAGGTCGTACGTGACAATGGTGCTGTACCAGCTACGATTGCCATTATCGGCGGTAAGCTGAAGGTAGGTATTTCAAAGGAAGAAATTGATCATTTAGGCCGTAAAGGACTCAATGTCATCAAAGCCAGCCGCCGTGATATTCCAGTGTTGGCTGCTAAGGGAGAAGATGGCGCGACAACCGTAGCGGCAACCATGATTCTTGCCAATCTTGCCGGTGTTAAAATCTTCGCGACCGGCGGTGTCGGCGGTGTTCACCGCGGAGCTGAAACTACGATGGATATTTCCGCTGACCTTGAGGAATTAGCTGAAACACCGGTGATGGTTGTCTGCGCAGGCGCTAAATCCATTCTTGATCTTGGTTTAACGCTTGAATATCTGGAAACCAAGGGGGTTACGGTATTTGGTTATCAGAGTGAAGAATTGCCAGCCTTCTATACCCGCAAAAGCGGCTTTAAAGTAGACTACCGCATGGATACACCAAAGGAATTAGCTGATGTCTACAAGGCTAAAGAGGATTTGGGATTACGCGGCGGAATGCTGGTAACTAATCCAATCCCTGAAGAATATTCAATGGATCCGGATATGATTAATAAATCCATTGATGAAGCAATTGAAGAGGCTAACCGTTTAGGCATTAAAGGCAAGGATACAACGCCGTATTTATTGGATAAGATTCAAAAGATTACCGGCGGATCAAGTCTGGCTGCAAATATTCAGCTGGTTTATAATAACGCTAAGCTGGCATCACAGATTGCCTGTGAATTAAGTAAGTTGAAATAAATAGTTGTGAAGTGAACTCATTAAATATGGGTTCGCTTTTTATGTGGTATAGGCAAACTCAACCTTAGGTTTGGTGTGTTTTATGAGAAATTGCTCAATAATTTATTTAGGAGGAATAGTAATGGTAAGAAAGCATGAGAAAACTGATTGATGCCAATGTTATTTTAAGGTATCTGAATATGACTGTTGGAGAAGTTCAGTCTGTTTGATGATAAGTATCATGTGCAATATAGAGTGACGAATCCTATGGATTTTCATGAAGGAATGGTAGTTTAGTGGAAATGATACCTGTTTCAGAAAAAAAGTTCTTTCTTTTTCTTTATATATGAGTATAATTGAAACAAAGAAATGGGGTAGTTTATGAAACATAAGGGCGTCTTTTTTGAAGCGGTTGAAACCACAATTCCGGTCATGCTTGGCTATTTATTTGTCGGCATCGCTTTTGGTATGCTGTTTCAGGAAAAAGGATATAATTTTTTATGGGCAGCAGCCATGTCGGTATTTGTTTATGCCGGCAGTATGCAGTTTATCGGTATTAATTTCTTTGTGCCGGGAGTCAGTCTTGTGGAAGTGGCATTGATGACCTTGCTGGTGAATGTACGGCATATATTCTATGGTTTAAGCATGATTGAGCCATTTTCGCATATGGGGCGCAAAAAGCCATATATGATTTTTTCTTTGACCGATGAAACTTATTCTTTGCTGGTTAATATCAAGAATGAGGAAGGTCACGCCGACAAGCTGATGTTTCTGATTTCATTTTTAGATCAATGCTACTGGATCATCGGCTCAATACTGGGTTCACTGATCGGCAGTATGCTGCCCTTTGATACAACAGGCATTGATTTTGCACTGATTGCTTTATTTGTAGTGATCTTTACGGAACAATGGCTAAGCTGTTCAGATCACCGCCCGGCATTGTGCGGAACCGCCTGCGGATTGCTTTCACTAGTTGTATTTGGCGCTGAGAATATGGTTATTCCTTCAATGATTTTGATTGTGCTTGTGTTAATGGCAATGAAGAAGAAAGCGGGTGATGCTTCATGATTTCAACAGCAACGTCTATCTTAATTATTGCCATTATGGCGGGTGTTACCTTTTTAACCCGTGTCATTCCCTTTATCTTATGGGGAAATAAAAATGAGCTGCCATCGCTGATCCGCTATCTGGGAAATGTTTTGCCTTATGCGATGATGGGCCTGTTAGTCGTTTATTGTCTGCGCAATACAGCTGTGCTGTCAGCCCCTTATGGCATCCCTGAATTAATTGCGGTTAGTGCCGTAGTTGGACTGCATTGCTGGAAACGCAACAATTTAATCAGTATCTTAGGCGGCACGGCATTATATATGCTTCTGGTGCAGGTGATCTTTAAATAATTGATATAAATAAAACCCTCGATTGAGGGTTTTGCTTACTAAAAAGGAAGTGTCAGATAGGATAATAACAAGACAATGGCCGGCGGTATCGCTAAAAGTAAGAAAAGGTTTGTCGTGGCAAAACGGTTTTCATTTTTAGATGTGTTTAAATTAGCCCGCATACGATCCCCTGAGGTTAATAACCCACTGCTTAATACGGCGATAATGAATAACGCTGCTGTAATGATCAGTAAGATATTTTTAAAATTATAAACATTCAATAGCTGAAGGATGTAAATGACAATAAAAATCAGAGTGTAAATGAGATAGACAATTTTCTTGTTCATATCAAATGCTCCTTTCCCAAGATTAAATGAATGTCTATGGTTATATATATTATACCATAAGCATCTTACTGATTGAATTTAAAGGTAAAATTTAAGTAATCTTTAGAAATCTTTAAGCTTATCACCGTTAGGTTTTAAGAATGATTTGTTATTCTTAGAGCATGAAATGAGGGATAAGCGATGAAGCAAGTGGATCGTAATATTTTTAAAGGAATATGTGCTGTAATAGCTGGTGGTTTAATCTTATTGGGACTGATTTATTATGGCAAAGACCTGTTCAATCTATTAAGCAATATGGATCAGATGAAGGCCTTCCTTGAACAATTTGGTGCCAGCAGCATGCTGGTGGGTATATTGCTTTATGCCGCTCAAATTCTGATAGCCATTTTGCCGGGTGAAATTATTGAGGTATTGTTCGGTGTCCTTTATGGAAGTATCGGCGGCATGGCTTTCTGCTTAGTAGGCAATCTGATTGGTTCAACATTAATCTTCCTATTAACTAAACGTTATGGCAAAAAATTTGTTCAGCGGTTTATTTCTGAAGAAAAAATGGATAAGATCAGTTTCTTTAAGGATGAGAGCCGGCTGAATGCTGTTACCTTTATCCTGTTTCTGATTCCGGGAACCCCAAAGGATATCTTTACCTACTTATTAGGTTTAACGAATATGAAGCTGTCTACCTTCCTGCTGATTTCAAGCATTGCCCGCATTCCTTCCATTTATTCATCAACTTTGGTCGGTGCTAATCTGGGCAGCAATATGCTCGCTCAGGCAATCTTGATTTATGCGATTACGGGTATCTTCTCCTTAGGCGGCTATCTGTTTTACCGTTTTGTATTTCAGAAAAAAGCGGCGGGAGCCCAAACTAGCGGTATCTAAACAATTGAATCGAGTACATATAACATCTGCAGGTTCTCGCTTGCAGATTTTCTTTGTCTGGGATATACTACAAACAAGGATGTGAGAATATGAATGAGATAACATCAGTGAATAATCCCCGTGTAAAACAATGGGTGAAATATCATGATAAGAAACACCGTGACAGAGACGGACTCTTTTTAGTTGAAGGGGAACATTTGATTCAGGAGGCAATTACCGCCGGTCTGTTAACGGCGCTGATCATCAGCCCTGACTGCCCGTATCAATTTGATTTTGACGGGGAGTGCTATTTGGTCAGTGAGGAAATTATGAAGAAGCTGCGCAGCACCGTTTCGGTTAATACATGTGTGGGTGTCTGCAAGGTTAAGGACAGTAATGTTACGCTTGGTGATAAGGTGATTCTGCTTGATGATGTGCAGGACCCGGGGAATGCGGGAACAATCATTCGAACAGCTTATTCTTTTGGCTTTGACGCGGTTGTCTTCTCTGGCCGCAGCGTTGATATTTATAATGAAAAATTAATTCGCTCAACTCAGGGCGCGCTGTTTCATATGTCAGTATTAAAAGCTCATCTGCCGGATATGATTCATAAGCTGAAGCAGATGGGAACGATAGTATATGGAACTTCACTGCATGAGGCAAAGGGACTTTCAACCTTTGTGAATCAGCAAAAGACGGCGCTGGTTTTCGGCAATGAAGGCAATGGCGTCAGTGAAGCAATCTTAAATCTGTGTGATGATCGTATTTTTATTGAAATGAATCGTTTTGAAAGTTTAAATGTAGCGGTAGCAGCCGGTATTTGCTGTTACGCATTCAGAAAGCAGGACTTATGAGAAAAGTATTAGTAGCTATCCATGGTTTTGGGGATATGCGGCAGGAGAATTTCCGTAACTTGATTGAATGGTCAAAGGGGCAGGACTATGAGCTGGTTACTTTTGATCTTTATGACTTATCCCCGCATCCAATTTGGACTGATTGGCTGAAAAAAGCCATTGAAGTATTAAAGGGCATTGATTTTATGGAGTGTCAGGTTACCTTGTTAGGTTTTTCGATGGGCGGTGTTATTGCCAGTTATTTGGCCGATAAATTTCCGATTCAGAAGCTGATTTTGATTGCACCGTCATTTAAGGTTTATGGCGTAAAACAGGTGCTTTCCTATTGCAATGATTTTAAATTCAAGGAAGGCGGCAAACCGGAAGTCAATGACCGTGATAAGGTACTGCTTGAATATTCGATAGAATTTGCGAAGCTGATTAATATGCTGCGCCCATATCAAAAGAAAATCAATGTGCCGGCATTGGTTATTCAGGGAACGGCGGATGATGTTGTGCCGCCGACGATTGGCAAACGAACCTATCATTTGATCAATCATCCGCAGAAAAGACTGTATCTGATTCCAGAAGGACCCCATGAGCTGTTGGAGGATGAGCGGTGCGGCAGGGAAACCTTTTCAATGATTAAGATGTATATGGATGAGGTAAGGGTATAATCCAGCTGTTTAATGTAATTATTGAATTAAACTTATTATCATGAAGGGGGATGACATTGATGAAAAAGATAATACTATTGTGTTTAGGCATATTTTTATTTGGCTGTACAGCTAAACCAGAATTTGAGGTTAGTGATGAAGTGCATTTTCATCCATTGACAAAATATGATTATGTGATGGATGAATATTTGCTAGAACATCCTGAAACGTTAAACTTTTTAGAAACGGAAGAAAATTTGTATCGCTTGTCCGTTTATCTGTGCGTCAATGCCGGGGGAAATAATGATTATCGTGTTAAGACTGTTGATTTTTCAACGCTTGATGATTACTTGAATGATTATCTTTATGAACCACCCTCAGAATTAGTAACTACTTTTTTATTTGATTTGCCATCATCAGGAAATCAAAGTATTTATAGTACAGATTATATTCTAATCCTTGAAGATAATGAAAAGGAGACTTTAATCGAAGGTCTTAAAGAAATCACTTTCATCATTGATATTATTGATGGTGAGCATGGTTTAACTGCCAAGCAAATAAGTTTATCCAATTTTGTGGATTGATTTTGTAACTTTTGATGTTTTTGGAATATGCAGCGCTTAAGCGGGTATGAATAAGGTGAAAAAGCATTTGTCAAATCCATTTTTTTGGGCTATAATAACAACTGTTAAATACTTTGAGAAGGACTAGTAAACATGAAGATATTCTCTATCAGGGATAAACAGCCACCGACTGCAAGCTGTTTTTAGAGAAAGCTGTTGAATTCACCTTTGAATAGTGGGACTAATCATCCCCCGGGAAACAACCGGTTATCAGGGTAAAAGTGTGTCGCAAGACGAAGCAGGATGGTACCGCGCAAGAGCGTTCCTGCAGGCTTGCGGCTTTTTTATTAGTCGGAAAGGAAAAAACGATGAAAAATTTAGAACAGTTAAAAGAAGAGGGACTTAACGCGATTCGTGAAAGTCAGACACTGGCTGCGCTTCAGCAGCACCGGGTTCTTTATCTGGGTAAAAAAGGACCGATTCAGGAAGTAATGAAATCAATGAAAGATTTGAGTGCGGAAGAACGTCCTAAGTTTGGCGCTGCTGTTAATGAGATCAAGTCGCAGATCGCGGCTGCTATTGAAAGCAAATGGGCTGAACTTGAAGCCAAGGAGATGGAAGATCGTCTTGAACGTGAAAAGATTGATATCACACTGGAGGGCTATCATCCAACCGTTGGCAATCTGCATCCTCTGACGCTTGTTCAGCAGGAACTTGAGGATTTGTTTATCGGTTTAGGTTATACCATTGGTGAAGGACCGGAAATCGAATTTGATTTATATAACTTTGAACGGGCGAATATACCGAAGGGACATCCAGCCCGTGATATGCAGGATACATTCTATATTAATGCTGAGGAGTTGCTGAGAACGCATACGACGGCGATTCAGACGCGTCAGCTGGAAGCCTATGCACCTAAGCTGCCGATTAAGGTTGTTTGTCCAGGTAAGGTTTACCGCCGCGATGATGATGATGCGACACATTCTCATCAGTTTACACAAATGGAAGGCTTAGTTGTTGCGGAGAATATTACCTTATCTGATTTAAAGGGTACCTTAGAGTTTATGGCGAAGAAAATGTTTGGTGAAAAGCGTGTTATCCGTTTCCGTCCGAGCTATTTCCAATTCACTGAGCCAAGCGTAGAGGTTGACGTAAGCTGTCATATCTGTAACGGCAAGGGCTGTCCGGTATGTAAGGGAACTGGCTGGATTGAAATTCTCGGTGCTGGTATGGTACATCCAAATGTATTGGAGATGGCTGGCTATGATTCAAAGAAATGCAGCGGCTTTGCTTTTGGGGTTGGTATTGAACGTGTTGCCATGCTGAAATATGGTATTGATGATATCCGTCATTTCTATACGAATGATCTGCGTTTCTTAAAGACATTCACACGGTTTGAGTAGGAGGTATGTATGTTAACAAGTAAAAAATGGCTGAGCCAATATTTAGATTTAAGTGATATTACACCAGAGGTTTTGGCTGATAAGCTGACAACCGCTGGCAATGAAGTTGAAGGTTTGGAAAAGATGGCTCAGGGAAGCAACCTGATCATTGGTAAGGTATTGGAATGCAGCGACCATCCAGATTCCGACCATCTGCATGTCTGCAAGGTTGATCTTGGCGATAAGGTTGATACTATTGTCTGCGGCGCACCTAATGTAGCGGCAGGACAAAAGGTTATCGTAGCGCTGCCGGGAGCAAAGCTGCCGGGCGGTGAAATTAAGAATGGCGTGATTCGCGGCGTTGAGTCAAATGGCATGATCTGTTCGCTGCTTGAATTAGGGGTTGATGCGAAACAGCTGAGTGAAGAAAGCAAAAATGGCATTGAGGTTTTAGGTGATGATGCAGTTGTCGGTGATTGTGATCCGCTTCATTATTTAGGCCTTGATGATACATTGCTTGATGTCGGACTGACACCTAACCGCAATGACTGTCTGGCTTCTTGGGCATTAGCTAAAGAAGTAGGCGCTATTCTGCACCGTGAAGTACAGCTGCCTGAATGTGAAGGCGCTGCCAATATTGGTGTGCCGACAAAATTAAAGGTATCCAGTGAAACTTCTAAATGTCCGATTTTCTTAGGCAAAGTTATTGGCTCTGTAACGATTAAACCATCACCAAAATGGATGCAGGAGCTGCTGCATGCCGCCGGTGTTAAATCAATCAATAATGTTGTTGATATTTCAAACTTCGTGATGCTGGAAACCGGCCAGCCGACCCATTTCTATGATGCCGCGAAAATGCATCAGGAAATCATCGTTAAGGATGGCTTTGATACAACGTATACCGCTTTGGATGGCGTCGACTATAAGATTGAACCAGAAGATATCATGATTACGACTCAGGGTAATCCAGTAGGTATTGCCGGTATCATGGGCGGTGATGACAGTAAAATCGATGAGCAAACAAAGGGGATCATTATTGAGGTTGCGACTTTCAATTATGTTCAAGTCCGCAATACAGCCCGCCGTTTAAATATCACTTCTGATGCGGCAGTCCGCAATGCGAAGGAAATTGAACCGATGGCAGTTTATAAAGCAATGGATCGCTGTGTTCAATTATTGATTGAATATGCGGATGCAAGCTTGATTGAAGAAACTGCTCAATATGGCACGAATAACTATGTACCGGCTGAATTTACAGTAAATACGGATTCAATCAATCATCTGTTAGGCACTGATTTTAGTGAAGATGAAATCATGACAGAATTAAAATGGCTTGATCTGAAACCTGAAAAGGCAGGCAATGATATTAAGGTCAGCATTCCAAGCTATCGTACTGATTTAAAAATCGAAGCAGACATCGCGGAAGAAGTTATCCGCCTGATCGGTTATGACCGTCTGCCATCGACTCTGCCGACGATGAGTATGACTGTTGGCGCGTTAGATAATCGTCAGGCCATGCGCAGAAGAATTCGTTCAATGTATGTCAATATGGGCTTGAATGAAACTGAAACCTATACGCTGGTCAGTCAGAAGCATTTAGATCATGCGATTCTGCCGATTACGCCGGCTGTGGAATTGGCTTCACCGATGAGTGAAGACCGCAAATACATCCGTTCTTCAATTTTACCGAGTATGCTTGATGCGGCTGCTTATAATAACAATCGTTCAATCAAGGATCTGGCATTCTTTGAAATTTCCAATGTTTATGCAAAGGATGTTGTCGAGGAACGTCTGGCACTAGTGATGAATGGTTTAATGCATAAGAGCCGCTGGCAGAAAATGAGCGTACCGGCTGATTTCTATACGATAAAGGGCTTGATTGAAACTATGCTGAGTCAGCTGGGCTATGAGGGAAGCCGTGTAAGTATTAAAGAAAACAAATTGGATACAACGCATTTCCATCCATATCGTTCAGCCTGCATCTATATCGGCAAAGAACTGTTTGGCATCTTTGGACAGATTCATCCGCAGATGGCTAAGGATTTTGATGTACCTAAAGAATTGGTAATGTTTGAAGGTAAGCTTGATGTACTGCTGAATAACAAACCATCAAAGGTAAAATATACACCGATCTCTAAATATCCGGCAGTTACCCGTGACCTTGCTTTCGTTGTAAAGGAAGATGTTAAGGTAGCTGATATCGTAGAAGCAATCCGCAAATGCGGCCGTCAGATTATTAAGGGTATCGAAGTATTTGATGTTTACACTGGTGAACATGTCGAGAAAGGCTTTAAGTCAATTGCTTTATCAATCAATTTCCAATCTGATGAAAAGACATTGACCGATGGGGAAATCAATAGTGTTCATGAAAAGATTCTGGCTGCATTAAAAGCAGAGCTGAATGCAATCTTAAGAGGTTAATTAAATAAATAAACCGCAGTGTTTGAGGCTGCGGTTTTGCTTTTTTCTGCTTGATTTGGCCGGCCAGTTTAATATAATGTAGATAACTATGTTGGGGGAGGTGTTTATGATGAGAAAAGTGCTGTCTGTTTTATTAATTATGTTACTATCCGGCTGTATGATGCAGGAAAAAAATCAGGAAGCTTTAACGGAAGTGCCAACCCTTGAAACGTCGAGTTATCTAAGTGATGAAATGAAGGAAAACGCAATAAAGTTAACGTTTCAAGCAAGTTTTGTTAAGGGTTTTGATGATATGAAATTACAAGTTGAGAATTGTTCAGATATTGTCTTAGCGGCTGTTGTATCTTTAGATGGCGCGGATACGATTTATCCTGATGGCAGTAAATCAATCCATGGTTATACTTATGGTGATTTTGTCGTTTATGATGTTTTGAAAGGAAACTTATCGATGGGTGAGGTGGTTCAGTATGCCCGCAATGGCGGTGTGATTACTCAAGCACAATATGATAAACTGCGGCCTGCTTCATCACTTGAAAAAGCAGAGGCTTTACGTGAACAGAATGGTTTTGACGAAGATTTATCCGAATTATTTATCGATACATTGATTGAGGGAGATGTACCCATTGAGGCTGGCAAGACATATCTAATGATTCTGCAATATGATGAGGCGAATGATTTATATCAAGTGATTGATTATATGTATGGTCTGCGTGAGGCATCACTGCCTCAGCGTGAAGCCATACCGCTTGAATTGTCAGAGGCAGATTTATCCGGCTTGCAGATCATGAATAATGTGACAGGTGAATTTGAATCATATGATGAATATTTGGAAACATATGGTTTGAAAAGTAAAAATATGCTCAACGGTTTGTTTCTAAGCCATAAAACTTAATGACACTTTTGCTATATTCATGGTCTTTTTGTTGATTGAATGCTATACTTATACCATGAGGTGATAGTATGCGTATACGTTGTAAATATTGCAAAACATGGTTCGATACAAAAGATAAATATTGTCCATATTGTTATGCAAGAGTCAGGGAAAATGATTCTGTTTCACTGAATGACGGCCGTGCTAAAGCTGCTATTTTCAGGCATGCTGACAGTCATTTAGAACAAAACTCAAAATATGTTAGGGAAACTGGTAAGGAAGCTAAACCATGCACTGCTAATATGGTAAATGATCCATACAGCAAATCTGCCGGTCATTCAAATACTCATAGCAGCTACTCTTCAGCAAATAGTGATCGTTACGCTAAAACAGCGAACTCACGGTCAATGAATGAACGTAAGCCAGTTAATCGCCGGCCTGCAAATCGGCAGCAGGGAAATTCCATTTCTAAAATCATTGGTTGGGTCATAATTATCTATGTGCTGATTCAAGTGTTTTCGGTACTGGCGGCACTCCTATTCTTTTAACGGATTGAAAGATCCGTTTTTTGTGTTTAATGTTGTTGTTTTGTTGTGAATAGGATAAACTAGTGAAGTGTAATTAAGTTTAGAGGATGATTATATGAAAATAAGTAAGTTTTTTAGTTTAATGCTTTGTCTTTCTCTGGCATCAGCTTGCAGTGCCAGTCAATATACTCAAGCTCGTCAAACCGGCTATCAAAATGATCATGAATTAAGAAATCATGTTAAATTATGCCATTTCGCAATCCCGCAGTCTTATGGAGAACCAGTGCCTAGAAGTGAAGCGGTTGAGAATAGTTATTTTGATGACGCGGCTTTTGCCGGTGATTCACGCATTGCCGGTATCGCTGAACTTTATGTATTAGCTGACACCACGGCAAGAATCTATGGCTCTGTCTCATTGGATGTCAGCAAGGCGACAATGCGTACCGTATTCCCTTTGGATAATGGCGGTATGGGTACGATGATTGACGCACTTGCGCAGACACCTGTTCAAAAGATTTATTTAAGCTTTGGCTTAAATGAATTAGGCTGGTATGTCATGGATATCTTTAAAGAAGATTATATCGATATTGTCAATCAGATCAAAGCCCTGCAGCCGCAGGCACAGATTTATCTGCTTGATGTTTATAACTTTTCAAAAAGCCGTGAATTTGAAAATGATTATACAAATCTTGATAAATTGAAACTGATTAATGATACAATTAAAGAGGTTGCGGCAGAAACTCAGGTGAATCTGATTCACAGTAATTCAATGTTTGAATCAGAGGATACATATCTGCCTGATGAATGGACCAGTGATGGTTATCATTTAAACAAAGAAGGCTTTAGTCATTGGCTGACGATGATTAAAGAACATGTGAATAAAGGAGAGATTTTATATGAAACGAAGCCTTGCGCTGATTAGTTTATGTCTGCTTACTGGCTGCAGCAGTAACCAAAGCAAAGAAATCGATATTGATAAGACAGCTGAAACAATGATTAGTGAGTATTATAATGATGAGATGATCAAGGCAAATGATGATCAAATCCGCAGTATTCTGATGATTGATATGGCGAAGAATACATGTGCAGTTTATGTTTCAAGCAGTAATGAAACAAATGAATTAGCTATTTGCAAAGGTGAAGATGAGGTACTTAAAAAAGCCTTTGAAGAACGCCGTGATTATAATCTGACCAGTGCTGAAAACTATTTCCCAGAGGAAGCTGATAAGATTAAAAACAGTGTCATTGAAAAGGTTGGCGATGCTTGGGTTTTGATTACTAATGATAATAGTCAGGATGTTTTAGAAGCAATCAAGGCTTCATTGTAGTGTCAAAGACTCAGTTTTAATGATTTTATAGGCGATTTCATCAGTTTATGTTGATTTTTATTTGTAGTCATGGTAAATATTTGCTATAATAAAATGCGGAAATTCAATAAAAATCTGGAAGGTGATTAAAATGGGTAGACATTTTGAAGTAAGAGCGGCAGCAATGGCTAAAACGTCAGCTGCAAATGCAAAGTTATTCTCAAGATTCAGTAAAGAAATCTATATGGCAGCAAAAGCGGGTGAACCTGATCCTTCAATGAACCAAGGATTAAAAAAGGTTATTGAACGTGCGAAGGCTAACAATGTACCGGCTGATGTAATTAAAAGAGCAATTGACAAGGCTAAGGGCGGTTCGACTGATTCTTATACCAGCTCAACTTATGAAGGCTTTGGAGCTGGAGCATCTACGGTTATCATTGAATGTTTAACAGATAATCAGAATCGTACAATCGCGTCTTTAAGAGCATGCTTCAATAAGGCTAAGGCTAAAATTGGGGTTGCCGGCAGTGTATCTTTCAATTATCAGCATGTAGGTAATTTAGTAATTGCTTATACTGACGAAGAAGCAATGCTGGATGCGCTGATTATGGCTGATGTAAATGTGCTGGAGCTTGAAGTTGAAGGTGAATACATGAATATCAATGTAGAGCCGTCAGATTTATATAAGGCTAAAGAAGCAATTGAGGCATTAATTCCTGATGTGAAATTTGATGTATTAGAGCTGACAATGATCCCTAATGAATATTGCACATTAGAGGGTGATGATAAGGAATTATTCCAGCGCCTGCTTACTTTGCTTGATGATGTTGACGATGTGCAGAATGTTTGGCACAACGTTGAAAATATCGACTAACACTCTGCGGAGTGTTTTTTCTTATGCAAATCAGAAAAGCATGTGAACAGGATATACAAGACATCGAGGCGGTATTGCTGGATGCTGTGCGATGGCTCACTTCAATTAATAAACGGGCATGGAGCGAGGAGGATGTGGCTTGGCATACCTTAAGTCAGACACATACTATTGATCAGTTTTATGTAGTGGAAGAAAAGGGCGAGGTTGTCGCGACCTTCCTGTTGTGCGATGCTGATCCAATCTACTGGTCGGAAATAAAACCGGGGCAAAGCTTATATATCCATAAGCTGTGTGTGATGCGTAAGGCGGCTAAATCAATGGCTTCACAGATGATTATGGATTATTTTAAGGCAGAAGGCCGGCGGCTGAAGAAAGATGCGTGCAGACTGGACTGCCGTGCTAATAAGCCTGAACTTAAGCATTTCTACGAGAAGCATGGTTTTCAGCTTGTCGATGAAGGAGAAATTGTGAAGGGTTATTGTACTTCACGCTATATGTATCAACTTGATGATTGATGGGTAAATTATTATCTGCTTTGCCGCTTTGATGTTATAATCATGGAGTGAAAGAAGGCGAGACAATGAAGGTAATTTATCATGTTGATGAGATGGCTAAATGGCCGCTGACCTTAACTAATGTATCAAATATGCTTGCGGTATATAAGCAGCAGGGTGAAGCGTATAAAATTGAGGTGCTTGCTAATAGCGCCGCTGTTAAACAGTATGCGCAGGCTGATGAATTAGAAGAGAAAATGGCAGCCTTGGCAAAGGAAGGTATTCTGTTTACCGCTTGCGGCAACGCGTTGAAAGCGAACCAACTCAATGCCGAGGAGCTGTATCCTTTTGTAGAGGTTGTAAGCGCGGGTGTTGTTGAATTAGCTAAGCGGCAGGCGGAAGGATATGCGTATATTAAACCATAATAAAAAATGAGTGGAGCTTGAATGCGTTCACTCATTTTTTTCTTGTATTCTAAGCGGTGCTGTTACATTTGCTTCAGCTTGATTTTAATCTCACAGTACAAGGTGTTGTACTTCGCAAAAAATTCCCTTGTTCGCTTCTTTAATGAAAATGGTTCATCATCACCAATCATGGCAAATTCATCAAAGAACTTGCGGGCAAAGTAGGCAGACCGCCGGCAATGTGAGGTGCTTGTAACTACGATGATGGAATGTATCTGATGCTGATCACAAAGCTGTTTGGAATACTTAAAATTATCATAGGTATTCATGGCTTTAGTTTCCATCAATATTGGTATCTGCGGATCACTTTGATGAATGTATTTTGCCATTGCCTCGGCTTCACACGTAGCGTTATGTGCTTTACCGCCGCTGATCATGATTAAGGGAGCCTTTTGTTTAGACCATAAATCAAGGGCTTTCTTACAGCGTCTGATTTGGGTTTGACAAAGACTTCCGTCTTCATGCGTCGGACAGCCTAATACAAGGATACAATCGGCATGATCCATGTTTTGCTTAGGTTTGGGAAAATAGATAAAGATCGGCAGCAGCACAAGCATTAACAGAATTAAGTAAATCATTAAAGAATCACCGGTGCTTTCAACTCACGTTCAAGAATCAGCTGACGTTTTTCATCACTGCATGGATAACCGTAGAGCACACTGCTTTTATATTCAATAGTACGGTATGCTTCTGGTATTTGTGTGAATTTAGAAGCAATCAGTACGCCTTGTTCCTTTAATGCTTTTAAATGCGCGCGTCCTTTTTCATTGCATGCCAGTACCCGCAGATAATTCAGCGGCGGTAAATTGTCAATGTCCGCTTTCTTTGTCTGCATCATCAGGTGCAGCATGGTGCGCTGAATTTTTGAACGTGTATAGCGCCTTGATGTGACGGCATTGATAAAATCTTCAAATTCAGGCAGTCTGGTATGTTTGATTAATAGATTTTCAATGCCCTCATCCATCATGAAATATGACGGCAGTGCTGATGAATCCATAGTTAATAAAACCGTTTGAAAATATCGGTAATAATCCTCAAGAAAGATAGGATCAGTAATTTCCATGCATGTCGCATGCTTAATATCAAGCTGATTTTTTATTGCATAGCGAATGGCTGTCGCAGAAGCAATCTGCTTGCTAGTATCCAATTCATGATAATGATTCGTTCGCTGTATGGAATAAGGCCGGATACCGCTGCCTTGCAGGGCGCGGATATAGTTTAAAGCTAGAATATCATTGGCATTGAGTGAGCCATATAAGATCTCATAGGCCTGTACTGGTGAAAGACCGCCCTTCATGGCATCACTCAGATTGACATCAAGCTCAGCCAATTGTTCCAATATTTCTAGATTGTTTGATTCACTGCCAAAGCAGATGCTGTCAACACCTGCTAATTTTAATACGTCAACTGCGCCTTTCGCAAAATAGGCGGCACTTTGCGCTGCATAGACAAAGGGCAGCTCAAGAACTAAATCTACGCCATTTTCAATTGCTGTTTTAGCCCGCTCCCACTTAGTAGTGATTGCCGGTTCGCCGCGCTGCACAAAATGACCGGACATGGTACAAATTAAAAGATCACAGCCGGTAATTTCTTTTGTTTTATTTATATGATGAATATGACCGTTATGAAACGGATTATATTCAGCGATGATGCCTGTTATTTTCATTAAAAAATCCCTCTCGCAATAATGATAGCATAGAAATGGTCAGGTTTCCATATGCGAAAAAAATTCAAAGCCGTGTCAGAGTGAAGCAAGTGTGCTATACTGGATAAGAGGTGGAAGTATGTCAAAAATAAAAAATGAAACAATCACATCGGCTTATGATCAAACTCAGCTGTCTTTGCTAAGTGTTGAGCCGGAAGGTGAAATCAAAGGAATCATTCAGATGGTTCACGGTATGGCAGAGCATAAAGAACGGTATCTTGAAACCATGGAATATTTCGCGGATCATGGTTTTGTCTGCGTGATGCATGATCATCGCGGCCATGGCGACAGTGTAGCTTCACAGGATGATTATGGCTATTTTAATGATATTAATGGCGATGCCGTTGTTGATGATGTAGCGTTGATAACCGATATGCTTAAAGCGCGTTATCCGGGCCTGCCGCTCATTCTGTTTGGTCATTCGATGGGCAGTCTGATCGTTCGTGCTTATATGAAAAGATATGATGATAAAATCAATGGTTTAATTGTCTGCGGATCACCAAGTAAACGGACAACCCTGCCGGCTGAGAAGCTGTTCATTCAGCTGATGATCAAGCTTAAGGGTGAACGTTATCGTTCTGCTTTTATCAATAAATTATCCTTTGGTGCTTATAATAAGCGCTTCAGTCAGGAAAAGTCTGAAAATGCATGGATCTGTTCTGACCCAGAGGTTGTGCGGGCGTATGATGCCAGTGAGAAATGCGGCTTTACATTTACACTGAATGGGTTTATGAATGTATTAAATTTGATGGAGAAGACATATTCTAAGAATTACTGGCAGATGAAGAATCGCTATGTACCAATCCTTTTTATCATCGGCAGCGATGATCCATGCGCGGTGGATATGGAACAGTTCAAAGCAAGCGTTAATTTTATGTGTCAGGTTGGATATGAGAATATTTCGAATAAAATATATCCGAATGTACGTCATGAAATCTTGAATGATTTAAGTAAAAATGAAGTGCGCAGTGATATGCTGGCATTTATTGAACAGGCAATTCAGAAATAAATTCCTACAATTTCGTCATAATCCTCGAAATATTTTGTGAATCAGGTATAATGGATTCACAAAGGGGGCTTGTGTATGGAAAATATTAAGAAGGCTAAAGATGTTTTAAAAGGCATTGCAATCCTAGCTTTAGTCGCGTTGATTGCTTTTGCCGGCGGCCGCTTTTTCTCACCGAGTGCTAAGGCACCGCTTATCACCTCTGACCTGCTGACGACTAAATTGCAGAATGTCAGCGATTTAGCAACGCTTCGCTATAAATATACAAATATGGGTAAATTCGAACAAGCCACCGATTTTTATGGCTGGACGGTACCTTTTATGACAAAGTCATTTATTATTTCCTATGACGGCGTGATTCTGGCGGGGGTTGATCTTTCAGAAGCGGAAATACAGGTTGATGGCAATAAGGTAACAGTGCATCTGCCGGAAGCTAAAATTATTTCGCATGAAATTGATGAAGACAGCATTGAGGTATTTGATGAAACGAGAAATATCTTTAATCAGATAAAAATTACTGATTATACTAACTTCTCCAAGGATCAGAAAGCCAAGGTAGAAAGTGAAGCCATTGCGAACGGTTTGCTGACGGAAGCGATGGATAAGGCTAAAACTGTGATACAGGCACTGCTTGAACAAAGCGGTGAGGCTTATGAAATCGTTTATGAATAAACTATTTGTTTAGTAATGTTAAACTCTTGCCGCCGGTGAGAGTTTTTTGATGTTTTGAAGAGAATCTCAGCGATAATGAATGGCTTCTGAATTGTCATTCTTGTTTAATAATACTAAACAAAAAATTATAATTTATTAAACTTTTGGCTTGAAATCAGCTTTGTTCTATGTATAATAAAAAGCATGTGAAAAGCGGGGTGATGATTTCAGCGATTAACAATGAGGTACTTGTCAGGGACACCTGTGTTTTATGCAGATTGCCAGCTTATCATAAATAAAATCCTTGGGAATAATAAATAAAGAAAGTTGATGTTTGTCAGCAAGTACAACCTGTTTTTAAATTTTTCAGAAAGGGAAATGTTAAAATGAAAAAACTGATTGCTATTTTATGTTGTTTGATGACACTAACTGCCTGTGTAAAGGCGAATGCCGAACCACAGAGTAATTTTACAGATGAGATGAAGCTTGCCTATGGGCAGGATATTTCTTTAGAGGACGGTGCGGATGCCGTTGAACGTTTAGGAGATCATAAAGCTTCTCCGTATTTTACACAGCTTGATTTTTATAACATGGAATCAACTGATACTTTGACGATTCTTCCGCATTTCAAGACGATCCAGCAAAGCTCAGAATGGAGCTGCGGCGTTGCCAGCGCGATGATGGTTCTGGCTTATTATGATAAACTGGGGGATCATGATGAATATTCTTTGGCTCAGCTGCGCTCCAATGGCTTGACACCGGAAGCGACAACACTGCGTCAGGCGATGGAGATTTTTGAAGGTGTCGGCGGTTTTGAATTAGCGACGACCTTTGATTATGGTGATGAGCTTGCGGAAGCATTTACCTTATCGACCATACAAGATTATTTGAAAGAAGGCATACCGGTAATGGTGGCATGGAATGATTGGGGCGGTCACTGGCAGGTAATCATCGGTTATGATACAATGGGGACAGAAACGGAGCAGGATGATGTTTTGATCATGGCTGATCCATATGATACAACGGATCACAATCAGGATGGTTATGTCATTTATCCGGCTGAACGGTTCTATTACAATTTCACGATGTATGACTTCTTTCCGGAAGAAGAACTGAATGATATGCTTTTTATTGCCGCTCGTCCGATTGAATAATCAAATTGCTGATTGTTTTAAAGCCTGCTTTACTGCTTGAACGGGCAGGCTTTTATGTTTAATGTCAGGCACAGAGAGGTGTGATGAAATGGGCTTTTTATTGCTGCTGCCGTTTTTTTTGATTCGTTTCCTGCTTTTATCAAGGCTAGATCAGCAGGCGCTGGGGCGGGCTGCTCATTTTGTACCGATGCCTAAAACGGAAAAAGGTTTTTATTGGCTTTATCAGGTCACCAATATCATGATTTTTATTTTGATTCTCGTACTGCCGATAAAGCGTTCGCCTTCTTCAATCTATTATATGGGCTTGCTGATTTACCTTTTTGGCTTGCTGGCTTTAACGGCATCGATCATCAGCTTTGCCTCATGTGATAATACAGGGTTCAATTGCAGCGGTGTCTATCGCTTTTCACGCAATCCGATGTATGCTGCCTATTTTATCTTCTTTATCGGCTGCGCGATGCTGCTTCATTCATGGCTGCTGCTGGCTGCGGTACTGCTTTTTCAGTTGGCTGCGCATCGGATCATCCTTGCGGAAGAAAACTGGTGCATACAGCGCTTTGGCAGCAAGTATCTTGATTATATGAAAAAAGTCAGGCGCTATTTTTAAATCATAGTACATGCATGGGTTTGATTAACCATGAATTATATCGGCTGCGAACGGATTATACTTGCATCACAGGATTGAATAAGTTATACTAATATAGTTGACTTTGGAGTACAAATTCCTTATAATAAGTACGTTAAGCGACGAGGTGATTTTTTTGAAGTGGACCAAAAGTGAATTGCTGCAGGCCAGAGATTGCACAATTGAATTTGATGAATCAATCGCATTTGAGGAAGAAGCAATAGCTCGCATCCATCATTTAAGAAAATTACAGAATGTTACGGTATCCGGAAACATCCATTACGATTCGACTAGTGATTTGGCAATTGCCAACCTTGATATCGACGGCTGTATGGTTCTTCCGTGTTCAATTACACTGGAAGATGTGGAGTATCCGTTTCATGTAAATTCAACGGAAGTCTATGCCTTTCATAAGGTAAGTGAAGAAGAT
Source organism: Dielma fastidiosa (assembly GCF_003475485.1). Taxonomy (NCBI): domain Bacteria; kingdom Bacillati; phylum Bacillota; class Erysipelotrichia; order Erysipelotrichales; family Erysipelotrichaceae; genus Dielma; species Dielma fastidiosa. The sequence goes on along the minus strand of NZ_QRQL01000012.1, from coordinate 25,560 downwards.
GAGATGCATGAAGCTAAAGGTGATATCGTAGAGTTGTACCCAGTTCTCTTTCAGCTGATTATGATGGAAATTCCATATAAGGTCGTGAAAGAGGGGCTCACTGATTATCCGAAAGGAAAAGGGTGGGAAGTCGTCAGGGAGGAAGATTTAATTGCTTCAAAAGAGAAGGCAATTGATCCTCGGTTAGCAAAATTAAGAGATTTTAAGATCGAAAAATAAGTAGGGAGGTACCGACATGGCTGTTCAACAAAGACGTAATTCAAAAACTAGAACTGCAAAACGTAGAACACACTACAAACTGACTGCACCGGCATTAGTTAAATGCCCTCAATGTGGAGCTTTAAAGAGACAACACAGAGTATGCGGAGAATGTGGTTTTTACAACGGAGTAAAAGTTGCTTAGTTTAAAACGCTAATAGAGGCCCATGAGTTTTCGTGGGTTTTTATTTTGTTTTCTGATAAGTATGCATGGTTTGTTTAAGCATGCTATACTAATAGAAAGGAATGTGAGGAGTGTTGGTTATGCTGCGTTTAATGATAGTTAAAATAATCCGCTGGCTGTTAGTAAAGCTGGGCCGGGGCGGATCGCTGCCGGGCAATATCGGATTAAAGATGGATTCACAGCTGCTGAGTCGATTCAAAATGCCAAAGCATGTGATTTTGGTAACCGGAACCAATGGCAAGACGACGACAAGCAATCTGATTGTTGAAAGCTTGCTGGCATCGGGGATGAAGGTGATCGGCAATCGCCGCGGTGATAATCTTCGTGAAGGGATTGCCACCCTGCTGTGCGCAAACAGTGATCTGCATTATCGTGTCAAGGCGGATGCGGTTGTGCTTGAAGTTGATGAATTAACGATACCGAGGGTGTTTGATCAGCTGCCTGTGAGTGCCTTTGTGGTTAATAATTTCTTCCGTGATCAATTGGATCGGGCCGGCGAGATGGAAACGATCGTGCGTAAAATTGAATCGGTACTGCCTGACTATCACGGCAAGCTGATTTTGAATGGCAATGATCCCAATGTCGTGCGGCTGGCGGATTGTGCCAAACAGGCCGAAGTGCTTTATTTTGAAGTGAAGCAATGTGCGGTTTCACTTTCTGACAGCCATGAAGCGAGTGAGGGTAAATTCTGTCCGCGCTGCGGTGGTGAGCTGCATTATGATTATTATCAATATTCACATATCGGCCAGTTCAGCTGTCCGCGCGACGGCTTTGGCAGGCATGAGACGGCGGTCTGTGTGGAAAGTATCGATTTTAACACGCAGACGATGGTGGTAAACGCTCAGACGCTGCCGATGTTTCAAAACGCGATCTACGCGGTTTATAACTGTGCGGCGGTACTGACGCTTTTAAAGGCCATGGACATCAGCTGGGAATATGCGGCGAGGGTGTTTGCCGAGTTTGAGCTGAATGATGGGCGCAATGAGACATTTATGATTAACCATGAGAAATGTGTTTTGAATCTGATTAAAAATCCTACCGGTGCCAATGAGGTCATGAAGATGATTGCTCATGATGAACAGAAGCGTTCTGTGCTGATCGTGCTTAATGATAATGATCAGGATGGCAGAGATGTATCATGGATCTGGGACGCGCATTTTGATCTGCTGATTGATCCATTGACTGAATGCATTGTCTGTTCCGGTACCCGTGCCTATGACATGGCGCTGCGGCTGAAGTATGAGGGCTATAATGTCGGCCTTCAGGTGGAGGAAAATCTGTCACAGGCGATTGATAAGCTTTGTGAATGTCCGGGTACGCATATGGTTATTTCAACATATACGGCGCTGCAGCAATGCCGTTCAATTTTAAGGAGGAAGGTTTCATGAAGCTGAAAATCTGCTGGATGTATCATGATCTGATGGATCTGTATGGCGATAAAGGGAATATCCAGGTGCTGAAAACCCGCTGTGAAAAGCGCGGCATTGAATGTGTTGTCGACACATGTACGCTGGATGAAGAAAAGACATTGGCGGATTATGATTTGCTTTTTATCGGCGGTGGTGCGGATCGTGAGCAGGGACTTTTGGTAAATGATCTGCTTAAGCGGCGTGACGCGATTCAAGAAGCGATGGATCAGGGTTCATTTATCCTGCTGATCTGCGGCGGTTATCAGCTGTTTGGCCAATATTACTTAGACGGTGACGGTCAGAAAATCGAAGGCTTAAAATTCTTTGATTATTATACGGAAGCCGCTTCCCGAAGTGATCGCTGCATCGGCAATATCGCGGTGGAAGCAGCTTTAGATAATGAGCGGATCATCGCGGTCGGTTTTGAGAATCACGGCGGTCAGACAAAGGGTGTGGATCAGCCCTTCGGAAAAGTGCTGAAAGGCCATGGCAATACATATCAAAGTGCCTTTGAGGGCTTTTATAACGGACAGGTATTGGGGACTTATATGCATGGCCCCCTGCTGCCTAAAAATCCTGAAATCGCCGACTTTATTCTGCGCAAGGCATTGGCTAAGAGACATGGTGAATGCACTCTGGAACCGCTGAATGACATGCTTGAACATAAGGCAAAGGAAGTTATGCTGAAAAGGCTTGGTTTATAAAATAGCTGATTTAAAATAATGCGGAACTGACAGTGAATCTGATCAGTTCTTTTTTTTGCTGTTAATGTGTTTAGCGAAAATATGCAAATAATAACTAAAATTGTTTTAAAAAGGGTGAATTTGTTTTAAGGGGCGGTCAAGCCGTTTGAAGGAAAGGACTTTGACATTTTTTAACTTATAAAAAAATCAATTCTCGATGGATTTCATCTATACAAAAAACATGATTTAGTCTATAATGGTGGTAAGAAGTAGGTAAAAGTGGAAGAAAGTGGGTGATTGTGATGTTCATGGGCGAATTCGCGCACAATATTGATGCGAAGGGACGTCTGATCGTTCCTGCTAAATTCAGAAATGAATTGGGTTCTGCCATGATCGTTACGCGCGGTCTTGACGGCTGTCTCTCACTCTATACAAAGGAAGCGTGGGATAAGATTTATGCTCAGCTCCTCGCTTTGCCTACGACTAAAAAAGAAGTGCGGATGTATGTTCGTACACTGACTTCCAAGGCCAGTGAAGTGGAGTTGGATAATCAGGGCAGAATCCTGATTCCCTCAATTCTGATCAAAGAAGCCGCAATCGTTAAGGAATGCGTGATTGTCGGTGTCGCTGATAAGGTTGAGATTTGGTCAAAAGAAAGATGGGAAGCATATTCTGACAGTGCTGATGATGAATTTGAAAGCATTGCCGAGAGTATCACGGATTTTATTATATGATGAAACATACAAGCGTACTTTTGCAGGAATGCATTGATTCTTTAGTTATTAAACCAAATGGTATTTATGTGGACGGTACATTGGGAAGAGCCGGTCACAGCAGTGAAATTTTAAAAAGGATTCCAAATGGTCATCTTTATTGTTTTGATAAAGATCAACAGGCAATTTTGGAATCAGAAGGCAGATTGGCGGCAATTGGCAGTAATTTTACAATTATCCATGCCGGCTTTAAAAATCTGAAGAGCGAGCTTCAAAATCGGGGTGTTGATGAAATTGACGGTCTGCTTCTTGATTTAGGTGTTTCTTCACCGCAGTTTGATGAAGCCAGCCGCGGTTTCAGCTACCGTTATGATGCGCCGCTGGATATGCGCATGGATCAAAGCCAGCCGCTCAGCGCTTATGAAGTAGTGAATACATATGAATTTAATGAACTGATGCGTATTTTTTACCGTTATGGTGAAGACAGCTTCGCCAAACAGGTAGCCCGCAAAATTGAACAGGCCCGCAGCGTAAAACCCATTGAAACGACGTTTGAGCTGGTGGATATCATTAAGTCGGCGTATCCGGCTAAGGTGCTTAACAGCAAGGGACATCCGGCCAAGAAGATTTTTCAGGCCATCCGCATCGAGGTTAATGACGAGTTATCTGAACTGGAAACGGTGCTTGAGGATGCGCTGGCAATGCTTAAGATCGGCGGCCGTGTCGCGGTGATCAGCTTTCATTCTTTGGAGGACCGCATCGTGAAGGAAACCTTTGTACGGATGAGCAGTCAGCCTAAGATTGATAAACGCATACCGCTTTTGCCGGGTCAGTTAGAAGAAGCGCCTTATCGGCTGGTTACTAAAAAGCCGATTCTGGCAGGGGAAGCAGAGTTAAAAGAAAATAACCGATCTCATTCGGCCAAACTCAGAGTGATAGAAAGGGTGAAATAGTTTATGGCTAAGATTGTGAAAAGGAAGAGAAGATTTAAATTTGGGACTTTTGTGAATGTGATTTTCAGCTTATCATTTATTGTCTATATTTGTTCCGCGACTTTTTTGCATTCGCATAATGTAGCTTTAAACTATAAGCTGACTGCCCAGCAGATTGAAATTGAAGATGCTAATAAGCGATTAGAGACGTTAAAGCTTGAGGTAGCGCAGTTTACAGAAAGAGAATATCTGATGACTATCAGTAATGAAAACGGGGGAAATCTGAAACTCGATCAAAAAAATATCGTGTATATCAGCAATGAAGACAAATAGAAGAGTGAGCTGGTAGAATGAAGAGATCAAATCTTAGAATCGCTGGGATTTTTACCGTCATTGCCGTATTGTCGTTAGTGGTCGTCATCAATGTTTTTGTGGTAACGATCGGCGGTGTCCATATGCGTTCGGGCACCAATATTTTGGCGAGCAAGGAAGGCAGTCAGGAACGGCAGGAGACTTTGCCGGCCAGACGCGGATATATTCGTGACCGCAATGGCAGTATCATCGCTCAGGATCAAGATACATATACAATTAAAGCTGTACTTTCTAAAGATCGTACAGGTGCTTATGCTTATGTTGACAACAAGGAGTTTACGGCTGCAGCCCTGGCTCCTATTTTAGGTATGAGCGAAGAAGAAATCATGAATTATCTGAATCTTCAGGATCAGGGTGTCTATGAGACTTTGCTTGGTGAAAAGGGCAAAGGGCTGACGATCGAACAAAAGGAAGCGATTGAAGCGATTGAATATACGCCTGATCCAAATAAGAAATATCCGGGCTTGCCGGGGATTGAATTTGATAAGACAACGACCCGTTTTTATTCACCGGGTAAGTTCGCGTCAAATCTTTTAGGCTTTGCGAATTATGATGAGGAGCAGCAGCGAATCGTCGGTCAGATCGGTATCGAGGCTTTTCAGGACGCGGTGCTGAAGGGCAGCGACGGCTTGGTTACTTATCAGAAAGACGCGCTTGGCTATAAGCTGCCGGGTACGGAGAAGACGGAAAAAGCAGCGGTTAACGGCAATGATGTCTATCTGACTTTAGATAAGGATGTGCAAAGCGCTTTAGAAGTAGCGCTGCAGAGTACGATGGAGGCCAATGGTGCTGAACGTGCCTGGGGTGTTATCATGGAGGTTGAAACTGGTAAGATTTTAGCTTGGGCCGGTTATCCGACCTTTGATTTGAATAAGCGTAATATTGAAAGCTATGTAGATCTGCCGAGTATGTATGTGTTTGAACCAGGCTCGGTTATGAAGCCGTTTGCCTATGCGGCGGCGATGGATGCCGGTGTTTATAAAGGCGATGATACGGTATTTACCGGCCGCTTCTGTATCGCTTATGATGAAAACGGTGGTTTATATCGGACTAGCGGTCCTTGTGAAGAAAACGGCAATATCAATGACGCTGAACGTGCCGGCTGGGGTACGATCAGTTTTGATGACGGTTTGATTCGTTCCTCAAATACATGTATCGCGACTTTGCTGACCGATTATCTGTCAACCGATGTGTTCTGGGACTATCTGGATAAATTCGGCTTCTTTAAACAAACCGGTATTGAAGGCTTGTCACAGAGTGAGGAATTCGGTATCAAGAATGATAAAACGCCGCTTGACCGTGTGGCTGCTGGCTTCGGTCAGGGTTCCGCGGTTACAACACTGCAGTTGATGCAGGCTTATACGGCAATCTTTAATGACGGCATCATGGTGCGTCCTTATTATATTGATAAGATCGTAAATCCAAATACCAATGAAATTATTGAAAGCGGCAAAACCCAATATGTTTATACGGATGAACAGGGTCAGCCGGTGCCGGTGCTGAAAAAGGAAACCACTGAGAAGATTTTGAAGCTGATGGAACAGATTGTTGAAGATCCTGAAAAGGGGACGGCGCATAAGTATAAGATTGACGGTGTATCGATGGTGGCTAAAACCGGTACCGGTGAGATTGCGAAGGATGGCAGCTACGGGGATACGGTTTATACATCAAGCATCATGGCGGCATCACCGGCGGATGATCCAAAAATCATGATGTATTATGCGTTTGAGAGCAGCAACTATCTTTATTATTCAGCTGATTATTTTAAAAACGCGTTTATGACCGCGCTTGACGCGGCGTCAATCAACAACGCGCAGCCATTAAAGGCGGTTGCCTATGATAACAGCTATGGCAGCACTTATCAGGAATATACCATGCCGACTTTAGTGAATCATACGCTTCAGTATGCCAATTGGAAGCTGGATGAGATGGATGTCGACCGCATCATCATCGGCGACGGCAATCAGGTTGTTTCACAATATCCGAAAATGGGAACAACGATTGGTACCAAGCAGCATGCCTTTGTGAAGACCGATGGTATCAATTATACGATGCCGGATATGACTGGCTGGGCATACAAGGATGTGCAGATTTTTAAGGAATTAAGCGGTATGTCGATTGAGATGACGGGTCAGGGTGTTGTTGTCTGGCAGAATCTTGATGCCGGTACTAGCATTTTCGCTGATACAGAAATTAAAGTTACATTAGACTAGCACTTCGGTGCTATTTTTTTATGTGCTGGAATAAGATGTTTTGAGGTGAGTTCATGCTTCATGTCCGCAATAAGAAAAGAATTAATGCGATTTTTATCGGCGCTTTGGTTTTGTTTGGCTGTATTTTGAGCAAACTTGGTTATGAACAGATCATTAATCAAGGCTCAATCGTTGATAAGGCCAAGGATCTGTGGCAGCGTGATTTTAAGCTGGCCGGCAATCGGGGAACGATTTATTCAAGTGACGGCCGTGAATTAGCGGTGGATGTACCGTCAACTTCAATTATTGTCGTACCGGCAATGATTGAGGAGCCTGAGCATGCGGCTGACGTTTTGAGTCAGATATTGAATACTGACCGTGACGCGCTTTATAAAAAGCTGACGAATCATGTCTCAACGCAGAAGCTGCAGCCGGAGGGCAGAAATATCAGTGATGAACAGGCGCTGGCCATTCAGGATGCGAATATTAAAGGCGTCGTGCTTGTTCAGGATTCCAAGCGTTATTATCCCAACGGCAATTATCTGGCGCAGGTGCTGGGCTTTACCGGTATCGACAATCAGGGCTTGGCGGGTCTTGAGCTTGAATACGACGAGTATTTGAGTGCTAAGAATGGTGACTTGAAGCTGCCCTTTGATGCGAAGGGAAATCAGCTGTCAATTAATGAAGAGGTGATCAATCAAGGACAGGGCATGGATATGGTACTGACGATTGATTCGACGATTCAGGATATTATTGAAAGAGAAATGAATAATCTGATGGAACGGTATAAGCCAAAAAGTGCCTTAGCCTTGGCAATGAATCCTAAAACTGGGGAAGTTTTAGCAATGGTATCCAAGCCGGACTTTGATCCCAATCATTATCAGGATTCAACCTCTGAAATCATTAACCGAAATCTGCCGATCTGGATGAGCTTTGAGCCGGGATCAACGTTTAAATCGATTGTTTTTGCTTCAGCCCTTGAGGAGAAATGCTTTAATATGTATACCGATACGTACTATGACCGCGGCTATGAAATGGTTGAGGGGGCCAGAATCAAATCATGGCGGGCTGGCGGTCATGGCTTGCAGACGTTCTTGCAGGTGCTGGAGAATTCAAGTAATCCGGGCTTTGTGGAAATTGGCCGGCGGCTTGGTTTGGATCGCCTTTATCAGTATGTGACGGATTTTGGCTTTGGCAGCAAGACAGGCATTGAATTACCGGGTGAGAGTACGGGCATCATGTTTAAAAAGGAAGCGATGGGGCCGGTGGAACAGGCGACCGTGGCATTCGGTCAGGGGTTATCAGTTACACCGATTCAGCTGGTGAGAGCTTTCAGCGCGGTGGTAAACGGCGGTACGCTGTATAAACCGATGATTGTGAAGCAGCTGGTGGATCCGATCAGCAAGGATATCGTACAAGAATTTGAACCGACACCGCAGGGGCAGATCATCTCTAAAGAAACCAGTGATTTGATGCACGTGGCGCTGGAGAGTGTAGTTGCCAACGGCGGCGGCAAGAATTCATATATTAAAGGCTATAAGATCGGCGGTAAGACAGGAACCGCCCAGAAGGCCGTGGATGGCGTTTACTTAAGCAATGAATATATTCTGTCGTTTTTATCGGCGGCGCCGATGGATGATCCGCAGATTGTGATTTATGTAGCGGCTGATTCACCGCAAAATGATGTGCAGTACGGCGGTACCGTTGTCGCGCCGGTAGTCAGAAAATGCTATGAGGATATTCTGCCGTATCTGAATGTGGAAAAGGTAGAGGAACAGCTGCCTAAAAAGACAACATGGCTTGATCCGATTGAAATCATTGTCCCGGATTTGATCGGCAAGCAAAAGAATGAATGTAAGATGGAAGGCTTAACCTTTGAATTTGTGAATGAGGGGGAGGTTGTGATCGACCAGCTGCCAAAGGCTGGCGAGGTATTGCTTGAGGGCGGAAAGGTGATGATTACCCTTGGCTAAAGAATGTCAAAAGTTACTGGCTTTAATCGGCATATCCTGTGATGATTCAACAATCATTCAAGGAATAACCTGTGATTCAAGAGAAGTAAAGCAGGACTGGCTGTTTGTCAGTCTTCAGGGAATGTCGCATAACGGCGATGATTTTATTGATGAGGTAAGGGCGAAGGGCGGCATCGTCATCACATCGCACCCGCATCCGGACTGTTACGAAGTGTCTGATCCTCAAGCGGCGCTTGTGATGCTGATTAACGATTATTACGATTCACCCAGTGATAAGCTGACAATTATCGGTGTGACAGGCACCAACGGCAAGACGAGCGTCTGTTCCTTTTTGTCGCAGATGTTTACTGAATTCGGACAGCGCAATGTGGTCATCGGGACTAATGGCATCCAGCTTGACGGTTATTGTTATGCGACGCAAAATACAACGCCCGGCATGATGGTCTGCCTGCGCGTCTTTTTGGAAGCGATACGAAGGGGAATTCACACGGTGATGATGGAGGTTTCCTCACACGCGATAGATGAGGGAAGATTGGGTTTTATCCGCTTTGACCGGCTGATTTATACGAATATCACTCAGGATCATCTCGATTATCATTTAACCTTTACTCATTATCAGTACACCAAATTTAAGGCTCGGCTCTATTTGAAGGAGAATGGACGGATTCTATTAAATCAGGATCGTGATGAGTTGATGGAAATGCTGCATCTGCGTACCAAGGGCATTATTACTTATGGCCTTAAGCCATCGCATGTACAGATCAGCAATGTTGAGCTGCGCGGCAGCGGTTCCAGCTTTGATATTGGTCAGCTGCATTTTGAGACATGCTTGTTAAGTATGAATAATGTTTATAATTTAGCTGCCTGCATCGCTTTGTTTAAAAGCCTGGGTATTCATTCTCATGAACTGTGTGAGGTTGTATCCCGCATCGAAGCGCCGGCGGGCCGCATGGAGGTCTTGAAGCTGAAGAATCATACGATCTGGATTGATTATGCGCATACGCCTGATGCGCTGCGGCGCTTGCTGGAATTTGCCAATCAGGTCTGTATCGGCAGAATCATTACGGTGCTGGGCTGCGGCGGCGAACGGGATCAGGATAAGCGGCATCAGATGGGGACGATTGCTTCAACGCTGAGCTATCGGGCGATTTTCACAGAGGATAACTCACGCGGGGAAGATCCGGTTGAAATCATCAAACAGATGTCGGTCAATGTACTGGATAATGTGTGTGTTTTGATTGATCGGCAAAAGGCAATCGCATTCGCACTGTCAATCAGTATGAAAAGTGATATAATAATAATCGCCGGTAAGGGAAATGAACAATTTTTGATTGTCAAAGAGGATAAAATTCCTTATAATGATAAGGCGTTTATACTAAAACTTACCGAGGAGGAACCTCTATGAATCAATATTTATTAGCTGTCGGTCTGGGATTGTGCATCACGCTGGCTGTGATGCCGATCCTGATTCCGATTTTACATAAAGTTAAATTCGGACAGAGCGAGCGTGAAGAGGGACCGGCTTCCCATAAAGCCAAAAACGGTACGCCGACGATGGGCGGCATTGTTTTTATTCTGGTACCGATTCTGGTGCTGCTGATTTTGGATGCGCCGGCTTTCATGAATCCGGAAATGCAGATTGTCGTGCTGGCTTATGTCGGTTATGCGATGATTGGCTTTATTGATGATTTTATCATCGTGGTTCAAAAGAATAACCGCGGTTTATCACCGAAGATGAAATTTCTGATGCAGAGTGTGTTAGCGGTACTGTTCTTTTATCTTTATCAAAGAATCGCCCCGACAACCATCAATGTGCCGGTTCTGAATATGGAAATTGAATTAGGCTGGCTGTATTTCCTGCTGATCTTTATCATGTTTACGGCGGAAAGCAATGCGGTAAATTTGACTGATGGCCTAGATGGTTTATCGGCAGGCTGTGTGATTATTGCTCTTTCACCCTTTGTTCTGCTTTCCATTCATCAGGGAAAAAGCGATTTAGCTTTATTCTTGCTGGCGGTGATCGCGTCTTTGCTTGGTTATCTTAAATTTAATCTGCATCCTGCCAAAATCTTCATGGGAGATACTGGCTCATTGGCGCTGGGCGGTCTTTTAGCTGCCACAGCAATGGTATTGAAGCAGGAATTGCTGTTGGTCATCATCGGCGGCATCTTTGTCATGGAATTAATGTCAGTAGTCATTCAGGTAACCAGCTTTAAGGCTACCGGCAAGCGGGTCTTTAAAATGGCGCCGCTGCATCATCATTTCGAATTAAGCGGCTTTAAGGAAACGCAGGTCGTAGTAATGTTTTGGATGATTTCCTTAGGTTTTGCAATCTTAGGTTATTTTCTGGGGGTAATGTAAATGGCAACGTGTCTGGTTATCGGCAATGCGAAAAGCGGCAATGCAGCCGCCCGGTTATTGAATCAAAAGGGTTATACGGTCACTTTAACGGATATGCAGCGTATTCCGGATAAGGAGGAGCTTGAAGCATTGGGCATCCGAGTTGTGGATGAGGGGCATCCGGACTTCCTCTTCAACGATGACTATGCGTTTATCGTAAAGAATCCCGGTATAAAATATTCGGTGCCGATCATCCGCTATTTTGTGGAGCATCAAGTAAAAATCTATACGGAAATTGAAATTGCCAGCTGGTATGCAGAGAAGTTTCATTACGGCGCGGTGACTGGCACCAATGGCAAGACGACGATTACAAGCATGCTTTATGAGTGCTTAAAGGCGAATGGCCGCTGTGAGGCAGCCGGTAATATCGGTACACCGCTTAGTGAACTGGCATTAAAATATGGTAATGAAGAAAAAGATATCGCGCTTGAATTATCTAATTTTCAGCTGTTAGGGATAGAAAGCTTTCATCCTGAGGCAGCGGTTGTCTGTAACCTGGCGCCGGATCATCTTGATTATATGAACAGTGTTGAAGAATATTACGCGTCAAAGTTTAGAATCGCCATGAATCAGCGTGGTGATGACTGGTTTTTGCGCAATGTGGATGATCCGATCGTGATGCAGTATGCGCGTGATCTTAAGTGTAAAATCATTGACTTCTCATTGCTTCGGACCGATACGCCGCTTTGCATTAAAGACGGCTGTGCATGGCTGTTTGACAAGCGCCTGTTTAAGCTTGATGATTTAAAGGTAGTCGGCATGCATAATGTCAGCAACGCGATGATCGCCGGTGCGATGGCAGTTAAATTAGGTGTGAGTTTTAAAGATGTTGAACAGGCATTAACTTCATTTAAGGGTATTGAACACCGCATTGAATATGTCGGTGAAAAAAATGGCGTCAGCTTCTACAATGATTCTAAGGCTACCAATACGCAGGCAGCTGCCATTGGTATTGCCTCATTCCCTAAAAATATCCTGTTATTGGCCGGCGGTCATGATAAGGGAATCCCTTTTGAAGAAATGCGCGCTTATGATGATCGAATCAAGTGCTGTCTGGCATTTGGTGAAACTAAAACTAAAATTGCGGAGATATTTACCCGTTCAAAGCAATGTGAAACGATGTTTGACGCGCTGAATGAGGCATGGCTGATGAGCGCGCCGGGTGATGTGATCCTGCTTTCACCCGCTTGTTCAAGCTATGATCAATTCAATAATTATGAGCAGCGCGGCGATTTGTTTAAGGAAGCGGTATTGAAAATAATTCACGAATGAACTAATTGAACCTTTTCATTTTAATGAGAAGGTTTTTTTTCTTGGCCTTGTATACCGCTAAAGCAATTGCTTTCCATAAATTATGATGATATACTTTAACTGGCATTAGTACCAAGAATTTTAATCAAATTTAATGCTTTTGACAGCCTACGCCAGCGGTACCTGTTTCACTGCCTGGCTGCTTTAAAAGTAGTGAAGGAGGAAAACAAGATGCGTAAATCAAATCGATACAGATGTTTGAAGGGGCTGGCGGTTTTATTATGTTTTTGTCTGGTTGGCGGCTGTCAGCAAAAGACTGTGGAGAAATCAGATAAAATCGTCATAACGGTGCTTTATACTAATAAATTTCCGCAATTGGAAGAGCTTGTGGAATCAACGTATTCAGACATTGATCTGCAATGTGAGATCACACCGTATACAAGCGAATTATCACGGCGTTTAGAAAATGGTTATGGCCCTGATTTAGTGCTCTCAAAAGAAGCTTATACCGATGATAACAGTCAATATCTTATTGACATCAGCGATTTGAGCGCCAGCGCTGCCTATGATGGTACGATTATGAAGGGTCTGCGTGTAGAAGGAAAAAATTATCAGCTGCCGCTGCCGGGGCAGTATTATGGATATATCATTAATGAGACTTTGTTTGAACAGGCGGGCATTGAATTGCCTAACAGCAATCAATCATTGATTGAGGCCCTTGTTCAGTTAAAGCAGCAAGGCTATGGTCTTGGTGATGATGATAAGAATATAGCCATTCAAAGTGATTATAATACTTATTTTGGCTTATTTTTAATCGGCGGTGAGGTGCCTGATTTTTTAGGAACGGTTGAGGGTGTCCAATGGCTTTCCGATTACAAAGAGAAAAACAGCCGTTTAACGGGTGTTTGGGATAATGTCTTTGATTTGACGGATGAGCTGGTAGCCAGCGGTGTTTTAGATGCGGCGCCATTAAGCAAGCAGCGCAACAGCATTCTTACCCATGAGCGGATGGCGTCGGGAAATCTGGCGGCCGTTTTTGGCGATTCCAGTCTTTTTGCGCAGTGTGTGAGTGAAAATCAAATAGCCTTTGAAGAAGGCAAGGCGATGCAGTATTCATACCGCATGCTGCCGTTAATGAGTGATGAGGGAAATGAACCTTGGATTCTTTATGCACCGTCAAGCTATGTCGGCATCAATGCATCAATCAGCGAGGAAAAGCAGGAAGCATGCAAGCGAATCTTAGCGCTGATATCTACTCAGGAAGGTCAGGATGCCATCATTAAGGATCTGCAGATGGGGGCTTCCAGTCTGCGTGGTTATGTTGCGAATGAAACATCGGTTCCTAATGGTGTAGAAACGTTTATTGATTCCGGTTATGTTTATAATTTGAATTTTCCGGAAAGAGTTGTCCAGTATCTGGGCAGCACGGCTCAGCAGCGGATGGCTGGCAGACTTACGAATGAGGAGCTGCTGCAGGCGGTGGATCAATATTATCTTGAGGGTTCACAGGCGATGGCTGATAATTTATCCGTGCTTACCGTTATGAAACAGGATCTGCTGTTTCAAAACTTTAATGTGCGGCGCACCGAAACCGAACTTGGCAATTTCTTGGCTGACTGCATCGCTTCTGTGGCCGCGGCGCCGATTGCGGTGGTGAACGGCGGCAATATCCGCAGCAGCCTCTATGTCGGTGATGTATATTGCGAAGATTTGGAAGCACTGTTTCCGTTTGAAAACGAGATCATCGTAATTGAAGCATCGGGTCAAACAATATGGGATATGCTGGAGAACAGCGTAACCTATAGTGATGATGAATTTCCTAACGGCCGTTTCCTGCAGATTTCTGGTCTGCATTATGTGTTTGACAGCTCTAAGCCACGGGGCAGCCGAATGGTATCAGTTACCCTGCCGGATGGTACACCGATTGATTTAAAGGCGAACTATCAGCTGGCGGTAAATAATTATATGGCAGGTGCGGTCGGTTATTTTGAGGGCAACGGCGATGGCTATACGATGCTGAATATCTATGATGAAAACACTCCAAAGGGTGATGTGACACTGATTAAAGAAAGCGGCATGAGCTATCGGGAAATGGTGAAGCAGTATTTCCGCGATCATCCTGAACAGGAGAAAATCATTGAGCTGGAAGGCAGGATCGTTGATCTTGCGAATGCGGATTAAGTCAAATAAAGGGGGAATAGTATGAAAAAGCATAAGATGAAGGGCGAGAAGCAGATTATAATTCTTGTCATTTGTACTTTGATTCTCTTTATTGTGTTGGCTTGCTCATTTGCTTTAAAGTCTTATAATGAAGCGGCATCGGAAACGGTGTCAAAAATCAGTGAGGTTTATCTGCAGGAAATGAATTCACAGACCAGCAGTCATTTTAATACAAATATGAAAAGTCAGTTCGCACAGATCAAGACAATGACGAATGCGCTGTCGATGAGTGAATTAAGCGATGAGGAAGCGCTGAAGTCGTTTTTGAAACAAATTCAGACGGATAATGATTTTTCCTATGTAGCGGTGATCAATTCACAGGGGATGGCTTATACACCGCAGGGGTCACAGCCGGCGATTTCTAAAATCAGAGCGCTGAATGAACTGTTGAATGGCAGTAAGGAAATTATTTCAATTGATGAAACGATCTGGGATGATGATGTGATACTGCTGGGGACTTCAATTGTTCCCAAAGCCTATAAAAATGAACAATTAGTGGCCGTCATTGTCGGAATTAATACAATGAAAATCAGTGAGAAGGTGGCACTGAATCAGAAAGGCACTAATTCTTATACTAATGTGATTAACCGTGAAGGTAATTTTATTATCCGCGGTGAGGATGTAAATCCGTTCTTGAGCGGCAGCAATCTGTTTTCAATCTTTAAGCAGCAGGCAGTATTTGATGCTGGCTATGAGCTGACATCACTGCAGAGTCAGATTGAGAACGGTCAAAGCGGGATGCTTTCTTTACGGTTGGGTGATGAACATGAATATCTGTATTATGCGCCAATTCCTGATACCGAATGGTATATGATGACCAGTATGGCTTATGAGACAGTGAATTCGCAGGTGTCGCGGCTCAGTCTTCTGATGCTGTTTGCGGCTGCCGGTATTTTTGTGACGGTCATGATAATTATTTTTGTATTTTTCATGCTTTACCGTCAGATTGAACAGCGCCATCAGCAGCTATTAATGGAAGCCAAGGAACGGGCGGAACAGGCGAATCAGGCAAAGAGTGATTTTCTTTCTCAGATGTCGCATGAGATTCGTACTCCGCTGAACGGCATTATCGGTATGACCGAGGTGGGACAGCGTTATATTGATCAGCCGGAACGAATGAAAAACTGTCTTGATAAAATCAGTTATTCTTCGAATCATCTGTTAGTTTTAATTAATGATATTTTGGATATGTCTAAGATTGAAAGAGGTAAAATTGAACTGCATCAGGCGGCGTTTAATTTCAGAGAATTACTGAAGGGAATTACAACCGTGTTCTATATTCAGGCATGTGAAAAGGGCATTCATTTTAATGCTTATTGCGCGCAGGCAGTCAATGAAGTGCTGATTGGAGATTCCCTGCGACTGAATCAAATTTTAAATAATCTGCTTTCTAACGCATTGAAATTCACACCAACCGGCGGTACGATCGTTTTAAGTATTGAAACGTCATTAAGTGATGATGATCGTCTTTGGCTGACTTTTAAGGTCAGCGATACAGGCTGCGGCATCGCCAGGGAAAATTTTGATAAAATCTTTGAAGCCTTTATCCAAGAAACCTCAGGCGTTGCCCGTCAGTATGGGGGAACTGGCTTAGGTCTGCCGATTACCAAGCAATTTGTGCAGATGATGGGCGGTACCATCACCTTAGATAGTGAGGTTGGCAAGGGAAGCTGTTTCAAGGTAAATCTGCCGTTTGCTTATGAGCGTGAGGAACAGGCTCAGCTATTCAGCGGCCGTGTTTTAGTTATAGACGATTATCAGCCGCAGCGCCAAGCGCTCGCGGATCTGCTGCATCACTTAGGCTTTGAAGCTGTAGCAACCAAAACCGCCGAACAGGCATTAGTGCTTTGCAATACTGCGGCGTCGGTTGATGCGTGTTTTGTATCCTTGGCAGAAAGCAATGAGTTTACGCAAAAGTTGCAGTTACTTTATGACAGTGATAGAATAAGAATGCCTGAATTAATCTTAATGGGATATGATAAGGATGAATTGGAAGCCAGAGCTTCAGCATTAAAAATAGCCAAGGTGCTTTCCTTGCCGGCTTTTACTAAGGATATCGTGCAGCTGTTGGATGATGGTCAAGCCGATGCTCAGCCAGCCGATGACAGTGAGACAGCCTCTATATTAAGCGGTAAGCGTGTTTTGATTGTTGAAGATAATGAAATTAATCTTGAAATTGCAGTTGAACTGCTGAGGTTTGCGGGAGCAATCATTGATACAGCGACTAACGGGCAGATCGCTGTTGAACGCTTTAGCGCATCAGAAGAGGGTTATTATGATCTGATTCTGATGGATGTTCAGATGCCGATCATGGATGGCTGCAGTGCAACCGAAGTGATTCGCGCGTTAGATCGGCACGATGCAGGACAGGTAATCATTATTGCGATGACGGCTAATTCTTTCCAGGAGGATATTCAAAAATGTTTGGACTGCGGCATGGATGCGCATATCGGCAAGCCTTTTGTATTAGCTGATATCTGCACTCAGTATGGGCAAGTTCAAAAACATCGGCACTAATATTCTTAAAGCTGAGGGTTTATGACAAATGATCTTGTATGAAAAGGTTTATGTGAATTTGAAAAATAAAATAATCTGCGGTATCTTGCCGGCGGGCAGTCAGCTGCCCTCAAGAGCTAAGCTGTGTGAGGAATTCAACACTTCTGAAAAGACGGTGCGGCGTTCCCTGGAACTTTTAGCTCAGGAAGGTCTGATCGCGACTCAGAAGCGCAAACGGCCGATCATCATCTATCAGTCAATGCAGAAAACATCGCAGCTGGCTTTAAAGCAGGCAGATGCTATCGCGGCTGTAGACGCTTTACGGACAGGGGTACTGCTTTGTTATCCGTTGATTGATCAGGGTCTAAAGCTATGTCAGGATGCGGATTGGGAGTATTTAAAGACCATCATTGTAAGTATGGAGACAGTTTCAAAAGAGCGTTTTTGGCAGCTGTCTAATCAATTTTGGCGTTATCTGATTGCCCGCAACGGCAATGAGCTGATGCTGAGAGTTGTTGACAGCTTAGGCTTTTCAGAGCTGGAATCGCTGCACAGTGATGCTGCCATTCGTGAAACTTATCGCCGGCAGTTAACGCAGTTCTTAAAAACGGTCAAAAACGGCGGTGATCCGGCCAGTGTTAAATTTGATGATATGTCTGCTGTTTACGGCTTGGATAACGATGCTGAGGTACCGCCTTATCAAGTAAAGCCGGATTCTATTTTTTGTGTCGGCTGCGCGGATTTGGAACAGAAGGTGCGCAAAAGCGAAGAACGGTATTCAAGTATCTGCGTTGATATTTTAGGCCGGATTGCCATTGGACAATACCCAAAGGGCAGCCGCCTGCCTTCACATAAGGAGCTTCAGAGCATCTATGGGGTCAGTATCGATACGACACTTAAGGCGATCAAAGAGCTGCAGGTCTTAGGCGCACTAAAGGCAGCCCCGCATTCAGGAATTGAAGTGATGATGGATCTGGATGAACTGAAACAGGCCCCCATTAAACCGGAATTAATTGCCGGCAATATCCGCCTGCTGTTAGACAGCTTAGAATTACTGGCGCTGAGTGTAGAAGGGGTGGCAGCTTCGGTGGTTTCAGCAGTGCTGCCAGACGATTGTTTAAAACTGCAGAGGGAATTGGAGACAGCCTGGCATGATCCCTTTGATCACCGTTTTATCGCGGGTATTCTGCTGCAATTTATTATCGATCATATTCAATATGAAACACTGAAGACGATCTATGTGATGATTCGTAAGAATTTCATTGTCGGCAGACGTTTGCCGGGCTTTATCAGCAAAGAAAAAAGCCAGCCTGAGTATGAAATCTACAAGCTGTGTATGAAAGCGTCGGCAGCGTTGGAAAAAGGAGAACGGGATCAATTTGCGGTTCAAACCGCTCATTTATTTCAGTTGATTCATCTGCAGATTATTCGGGAATGCAGCCAGCTCAATTATTTAGAGGCGGCTATGAATTACTATGATGCCGCAAAGCTGTGGCAATAATTTGATCAGAAAGCTGTGAGTATTGTGTTTAACGCAGTAACTCCAGCTTTTTTTATGTGTTGAAAATGTGAAAGAAAAAGCCGGTTTTTTTCATTTCATATCATTAATTCGATTGGTTGAAAGTTCAATAGGTTGGTGCTATTATAAATCTAGTTGAATATCCAACCATTTTTGGAGGCTGTATGGAAAAACGCAATAGTCTGCTGATGAATACCTCGATTTTATATCGGTATACACAGAAATATTATGATAAAAATTTAGATCTCTATCAAATTGGCGCCGGTCAGCTTCAGTTTTTGATTCTGATTTATGAACATGAGGGCATTACGATGTCCGATCTGTCTTTGATGGGCGGCTTTGATAAAGGAACGGTTACCAAGGGCATTCAGCGCTTAGAGGCGGAAGGCTATATCACAACCGCGGCAAATGAAAAAGATAAGCGCATTAAACATTTATATACGTGTGATAAGACGAAGAAAATCATTCCGGAAATCTATCTCGTTCGTCAGGAATGGTGGGAGAAAATAACCCAAGGCTTAAGTGAAGAAGAGCTGCAGCTGGCAGAGAACGTACAGGCAAAGTTGATTGCCAACGCGTCGGCTCTCACTCAGCCAACCAATCAGTTGAAAATCTTCGGCATGCAGAAGCTTACCTTATTGGATTATCCCTCTAAGCTGGCATCAACGCTGTTTACCGGCGGCTGCAACTTCCGCTGTCCTTTCTGTCAGAACGCGGATCTGGTTTTTCTGCCGGAGGATCTTTCTGAAATCAACAGTGATGATTTAGAAAGCTTTTTGAAACAGCGGCAGAAAACGTTGGACGGCATCTGTATCAGCGGCGGCGAGCCGTTGCTGCATGAAGAGCTGGAGCCTTTCTTATATAAATTGAAGGGGCTGGGATATAAGGTAAAATTAGACACTAACGGGAGTTATCCTAAGCTTTTAAAGAAATATGCAGCGGCTGGCTTAATTGACTATGTTGCGATGGATATAAAAAATGACAAAGCTCATTACGCGAAGACGATTGGTCTTGAAAGCTTTGATTTATCACCGATTGAGGAAAGCGTTGACTTTTTGCTTCATGGTGATCTTGATTATGAATTCAGAACTACGGTGGTCAGGGATTTTCACAGTGAAAAGGAAATCAGCGCCGCGGCAGAATGGCTGAAGGGCGCTAAAGCGTATTATCTGCAAGCCTTTGTAGACAGTGAATGCGTCATTCAAAAGGGTTTGCAGGGATATGATGCTGATGAAATGCAGAAGCTGTGTGAAGCAGCCAGAAAATTTGTACCTAACACGCAGGTGCGTGGGTTATAGAAGCGGAAAGGAAAGGGAAATAACTATGTATCAGGTAATTAAGAGGGACGGCAGTATTGCGGAGTTTGATTTAAAGAAGATTTGTGCTGCCATCACAAAGGCGTTTGACGCACAGAAAAAACAGTATCATCCAAGTGTCATCGAAATGCTGGCACTGCATGTAGCGGCCGATTTTGAAGATAAGATCGTTGATGATAAGATTCAGGTAGAAGCGATTCAGGATAGCGTAGAGGCGGTTTTGATTCAGGCGGGTTATGCCGATGTAGCAAAGGCTTATATTCTTTATCGTAAACAGCGTCAGAAAATCCGCAATATGAAATCAACGATTCTTGACTATAAGGAATTAGTAGACAGCTATGTGAAGGTTTCAGACTGGCGGGTTAAGGAAAATTCAACGGTCACTTATTCCGTCGGCGGTTTGATCTTAAGCAATTCCGGCGCGATTACCGCTAACTATTGGCTTTCAGAAATCTATGATGAGGAGATTGCCAATGCGCATCGCAGTGGCGAGATGCATCTCCATGATTTATCGATGCTGACAGGCTACTGCGCAGGCTGGTCACTGCGTCAATTGATCTGTGAAGGACTGGGCGGCGTTACCGGTAAAATCACATCAAAGCCGGCAAGACATCTGGCTTCCTTATGCAATCAGATGGTTAATTTTTTGGGCATTATGCAGAATGAATGGGCAGGCGCACAGGCTTTCTCATCCTTTGATACTTATTTAGCACCGTATGTAAAAGTTGATGATTTGAGCTATGAGAATGTAAAGAAATGTATTGAATCATTTGTTTATGGGGTAAATACACCAAGCCGCTGGGGAACTCAGGCACCATTCTCTAATATTACCTTGGACTGGACAGTACCAAAGGATCTTGCTGAACAGCAAGCCTTGATCGGCGGCAAGGAAATGGATTTTAAATATAAAGATTGTCAGAAAGAAATGGATATGATTAATAAGGCATTCATTGAAATCATGATTGAGGGTGATGCGAATGGCCGCGGCTTCCAATATCCGATTCCAACTTATTCAATTACTCGTGATTTTGACTGGTCAGAGACAGAAAACAACAAGCTGTTATTTGAAATGACATCAAAATACGGGACACCTTATTTCTCCAATTATGTAAACAGTGATATGGAACCAAGCGATGTGCGCAGTATGTGCTGCCGTCTGCGTCTTGATTTAAGAGAACTGCGCCGTAAATCCGGCGGCTTCTTCGGCAGCGGTGAAAGTACCGGTTCTGTAGGTGTGGTAACGATCAATATGCCGCGTATCGCTTATCTGGCTAAGGATGAAAATGATTTCTATAAACGCTTGGATCATTTAATGGATATTGCCGCCCGCTCACTGAGCGTAAAGCGTACAATCATTACCAAATTGCTGAATGAAGGCTTATATCCGTATACGAAGCGCTATTTGGGAAGCTTTGAGAACCATTTCTCGACGATCGGTTTAATCGGCATGAATGAGGTGGGCTTAAATGCGAACTGGCTGCGTGCGGATTTAACCCATCCGAAGACACAGAAATTTGCGCAGGAGGTTTTAAATCACATGCGTGAGCGTCTGGTTATTTATCAGGAAGAATACGGTGATTTATACAACCTTGAGGCAACACCGGCAGAATCAACAACGTATCGTTTAGCGAAGCATGATAAAGAATTATATCCGGATATTATTACGGCTACGGAAAATGACGCGAAGCCTTATTATACCAACAGCTCCCATCTGCCGGTTGGTTATACAGAGGATATTTTTGAAGCGCTGGATATTCAGGACGAACTGCAGACACTGTATACATCAGGTACTGTTTTCCATGCGTTCCTAGGTGAAAAGCTGCCGGATTGGAAGGCTGCGGCGGCCTTGGTGCGTAAGATTTCAGAGAATTATAAACTGCCTTATTATACTATTTCGCCAACTTATTCAATCTGCCGCA
Organism: Dielma fastidiosa; assembly: GCF_003475485.1. NCBI lineage: Bacteria > Bacillati > Bacillota > Erysipelotrichia > Erysipelotrichales > Erysipelotrichaceae > Dielma > Dielma fastidiosa. The sequence continues at coordinate 3,723 of NZ_QRQL01000012.1, read as the reverse complement.
ATAACGGCTATATCAGCGGTGAGGTTTATGAATGTCCGCACTGCGGTGAAAAGACGGAGGTTTACAGCCGTATTACCGGATATTACCGGCCGGTACAAAACTGGAATGAGGGCAAGACACAGGAATTCAGCGAACGTAAGGTATATGATATCGGTCACTCTGTGTTAAAGGGGAAACAGGCATTGAGTGATGTTCAGACGCCATGTGAAAAAGCGGAAGGCAAGCTGCTGCTGTTTACGACTAAGACTTGTCCGAACTGTAAGGCTGCTTATCAGTCATTGGAACAATCAAAGCTGAGCTATGAGAAGGTTGATGCTGAGGAGCAGGAGGCATTGGCAAGACAGTATGGTATTATGCAGGTACCAACCTTGGTGGTAGTAAAAGAAGATGGCTTCGAGAAGATCGGCAATGCATGGAAAATCCGCGAATTTGCGGAAATGAATCATCAGCAGTAATCTTATAAGAGTATTTGTCATTTTGATGATGAATACTCTTTTTCTATGGATTAATTAAACAAAAGCGGAGGAAAAAATGACTAAAAAATCAATATTCATCGCTCTGTATAAGCACTTATATTAAAGAACTAAAGAATACTGATCCTAAAATTGGTATTCTGCCGTGGATGATTCTCATGACCCTCCTGCAATTTTTACTGGTTTTGTTTTAAACTGCCTTTGCATAGCCATGCAGGCCGCGCACACACTAAGGGCGGAGGTGGCTTATGGAAGACAAGAAGAAAAAGACATCAGAGCCTGCAGAAAAGGATGCCGGCAATAATCAGTGGACGAATAATAATCTGAAATATTATCCGGATAAACGTCCCCGTCAGGATGGCCCGGGTGGTAATTAATGATTAAAAAAATCGATCATCAGCTGATGGGAAGATTTCATAACAGCTGGCTGAATACTTATTATCATTTTTCCTTTGGTGATTATTATGACGCTGAGAAAATGCACTATGGCATGCTGAGGGTGGTCAATGACGATACGATTCAGCCGCTCAGCGGGTTTGATTTACATAGTCATAAGAATATGGAAATCTTAACCTATGTCGTGCAAGGAGAATGTACCCATCGTGACAATGAACGCGAACAGACGTTAAAACGGGGAATGATGCAGCTGATGAGCGCTGGTACAGGTATTGTGCACAGTGAAGTGAATATGCAGGATTCACTGCTGAGAATGATTCAGATTTGGATTTATCCCAATGAATTAGATCTGACACCTGATTATCAGCTGGCAGCACTGCCATGGCATGAGCGGTATAACCGCTGGCTGCTTATAGCTTCTCAAAGAGATGAAGCGCCGCTTCATCTTCATCAGGATATGAATATTTATACCTGTGAATTAAGCGACGCGGCAGAAATAGAATTAAAGGTAATGCCGCTTCGGCAGGTTTACCTAGTAGTGCTTGAAGGCCGGGTGCGAATTGAGGATATGCTCTTTGATGCCCATGATGGTGCTAAAATCGATGAAAGTACAAGACTGAAGGCGGCCAGCTGGGCCCATGTATTGATGTTTGAAATGGCTAAGCTATAAAAAGAAAACAAGTGATGATCTCACTTGTTTTGGTTTAATTAATGATTGAAAATTTGAAAGCCGACACGTTTTTTAACTTTCATTAATTTCTTATGCGCCAGCTTGCCTGCTTTCAGACGGCCTTCTTCCAATACTTGTTCACAGATGCCGCTGTTTATAATCTCATTGTAGCGTCCTTGCAGTTCAGTCAAGAATTTCTCGATATTGTCACCGATTTCTTTCTTCAAATCGCCGTAGCCCTTGCCTTTAAACCGTTCAACAATGCTGTCAATTGATTCACCAGTCAGTGTAGAATGGATCGTTAACAGATTGGCGATACCTGGCTGATTTTCAACATCGTATTGAATGATGCCGATTGAATCGGTAACGGCTGACATGATTTTCTTTCTGGCAGCTTTAGGATCGTCTAAGAGATAAATGACACATTTTTCATCATCGCCTGATTTTGACATCTTCTTGGTCGGTTCAGTCAGTGACATAACCTTGGCTCCGACTTCTTCCACAAGCGGTTCAGGCACGGTGAATGTTTCACCGTAACGATTGTTGAAACGCTCGGCGATATTGCGGGCCAATTCAACATGCTGCTTCTGATCAATGCCTACTGGTACATAATCAGCATCATATAAAAGAATATCAGCAGCCATCAAAGATGGATAAGTAAATAAACCAGCGGTGATATTCGTTTCACCCTTTGCTGTTTTATCCTTATACTGGGTCATACGCTGAAGCTCACCCATGTAAGAATGACATGTTAAAATCCAGCCAAGCTCGGCATGCTCATGCACATCAGACTGTAAAAAGACAGTTGTCTTCTCTGGGTCAAGGCCGCATGCCAGATATAAGGCGACTAAATCGCGGGTATTTTTCTTTAATTCCTTAGGATCAACCTGAATCGTAATAGCATGCAGATTCGCAATAAAGATATACATTTCATATTCATCCTGATACTTGGCAAATTGACGGATTGCACCGATATAATTTCCCAGTGTCAGCTTTCCGGTCGGCTTAATGCCGCTTAACATAGTTTTCATAATAGTTTCCTTTCTTGTTAAATAAAAAAAACGCCCCCATGCAGGGACGTAAAGTACGCGGTACCACCCAGCTTACTATAATAATATAGTCGCTCGCATATAACGGTGCTCACCGGTTACAGACTCATGCCTGCATCAGCTCAAAAGTCCCAATTCAATTAAAAATCACTGCTGACTCACACCGGCCGTCAGCTCTCTTTGAAGGTGATCGTTAATCTACTTCACTTTATCATCGCTTGTCAGTATTATCGTACACCAGTTTAATTAAAAACACAAGGAAGAAATATTAAGAAATCGATTCCGCAAATTGCATAACTGTTTGAGAATAGTTTGCAGTGACAGCAGAATTAGTCTATAATATTATATAGATATCAAGAGAATGGAGGCTGCATTATGATACTATTATATACATCTCCGGGCTGTGCTTCTTGTCGTAAGGCTAAACAATGGTTAAAAGATAATAATTTGCCGTTTGTGGAAAAGAACATCTTCACAACATTGTTGAAAGAGGATGAAATTAAATACTTATTAAAAAGAACAGAAAATGGTACTGAAGATATCATTTCGACCCGATCAAAGGTTTTTCAGGAAATGAATGTTGATTTAGACGATTTATCACTGAATGAATTAGTTAAGTTTATCCGTGAGAATCCTTCAATATTAAAAAGACCGATCATCTTAAATGAAAAGAATTTAGTTGTAGGCTATGATGATGATGAAATTACATCCTTTGTGCCTAGTGAACTGCGCAACCTTGTATCCAAGACATGCAATGAAACATGTCAGAATTATGAAATCTGCGGTGCATGCCGTAAAGAAGCTTAAGAGATAATCATTATCTCTTTTTTTTTGAAAGATACTCTGAAGCCGAATCCTTTATCATTTATTAAATAAAGATTTTAAGTAAGAAAGATTATTTTAATGAAAGATTCATAATAAGATAATTATTAATCAGCAAATAACCCCTGAATTATAAGCTTTTATGATTTATTTAAAAAAAACGAAAAAAAGGGTAAAAAAAGGATTGACAAAAGGGAAGAAGATTTGGTATTATATACAGGCACCAAGCGGAACAACCGCCGGCGCAAAAGCAACTCGATCTTTGAAAACTGAACAGGAAACGTCAAAGAAATTTGAAGTAATTCACGGAAGA
>NZ_QRQL01000011.1:0-122727 GCF_003475485.1 Dielma fastidiosa | reverse complement strand
GTAATCATTCGTACCATATCTTGCTTTTAACTGTTTTTCTAAAGAGACAGCTTCTTTGAAACCATGAAAACAAGTTAAATAGAGTTTCTTATAAGCTGTATGAAGCATAGAATTATACAGGATCAAATCCTTCTTAATACAATTCGCATCCTCTTCTGATAACTCTTTATAATAAAAGCGATTTGAATAAGATAGACACTTCATTGATGTTCCCCCCCCTTGAACAAAAAAGCATCCACTGAGATTCGATTGATACAAAGGAAACTAGGTGATGCTTATATGAAATTTAATGATTAAATAGATTGTTTTTTATTACTTATAGTATACCATATTCACACGATGATTTCATCTGTTTTTATTATTTTTTAGATACCTCTTCATAATGAGATATCGGTACTTTGATGCTTGAAAATGAAATTTCCTATATAACAAAAAAAGCGATAACTCATAATGAGTACCGCTTGTTTCATTAAATGGGGCGACTGATGGGATTCGAACCCACGCATGACGGGACCACAACCCGCTGTGTTAACCGCTTCACCACAATCGCCAGATAGTTGCTTAGCGAGTATTATTATATCTAAAAGCAACTAATTTGTAAAGCCTTTTTTTGAAACTTTATAAACATTTTCGTGGATTCCATATAAGATCAAGAAAACACTGAATTAATAACGATCGGCTAAGCCGCTGACAGCTTATATAATGAATAGAAAACCTGCTTACGATCAAGCAATTCATCAAAGGTGCCGCTCTCACACAGCGTTCCATGATGCATAACTAATATTTCATCAAACTGCGCAAGTGTTTCTGCCTGAAGCCGATGTGTCACACAGATACATGTCTGATTCTGGATTGATAAAATAGCTTCCTCAACCTTTTGCGCTGTTGCGTTATCTAAGGCTGAGGTTGCCTCATCAACAAACAGAATCGGCGTATTTCTCAGCAATGCACGGGCAATCGCTACCCGCTGACGTTCACCGCCGGACAAGTTTTTGCCGTTTTCACCGCATCGATATGCCATCCCCTTCTCTTTTGAAACTTCTGCTAAGCCGCTGATTGCAATCACTTTTTCCAATTCATCTTTATCAAAATCCTTATACATTGAAATATTAGCATGCAGTGTATCATCAAAAATAAACACATTCTGCTGAATCAATGATAAACACGCAGATAACGAGGCTGAACTGATCCGATTAAGCGGCTGATCATCATAATAAATATTGCCGCTGGCGGCGTCTATATAGCCCATTAAAAGATTCAGCAGAGTTGATTTGCCGCTGGCGGCGTCTATATAGCCCATTAAAAGATTCAGCAGAGTTGATTTGCCGCTGCCGCTGCTGCCGACAATGGCATAGCGTTTATTCTTCTTAAAAGTAAAATTAATACCTTTAAGTATCGGCTGATCCGTATAACCAAAGGTTAGGTTTTCAACTCGAATTGCCTCATTAAAGGCCGTAAGCTCATCATGCTTAGTATCCGGCTCACAGGCCATCAAAGTCTGCAGCCGTTCAATCAGTGCCGCACCTGCTTGATAACCGCTGTATAAAATAGGCAGCTGCTGAAGCGGTGCGATAACATAATTAAGCAGCTGAATAAAAGCAATCACAGCTGCAGCTGAAATTTCACCCTGAATGGACAGATACGCGCCATAACCAAAAACAAGAAAATTAATGATTGATGAGGCAAGCATAGAAAGAACTTGGATAAAATAATTTAAACCGCGGCGTTGTTTTTTATCCGTTTCAAGCGATTGATTTCGCTGATTGAATAATGTCTGAATTTCCTTTTCAGACTGAAAACTCTTAATAATGGAAAAACCGCCGAATAAATTTTTAACTAAAGAAGTAAAAGCGCTGTTGCCCTCAGAGATATTTTTTTCCTTTTCAGCAAGCTGACTGCCAAAAATTATAGAAATCAGAAAAGGCAGAAAACAAGCAAATAAAACACATAAGGCCAGTTTCCAGTTTAAATAAAGCATTGCCGCAATACCGCTGATCAATAAAGACAAATGAGTAAAAAAACTGATTCGGGCACTCAAATAATTCGTCTCAATAGAATTAATATCATTGGTCAGTGAGGAGATATAAGTTCCCTCATCCGCTTGCTGAAAAGCTGTAATACTTTTCTTTAAATAGCGCTCAAAGCATGTTTCTTTAAACTGAATCAGCGCTTTTTGGATATATCGGTTAGTAAAACTATTAGCCAGTTGGGTTATCAGCAGATAGATAAGCAGATAAACGATACAGATTACCAAGAGTCTAACCAGCTCAGACAGTGTACCGCCGCCGGCAATTTCCATCAATGCCTTCAATATGAACGCTAACGCGATTGACAGAAAGGATTGGATGATTGTCAGGCATACAGCCGCTGTCAGATTTAACTTATTATGCTTATTAAATTGTTGTTTGATATTCATTGATTCATTCATTTTTTCTTCCTTTTCCAGAAAACAAGGGAAGATGACGATCATTCAGGTTCATATAGTAGAGATTCGTTTGACTGTCTATCAATGCCTTGGCAATAATTAAAAATGGCAGGATCTGATTATCGCCGCTCAGCTGATAAGAAATCAGCAGTTTGTCCTCAGTCTCTATTTCTGTGCGATAGAGCCAGCTGCGATCTGTCATTTCATCTAAAATCATCAGCACTGCCGCTTCTTCGATCTTCAGTCTTGAGACAATCAGTGAAGCTGTAAAGCTCTGCGCTTTATTCGCAAAAATGAACAGCAGAATCTTAACCGTATCAGGTTTCGCAAGGAAGCTGAATAGTTCAGTATAGTCTGCGGCGTCAGCCAGCTCCTGATTAAAACCGCCCTTGGGCTCAGGGAACAGCATGAAATAATGAAATTCCTTTTTCAAAAGCATGTATGCCACTCCCTCATCCAAGCTGATCAGTGATTTCATAAACATTTCAGACTCCTTGGGCAGCTGCGGCAGGTTATCATAATAAATATTTTTCACAAGATCAATACCGACTAAACCGCGGATCATCGCCCAGCATATTTGAAAGGCATGTTCAAAACGTTCTTCTTTTGATTTATTAATTAAATCGATCAGTACATCGTCAAATATATTACGGGCAGCCGTCTCGCTGCGGCCATAAAGCGAATCGATACTGACATGAAAATAATCGGCAAGCAGCGGCAGCATTTCCGCATCCGGACTGCCGCCATGTTCCCATTTAGAAACCGCCTGCGTACTGACATTTACTGCCCGGCCCAATTCTTCCTGAGTAATTCCTCTTTGTTTTCTTAATTTATAAATTGTTTCACCTAAATTTGTTTTTTTCATCAGCGCGCTCCTGAATATATCAATTGATAATTTAATTATAGGTCTTCTATCGGTTGAATACAACCAACTATTTCACCATAAAAATCAACCATTAGTTTAATAAATCAATCATCAAGAAAAAAAGACTCAAAATGAGTCTTCAAGCTAATATTTAAAACAGTTCAGTTCATGATCATCGATGATCCCAATCGCCCCTAAATAAGAATAAACTGTAATGCTGCCCATGAATTTCATGCCGCGGCGGATCAGGTCTTTGGAAATCATATCAGAAAGCGGTGAGGTTACCGGTATTTGATCATCAGTATTTTTAATCACCTGACCCTTGGTAAAACTCCAGATATACGCGTCAAAGCTGCCATATTCCGCTTGAATCTGCAAGAACACCTGACTATTGGCGATCATCGCGTTAAACTTGCGGCGATTGCGAATCAGCCGCGGATTACTCATCAGCTCATTCAGCTTTGTCTCATCATAGGCAGCAATCTTCGTGCAGTCAAAGCCATCTAACGCTTCTCTGAATGCCTCACGCTTTTTCAAAACGATAGCCCATGATAAACCGGCCTGAAAGGATTCCAGGATCAGCAGTTCATATAAATGCGCGTCATCATGTGATGGAACACCCCATTCATGATCGTGATAAGCACGCAGAATCCCTTCTTTATCATTTGCCCAGCGGCAGCGGCTGCATGGTTCACACATTATCATTCACCGTAAAACCGGCGTGATTGCCCCAACCAAATTCTCCGCAGCCAGCGCCAAGCTCAAAGTGATATTTTGCTATGCCGAGATCTACCTGTTCAATTTTACGTTTTTCAGGAATAGAAGCATATGCCGTTGATGCCTTCCATGTAAAGATGACTGGCTGGGCATTTAATGCAGAAGGTGCCAGCAAAGCCGCCTCAACACCATATTTGAACCACTCAGGCGGTGTGCCTTCCAGCTTTGTACACTGAGCATATGTTTTATGCCGGCGATGAATCACTGAAGTAATGACTTTCTCTTTCATTGATATTGTTTCTTCTCCATAACCAACGGCAATTACCGCCACCAGCTCCTCATGCGGCAGCAGCTGACACCGGCAGTCATTCTTAGAATAAGTACCGCCCACCCAGCATGTGGCAAGATTGGAAGCCGTTGCTCTCAGCACCAGCATCTCACCATAATAACCCAGCTTCTCATAAAGATAAGGATCATCACTTGAACCCACTAGGGCGATGAGATGACGAACACCGCGGAACATGCCATAGCTCTTCTTTAAAGAATCAAATGCCTCCGGATTATTTAAAAGCAGCTGAATATGCAGACCTGCCGTTTCATTAATCTGATCAATAGCACTCACCAGCATATCGGCTGGAATCATTTTATCCTGAAAGGATCTTCTTGAATGACGCATTTTTATCGCTCTTAACAGCTGTTTATTCTCCATCCTATTCACTCACTTTCAGCCATCATCAAAATCATGGTCTTGGTTTTAGTATATCACAGGTTTATTCCTGATACGCATAAATCATCAGTATTCTTCATTGCATTAAGCTTGCTGCTGAGCCATTGACAGCCTGCCCATTAAGATATATTTGCCGGAAATTTCCGTTACATAACGCAGAACCAGATGCAGACAAAGCCGCTTGCCCTCAGCAGGCAGATAGGTATAATCAATTGCCTTACTGGTTTTATCATGAATCGCGTTTCTGAATAGCTCAATCATCGCCTCTTGATCCGATGCGGCCACTAGCTGAAGCATATCCGGTGCTTTTAATGCCTGATCCTCATAGCCAAGCAAATTATAATAACTCGCGTTAACCCGGATCAATTCTACTTTATCTTCCGCAAATTCATAAATAACCGCCGCCTCATTGCTTGAATTAAAGAGCTTTTTAATCTGCGGATCATTTAAAAACAGCTCATCATAAATATGCTTACTCTCACGATAACTGTCAAAGCTATGTATTTGATAATGTCCCTGCGGCAGATATTTAGTCTCATAATATTCAACAGGAATTGGTTTTTCATAATAATAGCCCTGCACATAGTCACAGCCTACACTGCGTAAAAACGCAACCTGTTCCATCGTCTCTACCCCTTCGGCAATAACTGGAATATTAAGCCATTTGGACATTCGAATCACCGAAGCGATAATATTTTCACCGCGGCCGGCAATTTTAGTTTTTGATAAGAAGCGCATATCGATTTTCAAAATATCAACATCCATATCCTTTAAAATATTCAGCGATGAATAGCCGCTGCCAAAATCATCCATCATGATCGTAAAGCCATGCTTTTGAAGACGCTCAATCGTCTCACTCAGCATGATTGGATTATCCGTGTAGGCGCTCTCGGTCAATTCCAGATTCAGCAATTCAGGCACAATCTGATATTTACGAATTAATTCAAGAATCATATCGACCAATTTAGGATTATATAAATCAACCCGTGAAATATTGACTGAAATCGGATATGGCTGATAACCATTATCCAGCCACTTTCTCAATAAGATGCAGACTTGTTCCCATATATAAAAATCAAGCTTGGTGATAAACCCGTTTTGTTCAAAGATGCCGATAAAATCATTGGGCGCCATAATACCGCGCTTAGGATGATTCCATCGAGTCAGCGCTTCAGCCCCGCATGGCTTGCCATTTTGAATATCAATCTTAGGCTGCAGATAAATGATAAATTGATGGTTTTCTAACGCTGTATTCATCTCATTGATGATTTCCTGTTCACGCGCTAAAGCGACACTTAAGCTTTCATTATAATAGGCAAAGCATTTAACATAGCTTCCTTTGCATTGCTTGGCAGCTAAAGCCGCCCGGTTATACATTGACTCAACCGATAAAGAACGATCCTGAATTAGATAGATGCCCATTGAAGGTACAATATCATAATCTGTATTATATTCATAAAGATAATTGCGGATCAGTTCAACAAGATTGGTTTTATTCAAATCAGCATAAGGCAAACAGATACAGAAGATATCAGATTCCATGCGGCCATAGGAGCAGGCGGCAAGCTGACTGGCAAATACTTGAATTCTATTCGCAATATAACACAGCAGGCGGTCACCTTCATCAGTGCCGAAAAATGAATTAATTAATTGAAAGCGATCAATATCAAAGCGCACAAAAGCATACAGCTGCTCACTGTCTGCTTCAATCATCTGTTTAGTCACCTCAAAAAATTTAATTTTATTATAGATACCGGTAAGACTATCATATTCCGCTAAATATCTTAGTTGCCTGAATGCGGTCAGCTGAGATCGTTCGACGGCATTTTTAATGCGCAGCAGCAAGACTTGATTCTGATAAGGCTTGGCTATAAAATCCCATGCGCCCTGCCTTAGCGCGCAGACCTCATCTTCCAGCTGACTGCCAATTACAAGGATCGGCAGGCGCTGATCCGCTTCTTTTACTTTTAAATAATTAAACAGGCGCTTGGAGCGTTCGCACGAAAGATCAGCCATTAAAATGACTGAAACCGTGTCAGCATTGGCTTTCAGTAATGAAATAGCCTGCTGTTCATCAACCGCGCTGATCACCTGATATGCTTCATCAAGCAAAGCTGTCAAAGACTGAGACTGATCAGTCTGCGGCTCAATTAATAATAACGTTGCTTTAGATACCATATAATGCCGCCTTCCTAAAGAAAGTGGAACTTAACCTTTTTAGCTTTATCATCCTTATGCCCGCTCTCTCTTTTCACTTCCCAGGTTTTATGAATTTTTATGTGGCTTCACTTTTAAATATGTTTGATAAAAGCAAAATAACACATACTAACATTAATATTGTAGCATATTAAAAGGCGGTGTCAATTTTAATTAATCATTAGTGATAATGTATTACCTATCAAGAAAGTGTAATATCAAAGATATAGGAGTTGATACTATGATCGCCGATCGAATCAAGGAATTGCGTGAGAAAAATGACATGACACAAAGTGACTTAGCCCGTAAACTAAGTCTGACAAGATCGGCCATCAATGCATGGGAAATGGGCATCAGCGTACCGTCAACTCAGTATATTGTCGAATTAGCTCTGCTGTTTAACACATCTACGGATTATATTTTAGATATGAGTGATGAATTACTGATCAACATTACTAATCTTCAGGATGACGAAAAGGAATTAATCTTTAAGTTACTCAACTATTTCAGCAAGCCTTGATTCATCAGCATTTAAGCTTCGTACATTCAGACCCTCATAATATGACATGATCTGTTTCAATTTCGCAAGATCATCATTAAACGCTGTCGCACTGCCGCATGCCACCCCCATCCGCAGTGCTTTTTCATAGGATTTACTCTGCATATAGGCAGTTAAGAAGCCAGCAAGCATCGAATCACCGGCACCGACACTGTTTTTCACTTCTCCCGCCGGTGCGCTGCAGTAATACAGACGCTGCTGTTCATCTAGCAAAACCGCTCCGTCTTTGCCTAATGACACCAATACATTTTGAGCCTTCCGCTGACTGCAGAACATCATCGCGTCACGCAGCTCATTGAGGCTATGGATCGGCCTTTTCCAAAGCTCACACAGCTCACTGAGGTTGGGTTTAATAAGCCATGGTTCATATGCCAGACTGTTAAGCAGTGCTTCATTGCTCATGTCAACGATCAGACGAACCCCTTTTGATCTCAATAATGATAAAATCGAAGCAAATGTTGAACTGTCAATGCCCTGACAAAGACTGCCGCACAGCGCAGCCGTATCATCTTCATTCATCGTATCAAGAATTTGTTTTAAACGCTTGATAACCATCGCATCCGCCTTCGGACCGGCACCGTTGATTTCCGTCTCTTCACTGCCTTTCAATTTAATATTAATGCGTGAAAAACCTTCAGCCATAAATATTAATTCATGATCGATCCCTTTTTCATTCAGCAGGCGGTCAATTTCCAAACCGCTGAAACCAGCAGCCAATCCGATGGCTTTATTGGCGATGCCAAATTCATTTAAAATTCTGGATACGTTAAAGCCCTTGCCGCCAGGATAAATCTTTTCTGCCTGTGAGCGGTTAGTTTCACCGTTTTTTAATTCATTAACCATCATTACATAATCTAAGGATGGATTTAAAGTTATCGTATAGATCATCAGTTGCCTCCTTTCACCACAGACGGGTGCTTTTCTTTAGTGTAACACAAAAGTCAGGCTCAGGCTGATACTTTATTCGACAGCGGTATCTTCATCGAAAAAAAAGAGTACCCTTCCGCTCATCTAAAAGGGAAATGTACTCTTATGATAATTTAAAAATTAATTGCCTTTTTTTCTGCTTCTGCCGCCCGCTGATCTTTCTTGATATTTTCATCAAGACCTAACGCATAGGCACAGCCAGCAGATGCTACAAATGAAATAGCCAGTCCAATCAGCATTACCGGGATTGATCCGGTATATGCCGGGAGGGAGATAATCGCCGGCATAGCATAAGTAATCGCTTTAGCCTGCTTCATAGCAACAAAAGCACCGGATATTCCACCGCCGATGATACATGCCAGCAGCGGTTTTTTAAATCTGAAAGCAACGCCGTATAAAGCGGGCTCAGTAATACCGATAAAGGCGGAGATAAAAGCGGAGAAGGTTGATGATTTATTTTCAGCCTTTTTAGCTCTTAAAAATACGCCGAAGCACATACCGGCTGCTGCCATGGTTGCGACACAATCAACCGGTGCCAGCATATCATAACCCAATGTGCTTAGGTTGCCTAACTTGATAGGTGTCATAGCCATATGCATCCCCGTCAGAATAACGAAAGGTCGGGTAGCGCCATCAATTAAGCCGCCCAGCCACGGCGCTACATTAAAGAGCCATTTAAAGCATTCACCAACCCCAATACCGGCATAATAACCCAATGGTCCAAGAATCATCAGACTCAGCGGAGCCATAACCAGCAAGGTCACGATTGGAACGACAACGACTCTCAGAAAGGAGACCGTATGTGCATAGATAAATCGATACACATAACTCATGATCCATACAGACAGCAGAATCGGAATAACTGTCGATGAATATTTAACCAATGTCACATGGATGCCAAAGATTTCAACACTGCTGCCAGCCCCGGCTATAATCGTAGGATACATATAAATACCCGCCAGCACCACAGCCATCGTCATATCGGTTTTAAACTTTTTAGCCGCGGTTACTGCCAGCAAAAACGGAAGGAAATAGAAAGTCGCATCACTGGCTGCATTCAGCATCAGATAAAGACCTGTCTCATTTCCCATAATACCATATGTAGTAAGCAAGGTAAGCAGACCCTTTAAGATACCGGCACCGGCAAACGCAGGAATAATTGGATTAAAGCAGCTGGATAATACATCAAATAAAGCATTGATTGAAAATTTCTTTTTAGCTTTTAAATCATCTAATTTTTCATCAATCCCTTCATTTTTCTCCAGTCCGGCTAAAGCGCATATTTCATCATATACCTCAGTAACAGTCTGGCCAATAATAACCTGAAGCTGACCGCTGTTGACATTGGTTCCCCATACGCCGCTTAAGCTTTCAATTTCATCCTTATTTACTTTATCAAAGTCAATTAGGTTAAACCGAAGCCTTGTAGCGCAATGCAGAAAATTTGATATATTTTCTTTTCCGCCAACATTTTTTAATATTTGTTCTGCTAATTTTTTATTTGAACTCATGCTGAGTACCTCCTGATTCTATTCCAAATCCATGCCATTCGATGCAATACATTTTTGATACCAAGCAAAAGAATCTTTTTTATATCTAGCCAATGTGCCTTTTCCATAATCATCCTGATCCACATAAATCACGCCATATCGTTTGCTCATTTCATGGGTTCCAGATGAAATCAAATCAATAATGCCCCAGATATAATATCCCTTTACATCTACACCGTCTTTAACAGCTTCCAGCATTTGCTGAATATGCGATTTTAAATAATCAATGCGATAAGGATCGTGAATGGAATGATCAGCTTCCAGTTTATCAACTGCTCCCAAACCATTTTCCAAAATAAAGATCGGCTTATGATAACGATCCCACATCTGATTCAGCGAATAACGCAGACCAATCGGATCTTTCTGCCAGCCCCATTCACTGGCTTCCAGATATGGATTTTTACCGGCAATGATCAGATTAGAATTTGTCTTTTCTAATTCATCTGTGTTGGCACTCGTTACCAATGACATATAATAGCTGTATGCAACCCAATCACTGGTATTTTCACTTAATATTTTTCTATCCTCATCAGATATTTTAATATTAAGATTATTTTCCTCATAAAAGCGATCCATATAAGCTGGTATTTTACCTAACAGCAATGTATCTGTATAATAATAATTTTCATAATTCTCATCCAGCACTGTCTGCATGACATCCTCTGGCTTACAAGTAGCAGGATAAGTGGTAAAGCGGGCAATCATACAGCCGATCTGCGCATTTGGATCGATTTCCTTGGCACATTTTTTAGCTATCGCATTAGCGACTAATTGATAATGAACACATTGATAACAGCTTTGTTTAAAATTTTCTTTTTCAACATCCGGGAATAAGCCAGCCCCCATATAAGGGATAAAAATGGTTGCATTTATTTCATTAAATGGCAGCCAGTATTTTACTCTGCCCTTATATCTTTTTAAAATAGTGCGCACATAGCGTTCCCAATAAATCAAGATTTCCGGTGTTTTCCAGCCATCCTTATGTTCAATCAAATAAAGTGGTGTATCATAATGATTCATTGTCACCATTGGCTCAATGCCATATTTTTCTAATTCACTGAATACATCATCATAAAATTTCAAACCCTCTTCATTTGGCACTTCCTCAATACCCCGCGGGAAGATCCGCGGCCAAGAGATTGACATGCGGAAGCTTTTCAATCCAAGTTCAGCAAATAGTTTGATATCTTCCTTATAGCGATGATAGAAGTCAATGCCGTAACGTTTTGGGTATAGTCCAGTCCCCTTTTCCGCATGCGCTTCCCTTAGCATTTCCATACTTACCGTTCTTTGCTCATGCAGATCCGTTCGCTTTAAAAAAGGTCTGTAAGGCTTCATATCCCCTAATGTTAAGCCTTTTCCGCCTTCATTCCATGCTCCCTCGCACTGACAGGCAGCCGTAGCACCGCCCCATAAAAAATCTTTTGGAAATTCCTTCATACAATACCTCCTAATGGTTTCTTGTTCCACGATTAAAGTATAAATGGTATAATTATTTCAGTCCATTCAATCCTTTTCCTCTTCTTGAGGCATAAAAGTTAATAGTCATTTATATTATACCGAGGTGTGCCAATGCAAATTAATCAGCGTCAAAAAAGCCTTATTCAGCTCTTGTTAAGTCATTCAAAACCGCTGCATGGTTCAGAGATTTCTCAGCGCATCAATACAACTACCAGAACTCTGCGGCAGGATATTGCAACGATCAATACATTTTTTCATCAAGAAAATTTACAGATTTACTCAAACCCAAGCAAGGGCTATTGGATTGAAGAGAATGATAAGACAGCATTTATTAATTATATTAAAGAATCAAAGAATGATTTGATTCCTGCCAATCAGAATCAAAGAGAAATTGCGATTTGTTTTTATCTTTTAGAGCATGATTACGAATATACGAGTATGGGTTTATTGGCTGATTTATTCTTTGTTTCAAAGACGACCATTTCAAATACTATTAAGCATATAGAAGAAATTGTTATGGCATCAAAAGGGTTGCAGCTATCGATATCAGCAAAGAAAGGATTGCAGATTCTTGGTTCTGAATATGCTAAAAGAAACTTATATTCTTCAATCATTCTCCTTTTTTATGAATTGGAAGGCACTTATATTAATCGGTATATTGTTGAGAATTATGATGAGCTGCATAATTTTGAAACGCTTTACCAGATTCTCATGTCCTATTTGACGCAAATAAAAATCATGCTGACCAATAAGAGTCTCATGATTATAACCAATGAATTATTGATCAGCGCATATCGAAACAGGATTCAGCAAAAAAACATTGAAGCAGCCGTGGATTCTTCAGCAAGCATCGATCTGCCTTTTGATGATATTGAAAGACTCTTAAAATTAAAATTTTCCGAATATGATAAGCAATATCTAAATCAACTGGTTGCTAAAAAAAGAAGATATAATGCAATAAATACAAACGAAGAAGCAATCGATGTGCTGACAAATAAAATTATTGATGAGTTTTATGAAGCCGCTCTTTTAAGCTTTGGTTTACAGCTGCATCAGCAGCAGCCATTAACTGAGCATTTATCGGCGATGATTTATTATCATACAACGGTTACCCATTCTGAATTTAATGACTTGATCAATTTGAAATTAACTCATCCCTTTGCTTATCAGGTTGCTTCCTTGATGAATCCAATTATCAAAAAATACACTGACAAACTGCTTACAGAAAATGAATTAAACTCATTAACCGCCCGGCTGTCAGTTATCCTTGACGGTAATATAAAAAAATTAAATATAATTATTTTGACTGATCTCAGTACCAGCTTGACTGAACTGTTAAAAACTGAATTAAATTTATATTTTGGACAGCTTTTAACGATATCGGGTATTTATCCGCTTTACAGAGCAGCGGCAGCAACGAATCATGATCAGATTGATTTAATATTAGCCACTTCAAGAGAAGCTTCTCTGCAAGGCTATGACATACTTCATATCAGTCCTGTATTAACGATGGATGATACTATGAAAATCTTCGCTTATATCAGGAACCATGTGCCTTCCTCAAGGTGTATTGAATCAAAATGAGAGGGTGTCCCCTCTCATTTTATAATTTGTGTTAAAGTAGATGTCATTCCCTTTGCTTCATAATTGATAATCGGCAAACGAATGGGAAAAGTGACGGTTACCCGATAGCGCTCATTGATATTTATGATCCGCACATCGCATTGATCACAATACCGCTTGCCCTCTTCAATCAGCGCGTATACAGAATCATCTAAGCGATTCTGATGTTCAATCTGCATTATCGTATAATTCTGCAGATAGCGGGCTTGGTTGTAGTTCATCATAATTTCCACAAAGCCTATACCAAAGACAATCATCGGCAAGGAAAATAACATGATAAATCCAAATTCAAAGGCGCCTTTCATCGTTAATCTCCTGTTTCATAGATACCGGTCATATTATCCCATTGCTCCGTAATTGTATCCTGCATCGTATTGCGGAATGTTCCAGCAAATGCAATCATTCCCGTAGCGATGATCGTAACAATCAGGACAAGTGCGTATTCAATGTTGCAAATAAAAAGGGTTTACAAAAGGAGCGATTATTTACAATGGGGAAAGAAAAAACGAGACTAATGAAATCTCGTTCTTTTAAGCACCCAACTTTAATCTCATAATAACCTTTTACATATCAATTGTAACACATTTGATACATTTTTTATTTACATAATTTACCATTTTTATAATTAAGAATATAGCGTTAAATATACAATTACCTCGTAACCATAAGCTATATTATAATTAGATAAGAACTTTTTCATTATCAAAGATAGCAATAAACATAAAATACTTTGTATGAAATATAAAATTGGTATTTTATGTAAATTTGAAATCACGCATCCAAAACAGATTTAACGATAATTTTATGTGATAACAATTAATCTTCCAGCATAAATGAGTATTCAGCTCTTCTTTATACCATTCTTATATTCATATTCCCATACTTCATCCTCATATCTTTTTATATCATTTGGCATTTGAGGATATCTGTTGCAATATACTTTAAATTTTCTTAAATGCTGATTAATGATCTTGCAGCGATACATTTGATCTGATGAAAACAGAGTCTTATTATAATACAACTTTTGCTTATCCATAAAGTCTATGAATGTTATCAAACTATCATACCTCTTTCTTTTAGTTGTTTATCTACTTCGTTTCTATATTCTTCAGCGATACATTCGATTTGCTCTAGTGTTAATTCTTTGCAATTTTTGCAAAGTTGATTTACCAATTCCAATTCACATATTTCCAAAAAATCAAAAATATCCTTATTCATAGTATCCCACCCTTTTTATTTAGTATAGCATTGTAATCAATAATTAAATGTCGAATACCACAAATGATATAATTTTAGAACATAAAAAAACATCATTTCTGATGTCTTTTTATACTAAAATAATTCTTTAACAAAGTAATTATTTCAATCCACAAAGCCTTCCAACTTCGGCGGAGACTTAATCTCTATCCAAATAATATCATATTAAATATATTTTGCAAGTGTTTCAGTATTAAATTTATGTTTTCTACCTTGCAATTATTTAAGAAAACAATAAATATTATGTTGAATTATACCCCATAAGGGTATATAATATAGGTGTAAAGAGATAGGAGGAAATCTCATGAAAAGAAACATTTATGGTGTCAGCAGTAAGTATGGGTTTGGCGCTTGGAAACATGTTGTATATGTATTTAATGATAATGAAAAAGCGCAAAGATGGCTTAGAACTGAAGAATACGATTTTCGTGAAAGAGAACTTATGACTAAAACTGAAGCAATCAAGTTAGCAGGTCGTAAGGCTGTTGAAGAAGCACTTCAGTTAGGGGTGAACTAAAATGCTTTATGTTCCTTATTCAACTTTCCTATCATTATATAAAGAAGCATTGGATCACAATGATGCAGAACTATACATTGCTGAACTTTGGTATCAAGAATGGTGGATGAAAGATTATACAGACAATCAAATACTAGATATATTATCAACTACGTTTCGAATAGCAAACATGAACTTTTCCGAACTAAGAAAATTAACAGGATTATCAGTATCAAATTTAGAAATCAAATATGGAATAAGCAAGAGAACGTATGAAAAATGGGAAAGCAAAGAGAGAGAACCATCCATGTACACAAAGGTACTATTTAGCTATGCTCTGTTTTTAGAGATGTTAAATAAGGATGTGAAACAAGATGCCTACGATCGAAAACAAAAAGGAGAAAAACATGAAAAATTATAAAGTAATAAAACAAGATGAGCGCTATACGATTGGGCAGTACGACGAAGGGTATGGTGCATATATAACGAACGATGGAATCTGCGCATTTTATTATTGGGACAATAAAGAAGACGCACAAGCTGCTGCTGATGCTCTTAACAAGTACGAAGGAAATCAGTGGCTTGGTCAGCATGGATACGGCAATGATTTCTTGCGTGAAGAGGATATTGATGATTATGACCAAGAAATGATTGATCTTTATCGCCTTTTTGGTATGACAGATTTTTAAAACAGTGGTTTACCAACTTATTTAAAATCAACAAAAAACGGCTTACTCTAATTAAGAGAGTGAGCCTTTTTTATTTATCGAAAGCTATAAGAGTAAAAACTTAACCTGTGCCGGCAAATTAACCCAACGCCAGCTGCAGAGCAGCATTTCGCGCATATCGTATAGAAATAGTTCGTTTTGATCATAGCATTTATAATATTCATATAGATAATTAAAATCATCGGGTACATCCACCATATTCATTACCTGCGTTAATCGCTCAAACTTGCCCTCTTTAGATAAATCTTTAAAATACTGCATAAGTCCCTCCATGAGTAATTAGTTATTCTTACTATTAATACTCGCTTATTATCTCTATTTTGTCAACCATACTAATAGTACAATTTACTTAATCAAATGGAGGTTGCGGTTATGGATGACTTTTTTAATGTACAATATGGATCAATTAAGATTAAACTAAAAGACATTGTAGATGCAAGAGGTATCAGTAACCGGCAGCTTGCATTTGCTGCTCAGATGCAACGCTCACAACTAAAAGCGTATTTAGATAATAATGTGACAAGGTTTGATGCAGATGTCTTGGCTAGATTATGCACAGTCCTTGACTGTCAAATCAGTGACATACTAGAGTTCATTCCGCCAGCAAAAGACAAATAAATATGGCTCGCTCTCAATTAAGAGAGTGAGCCTCTTTTTTTATATTCTGTTTCGATTTCTTTTGCACGTTTTAAAATTTTTTCTTTTGTTTTTGGATCAAGATTTTTAAACAACGGCTTGACTCTAAATTGGTACATCATAAAGAAAGTTGCAAAAGCGTTGGCATCTAACTCTGATATTTGGTTATTATAATATTCAATATCTGTTTGATCGTTTCTTCTTCTAGTGTTGAGTTCCTTTTGCCATAACACATTTTTATATTGCCAAATATGTCTTAGTTCGTGACAAATGGCGAAATATCCATCAAATTTAACATCATATTTTGCTTTTATATATAGTATATTTTTATCCAAATCAACGCCTGCAAGTTGTGTCTTAGTGAGAAACTTGCTTTCATCATAACTTACAGTTGGCGCTTTTATTCCTAATAAATCAGATAACCCTTTTATTAATACCATTGTTTCGTTCATAAAATCACCTGTTTTAATTATATGTTTAAAAAACTTTATGTCAATGTGAAAAAATGCCTATTTACAGTTGACAGTACACCCTTTTGGGTGTATAATATAAATGTAAAGGAGGAAAGGCAATGGATAATATAAAAACCTTGCTTGATATTGTAACTTCAATCATCTGTTTGGCCACAGCAATATTAAGTTATAAATCAAACAAGGAAAAGAAAAAACGCAAAAAGCGTAAGAAGAGGAAGTAATTCCTCTTACCCCTCTTGGGGGGTATTTATATTATACCATAAATGAACGCTATGAAAACAAACAAAAACATTATTATTATCACAACAATTGTATGTATCATCATTTTGGCTTCAGCTAATCGATCATCCGCGCTTGGTGTTGCCACCAGTATTATTGCTTTACTAGCTATCGTCATTAATATAATAACACTAAAAAGTATGAGGTAAAAAAATGACCAAAGAAGAATATCGTAATGAATTAAAAAGATTATCGGCATATGTGGCCATGAAAGAGTTGCTGCGTGATATGGAAATAAGTTCATCCAACTACTACGCTTTTATGGCAGGAGAAGATCGCAGATTAGGTTCAAACGCCTGTGAGCGCATAATAAATGTACTTATGCAACGCCCTATATCACCAGATAATAAAGAATGAAAATCAGAAACAAGTGCAATGACACAGGAGGAAAGAAAATGACAAACAAACGTATAGATGAAGCAATGGAAAGAGTATTGTATCGCATGGAAAAAATGGAAAACGTTAGAATCGCTAAATCTGATGGAGAATATGCTGTTGGATACGATTATAATGATAATGCCATTTACATTGTAAACATTTACAATAATGTTGAAGAAATTGAAGAAATGAATGATAAAGAAATCGATATCATGATTGAAGATAACATAGTTGAAGCAGAATAAAAAAACGGCTTACCCTCTTAATTGAGAGTAAGCCTTTAATTATTTATGATTGCCAGTCCATTTACCATTCTTTCCTAATTCATATTCTTTTCCATCTGTGAAGCGTACCCATTTATTTGCCTGCATGATGCCGTTAGCAGGGTTGAAATAAAACCAACCCCAAACATCAGAGCCGTTTGACACAGGCAGCCAGCGCCAGCCCTTAAGCATTGCGCCATCTAAATAGTAAAACCAGCAGCCTTCAACTTGCTGCCAGCCAGCCGGCTTATCGTAGCTGATGCGGGCATATTCCGCCCAATCCGTCCAGCCCCGGCCATGTAGCTTAGTGGTTAGTACACCCCATCCGCCTAGTGCTTCAGACGGCGTACATTCGACTACCTCGCCGGCACCGATATATACACCAACGTGTCCTGGCATGAAAACAAGGATGCCGGCACGTTCACGCATAG
The DNA here is from genome assembly GCF_003475485.1 of Dielma fastidiosa. Taxonomy (NCBI): domain Bacteria; kingdom Bacillati; phylum Bacillota; class Erysipelotrichia; order Erysipelotrichales; family Erysipelotrichaceae; genus Dielma; species Dielma fastidiosa. The sequence goes on along the minus strand of NZ_QRQL01000011.1, from coordinate 104,736 downwards.
TTTCAATCTTACCCTTAACCTTTGCCCTAGCAAGCATAGTAGCCTCGTTTTCATCCTCTGCGACATTGTACTTTGCAGGATTATCATCCCATAAGAAAGCCTTGATAAGTCCGCAGCAGTCAAATGCCTGATAGCCCTGATCAACATATTGCTGAAGAATATGCCTGTTCTGCTCGTTCCAAGCAAGTTGCCGGCATTTTTGATTTAAAAATGCTGTTGTTAAAATTTGGCCGAAAGAACCCAAGACATAGATAGTCTTAGGTTCAGCGGCTTTCTTTTTTACATATTCAACTAAATCTTTTGATGTCTTCATTTTCCCTCCTAATATTCAATCGGTAATTTTCTAATCTCAGTATCCATACCGACGATCATACCATTGCCGCCCAAGTCTTTATAAGCCTTATACATCTTTTCCCAATTCTCAAACGCATACGGTGGGATAGATTTTTTTTCGACGTATTTGTCGTGGTAGTACATCAACTTGTCTCTCAAAAGGCATAGGGTGCCAGCGCTATTAGCGTCTCTAGTCCTTTTTTGTTCTTTTAAGAGCCATACGATATACCCCATCAGGACCGGTAGCACAATCGTGTACGTTGTCATTAAAAAATCTTTCATTGTTTATTCACCCTCTACATACGCTTTCACTGCATTGTTAACTTCAAGTTGCTTTTTCATTTCGGCCAGTGCTTCGTCTACCCAGCCAGCGAATGTGTCAAATGGAATCACGGAAACCCATGAGAATCGCTCAACGGCCCAATCATAAACAAATCTTAGTTTAAGCTGCCCTGTGCCGCCTCCTAGTTGTTTCTCTGCCTCTGTGACCGCCAATAACAGCCATTCCTTAACGTTGGCTATCTGTTCGGCGGATGGCTTACCTAGCCACTTTCTGATAGCTAAAAAGCAAATAAAAAGCACTGCTAAGAGTGCTACAAACATAAACCAATTATTAATTAGATATTCCATCATTTTTACCTCCATATTTTGCTTGTGCGATGTATACCATTCGATCCGTTGCTGATAAAAAGAAATATGGCAAAACGGCTACCAAGCAGCCCTGCACATACTCATAAAGCGACGGTAACATATTTATGTCTTTTTCTGTTTGGATCAGTCCATAAATCCATGTAACTGTCCAAATCGAAAGAAGGAAGCAAGTAATTAACTTACTTGTCTGAATTTTTTTACCCGGTACATAGTGCAATGGCATTAGGTTACTCCATCAGTTGCAGCAATGCGTTATATTCGTCTTCAGATAAACGGTCAGCCACCAAAAACACATCCATCTTTTTCTTAGTGCTTGCGATGTAAACCGCTGTTAACGTTCCAGATGCTTTTTTATTATTAATTGTTCTTTCCAATAATTCATACGTTGTCATTTTTTCTATTTTCCTTTCTTTATATTCCTAATTCAATGAGGCTTGCGATATATTCGCTGTTGATATTCGATTCTAAAATCAATTCATAGGTTTGTCTTAATAACTCCCCATCTGTTAATTCTGGTAAGCGTTCCGGTTGTTTTACCGGCACAATCTTTTTATCTGCAAAATGGATCTGTGCCTGCTCAATTAGCCAGTTATCCTCAAGCCGTTGCCGCTCTTCATCAATGTAAATTTCTAATTCTGAAAAATATAAAAGCGTACCGTTGCAGTACACTTCGTATAAATCTCCGTTCTTTAGCACGTCTACGTTAAAATCAGGAATTGTCAAGTCAGCAAGAAAAACAGCCAACTCGGCCGCCGTTACATCATAGCCATCTAATTTTTCTAACATTTCAAGTACCTCCTTATCGTACCAAAATTTTAAATGGCTGCTCATCAATATATGGATACCCATCTAGAGGATATGTTGACGGCTTAATGACCCTGTCATTTTCGATTGCCATATATAAATAGCATTCTTCTTGTACATCGTAATAACCTTCCGCGTCTGGCTCATAATCAATAATAGATAAGTTAGAAGTTCTAAGAAACCTTACTTGCATTGGTGACGGTATCTCGGAAAATGGTTTAACCTGTACTCCTTTTTTTACAACCACCACAAAGTCTATCATCATTGCACCAACAGACCTCAACTTTGTATCAGTTGTATCCATCGAAAACGCCTTGATTGATTTACGATTTAAATCATATACAAGCGCTCGCCGAATATCAATACCGGTTGTATTAGCTCCTGAAGGCACCTGTCTAAATGATCCATCAGCACTTAACCATTTGTAAGAAAGTCCATATCTGCCGCTGCTGTAAGAGCCACTTATGTACACAGAAGACGGTGTCATATCCGGAATCCATGTACTAAACAATTTTTTATCTTTAGTATCAACGACAATATGTAATCGCAAGGTAATATGGGCGGAATTTTTATTATCCAAATACCAGTTGTTATTGTTTGAATTACCGCTACCTGTTGGAATTGTTATAGAGTTTGAAGTTAAATATAAAATCAAACCATTTGCAGATACAGGATTTCTTGCGCTTTTAATATTGCTTGTCGAACTACCGAATAAAGTGCTGAATGTGTTTAATTTTTTTAGATAAGTATATTCAGGATCGTCAGTAACATTTTTGTTTTCACCTGTTAAGGTATTATATAAGACCATGCGCGTCGTCTTTAATTCGGTGTCTGCGTGCTTACCAAAAATCATGATTTCGTTATCACCATAAGGGAAACATCCGTAAACCCCGGACGATGTTTGCGCATTACTTGAATTTTGGCCACCTACATTGAAACCCATGTCGCTTGTATTTACGCCTAATACTGTAACAGCTTTTGACTGAGCATCAAATTTAATAACGCTTGTGTAGGTAGTGTTTGCGCTTGATGATGTACCTCCGTCTGTCCTAAATCCAAACATATACGCAGTATTACCAAGCGTACAAATCGACACATAATCAGTCATTTTTCTTGGCAGCGTAATCAGATTAAATACATATTTGTTTGCTTGAGTCTCATCAATCCTTATATTCAAGATCGACGAAAAATCACTAGCAATCAAATAAATATCATCCTCATACGTCATGTTTAAGGCAACGCAACTTCCTAATACCGATTTGTTTGAGTATTCAGTAAACATTTTCCTTTTTAATACGGTTTCCCATGTTTCAAGCTTATATATTTCGATGTAAATATATACATCGTCACTTGCTTGCTGTAAAAATACAAAATAATTTTTTGTATAGACACAAGTATATAAACCTGTGAAATATGGTTCAACAACATTCTCGTTTTCCAGATCTTTAAATGGACGCAGATTGCCAGCTTGTGCCAATAGATACCACGGGGATACAAAATCACTAATTAATGATGTACTATTATACCCCCCCCCCCCCGAAATATTCAAACTATTTTTAATCATTCTGTGATATTTTCTCCTTTCCTATTATACGCCAAGCTCCTGCAAGGCTGACAAATACTGCACTTCAATATTCGTTTCGATCACCATTTCTTCTATTCGGTCAAGTTGCGTTGGCTGCTGAATATCTTCGACCTCATACCATAATTTTTTATTTTTTATGTCACACTTCCACGTTACAATATGGTTTGAATCATGCTGATACGGGCAATCCGGATATCGATCGATCATAAAATAATCACCATTCGGTTGATATGCCGTAAACATTGCAATTCCGTTTACTTCTGATATATAGATCATGTTTCCTCCTATTCTGTGCGGATGAATGGATATTGGGCTTCTGTATAACTGCCGCCTCCGATTATAGAATCAATTTTTTTACATGAAGGAAGTGTGAAATACTGTTCAACATCATAAAGATATATTTTGTTAACTCTGTACTCAATTTTCGTATCATTCGACGCAGAATCTAAATAAATAAAATATGGCAGATTTGTTTCGGGCTCATAATATATGCCAAAATTAAATGAACCACCTGATCCAACCGCTCCTACTTTGGAATAATTATTAAAATCACGACATAGCACACTACCTCCTTGTTTAGTATTCTGGAACAAATGTGAACCATGAATTATATCGAAGTAATATCCATAGTCCGAACTTTCAGTTCCAACTTTTGGTGCTTCCATAATTTCTTCTGTCCAATTAAACAAATCTTTACTTTTACTAACATAGCTTTCAGTTTGAGTTCCTGAAGTCTTAATACAAACGTATTCCTGCGTATTGTCATTATAAAAAATTTTATCTTGACTAAAATGACTGCTAGTTAAACCGATTTCGTTACCATCAACATAGGTATAATCATCATTTAATATTCTATACATTCCATTAAACATGCCGCCAATCATAAACTTATTACCATTCTTAATTTCTGAGATAACTGAAGTGTTAGCTAAGTTGCTTATATCTATTTCATCCCAGTTTCGCATGCTTTGCTCTGTGTTTGTAGGGTCTTTTGTTAATAAAGTAGGTGTTCCACAATTAAAATACAACATAAATCGACCACCGAATGAAAAAGCCTTCAGTGTCATCTTGCTGTATGAAGTATTTTTAGGATGATCAATGCTATTGGATGACCAAGTCTTTCCTCCATCAGTAGAACATATGTATCCTACATAACCGCTGCTGTTATAAGTTGTTGTACTTGTATGGAAAACGATTATGCAATCTCCCATAATAACCGGTGTTTTACCATAATAATCATATTGTGTACTTACCTTTTTACATGTGTTAGTTTCAAAAGTTAAGCCTCCATCATGCGATATATATGTAGTGATATCAGAATTATAACTAGCATTTCGCTTTATACCTATAATAGCTAAATCGTTTTTATAACTAGCAACTACCAACGAACTTTTATAATCTGTACTGTAATGATCGACCGCTAATTCACACAGGCGTATTGCTCCGTATGTTGGTTTTACATACAGACTGGTAAACTTTTTTTCAATGGATGGATAATCACTTCTTTTAAGAGTTGCACCATCAATTTTTAAATATTCAGGATGTTCAATCGTTAAGTCTTCGCAGCTCATAACGACATCTCCAGGATATCCAGCTGATTCAAAATCAAATACATTTTTACCCTGCAACATAATTTAACCTCTCAATCTTTATGCTAATATGAATATCATCTATTGGTTTAATACCTGAAGCTTTAATGACTATCTTTCCATCTTGTTTGTCGTCAATGCTTGAAATTCTTGCGTTTGTAAGCAATTTCTGTTCAGCTTTGTCCATGTCTGGTTCTGCAATCAACTCCCAATATGCACCCTGAAATGAATATCTGCTGTCGTAAATAGTATAAGCATATCCATTTTCTGTTTCGAGCCACTTTTCAGCTTTTAAAACATAGGGTTCAATTTTGGGATATGTTTTTAATTCATTGATTAATCCCAATAAGTAAGTAGCTTGATCTGTATCAAGCAAGTTACGAATATCATTAAATAGATCCTCAGCACGAGCATATGTTTGCTGCACAAATGCGTCATACGCAATCTGATACTGCTTGAAAAAAGCGGTCGCATCGATACTCTCAATTAACCCTGTTACCCAGCCACATACCGCGTCATCAAACCTAGTGTCTGTAATATCTGCTTGCTGGATTTTATCAACCCCTGAACGCACGTAAATCTCTGCCAATTTTAAGTCATAGTAATCATCGTTACGCACGATTTCAGGCGGTGTCGGCGTGTCTGATAACTCACCTTGTATGATGATAGTAGTTATCATGCGCGTAATCTTATTTAGCCGATTGACTACAATATCAATGCGATCTTGTGCTATGTCAGAGTTGGCAACACGCATCTTTTTAATGCCATCTTTGTTGTCATTTTGATACCCTCTACCTTCGATGTACGAATAACCTTCAGCAATAGATATAAACATATTATCATCAAGTGACAGCACCATAAGCCCATCGCCTTGACCAGCAAATATGCCATTGCTTATGAGTGGTTTAAAATAATTAGCAAAGTCATCAGAATAGTAAGTTCTGTCTGACTTTCCTTCTACTAATTGCCCGTCAAACGGAAAATATTTTTCCATATCATCACCTTCCTTTCTTCAGTTTATCAAAAATCGTAGGAATAGAATCGCCGAACGTTGTTGTCCGAGTAATTGTATCCGTACAATAAAAAGCAACCTCAAGCAAAGGTCGCTGTGCCGTCAAGTTACTATCGTAGTCTTCAAACGTAACTATGTCACCTAACTTATAGTCACGTCCATACTGATACAGTTCGTTGTCAATAACCTCAAACTCTGCGCTTATTAACGGTTTGCTGTCTGCAAGCTGCTCATCAAGCGCGGTTTCTTCTGATCCATCAAGGATAAACTCACGTCGATTAATGCCGGCAGCAGCGCCTTTACTTGTTAGCACGCCCTCATTATTGAGGTACCCTACGTTCTTACAATCCTGCTGCTGTTGATAAACATCTTTGTTGGCGATGTTGTTGTTTTTATCACTAAAAATAACATCATCGGTTTTATCGGCACCTTGCATCAGCCTAAAGCTGTAATGCTCATCTTCTGGAAAATAATCAATGGTGTAGCCTAGTTCTGCCCTTGATAAAGCCGTATTGACCGCCTCAGCTACTTCCAGGTTCTCCAATGTATATTCTACTGTTGGGGCTGTTTCTATGCCTTGTGTGCTAAATACAAAACCATCTATTTTTCTGTCTGTATCAGAAGGGGTTATAAAGTTTTCGTTAAGCAGCTTTTCAATCTGCATTTCATAAGTTTCATTAACATCAAAGGTAAAGGAACTAATTACACGCCTGCTTAATAATGAATTTATATGCAATCCTGATATCTCGTAGGTGTTAGCGCCATCATCGCTAAATACATGAATATTTTCAACAATGAAAGCATCATCATCAATCATTAAAATGTCATTTTGAAAAAAAGACCTTGCCACATCACCATCATTAAGCGTTAACGTGAATGTGCCGGCACCGCGATGCTTCAGTACATATTCAAGCGACAAATAAGCCGCAATAATCTCCACAAGCTTAAAATTTCTATATAAGTACATCATAAGTAAAGTGGTCTGTACGTTACGATTACATCAAGGTTCGTAACGTTCCTTTCTGCATTGTATTCAACTTCATTTAATCCAACATCAAGGTTATAAAACTCGGTTTCCTTACGTTTTAATATAGTGCTGTCTTTTTGCTCGTTTAGATAAATAACCGGTGATTGCCCAAGCATGTCAACAGTGATTAAGTCACCTTTTGCCATCTCATAGTTAAGGCGGATATACTTATCACCCTTTTTGATATAAGGGTTGCTGACGGTACCGCCAGATGCCTTAAAGGTTACTTTAAATCCACAGTCAACATCACCGATGTTGTCAATGTTACTGACCAGTGAGTTACGACGTAACCCAAAACTCATGCCACCAATAAAAGTGATTGGAAAAGATAAAGTTGCCTCAACAAAAGCCAGATATTCAGTGCGCGGTACATCCTGCCAAAAAGGTGCATGCGCCACAAAATCAAGCATCAATGTACCCTTTCCGTCTGAATGTTTGATAGTAGGTATCTCATTTAATTTAACACTGATCTCTCTTTCGAAATCTTTGCCAATATGCTTCACTGTACCCTTTAATCTTGGGTTAAAGATACGCTTTAAATTACGCTCATACGAGCCTATATCATCTTGTACCTGATAAACACAATCAATCGTTAAACTGCGTACATCAAAGGACTGAGAGGATAGCGTTTCGCCATCCTGGCCCGCATTTTTGTTTGTGTAGTAGTTTACCGGCAAGCTATCATCATAATTAACAACATTCAGCATAGCAAACCATGACATTTCAACGCTTACTCCTTGTTCATTCGTATAGATCAATTTTTCATCGTATAGCACTAACTAATTCACCTCCAGCGCCATCTTTTTTAATGCCCTAGCTGCTTCTCGCTGCTGCGCAGATGGATTAACAGATTTTGCGTATATATTTTGCGTTACATTTATTTCAGTCTTACTGTCTTCATTGCGTTCAGCTGCCGCTTCGCTCTTTGTCAAAACTTTTTCACCTTCGTGCAAAATAGCGCGGTATCCATCAAACGGCACATAATTTAGGCCATTTCGATGGCTTCCGTCATATTCGTCACCATTCATCGCCGCATCCAATTCCGCCGCCTTTCTGCGTGCTTCCTCGATCATACGATTCATGACTGTTGACACGGCTCCGACCGCAAAAGATGTGCCGGCAGCTACCCCGGTAGCAATACCAGTCATCATATTATTGCCTATCGAGTTTAACTCACTCTGGGCATCATTGACTGCTTTTTTAGCTGCATCAATCTCAGCATCAGTAATTTCCATACCTTTTTCTTCAGCTAAAGAAATCAATCCTTCATAAGCTGCGACAGCATCATCATAACGCGTTTGAGCTTGTTCTAATGCATTCTGATTAGCCAATTCAGCACCATGCAGCTGCGCTTGATTATAATCATCAATTAATTTTTTAAGTTCATCATAATTGCCCGACTGTACAGCTAACGTCATTCCCTCATAATCCTGAATTGTTTTATACATATCAACGGTTGTATTCGTGTTTTCTTCAAGAGCACTTTTCATCTCAGCTAAAAGGCCCATCTTATTACCATATGCAATAGCACTTTTTTCTGTGCCATCTTCTTCAGCTTGTGCCTTCAAGCGCAGCGTTTCCGTTTCCAGCTCATTGATTTGTGCAGCCAATTTTCCTTGTTCGATGATTTTTTTCTGATAATTTACGATGGCTTCTTTATATGCAGGTTCCATTGCTTCTAGATAAATCTGTGCTTGCTTAGATTTAATCAAATCATCAAGTGCTTGTTTTCCCTCGTTGATAGATATAGTGTTATCTTCATTGAGTTTGATCGCATCAGGCATGACTTTATTGATTTCTTCTATATAAAACAATGCTTGTTCACGGCTACCGGTAAGGTTGCCTTCACTGTCCGTCATTTCTTCAAGCTTTGCAATCATCGTTTCTGTATAAGACAGTTCTTCTAAACCTTTTTCGATTCGCTGTTCCTGCGTCTCTTTGAGATTCTGCCACGCTTCAGCTTCTTCATTTACCGTATCTATCAGCTCGCGTTCTTCCGATTTCTGGTCTTGTACGGCAATGATCAGCAAGCTGATACCAGCCGTGACCGCAGTGATAGCGCCAACCGTTGCCAATAATGGAGCCATCGGTAAGGCAGCGGCAGAAGCACTAGCAACACCGGCAGCTGTCGATACTGCTTCTGTGCTTTTGATCAAAGGCTTCAATTTTGATAACCCAGTCATAATATTGCCAATACCGGTAGTAATACCGCCAGTAGCCTTTAATACAGGACCTGCAGCAATTGCCATACCGCCAGCTGTGATAATGGCTTTTTTGGTGCCGTCGTCAAGAGCATTAAAGTGTTGTGTCACATCTCTTAAACCATTGGATAAATCTTTCAGTATTGGCCCGACTGTGACCATGATCGTTTCGCCGATGTCATGTAGGGCTACTTGCGCCGTTTGTATTGCCACTTGCGTAGCGTCTACATCATCAACGATCGCACCGTATGTACTGTCTACCACATCGGTTGAGCCTTGCAATGTATTTAAAAATTCCTCGTATTCAAATCTACCGCCTTTGATAGCATCTGCGAGATCGGGTCCTGCTTTTGTACCAAACACTTCGATTGCTTTTGTGGTTGCTTCCGCAATGTCCGGTGTAGCTTTTATCTCGTCAAGGGTCTTCTTAAATTCTTCACGCGCGTCTTTGCCTTCGGACGCCCATGTACTGATTGATTTTTTCAATCCTGAGAATGCGGTTTCTGCATTCACTCCCGCCTTTTCCCATGAAGCAAACAAGGCAATAGATTCATCCATATCAAAGCCCAGTGCTCGCATTGGTGCGCCAAACGACGTAACACTCTCAGCAAGCTTGCTTACACTGATGCCACTGTCCTGCGCCGCTTTCGTCATTAAGTCTAAGACACGTTTATATTCAGACGCATCGATTCCGGCATCTCCCATTGCGCGGGATACTAAACGCACGGACTCAGTAGCATCCATGTTATTGACTTTCGCAAACTTCAAAAAGTCCTCGGTGCAATCGGCAAGTTGATCTCCTAAGTATCCAAATCGTGTATTGATCTCACCGATGGCGGCGCCCGCAGTCTCAAACTCAACCGGCATTTTAGTAATGACATCATAATAAATGTCTGTCATCGCTTTTAATTTTTCATCGGTAGCTCCTGTGGCCGTTGCAATGCTATCAATGCCGTCGTCAACGTTGTTCATCGCTGTAACAGCAGCGGCAGCGATGCCGGTTAATGCGGCGGTTACTGGTAGTAACTTATCACCAGCTGACTGCATCTTTTCGCCCGCTGCTTTTGCTACTGATCCCATGTCTGCTAATGTTTTATTCGTTGTATCAACTTGACTTTTTAAAGATTTTAATTTGTTTTCGGTAGCTACAACTTCACGCTGAAATTCGCGATACTGTTCTTCTTTAATATCACCTTTTTCAAATTGTTCTTGTACCTGTGCTTCAACCTCTTTTAAAATCTTCAGCTTATCACTGCAAGCTGAAATCGAATCACTTAAAAGTTCTTGTTTTTGAGCTAATAGAGTCGTATTTGAAGGATCGAACTTTAATAATCGATTTACTTCCCTTAATTCCTTTTGACTGTCATTGAAATCTTTGTTTAAGCCAGATAAGGCAGAGGTGATGGGCGCCGTATCCAAACCTAGTTGTACGGTCAGTCCTTCCAATTTCTTAGCCATCTGTTCCACCTCCTACTAATTTCTCTAACGCTTTCTTATCCGTTCTTTTGTTATGTAGTGCAGTGTACTCTTTCAAATACTGTAAACCTCCAGGTGACTGCATCTTATTCATAATAAAGGCATCGCGCTGATACTGTAAAAAATCATCAATTTGCAATTCTCTTATTTCATTAAAATTCAACCCTGTATACTTTGATACCAAGTAAAAATTAATTGTTTCAGCATAAATCCCCGGATCATCCTCATCAGAATCGCTCGGCATGACCGGGGGCTTTAGTTTGGGTCACTCATCACCTCGGCAGCAAACAGGTTGTATTCATTGATTACTGCTTTAATATCTATGATACTGTAATTATCACGTACATAATTACCATTAAACGCTATGTGCTGTTGGTTGTGACTTAATATCTTTCCAAAAATTTCAACCACCGTATCTAATGGCTGTTCTTTTCTTAACAGTTCAATATCAGCCAACATAGAAATAGTTGGCGGTAAGATGTTTACTTTCTTACCGCCTTTTTCAACGATCTCATATGTTTGCTTGTGAATCTGAGTGAAATCAATACTGCTTTTCATTACGCTGCCGCCTTCGGAATGCCTAGTTCAATGATTGCTTTATGACCATCAGGGAAAGGCTCGCCTACAATTTTTTGATTAATTACCGTTTCCTTGTCTTTCATAAATTGCAGCGTCAGCCCGGCTTCATTAGATCCCAAAAGCATGATACGAACATCTTTATCTTCGTTAACAAAAAGGAAGATATATCGTTGTTCTTTGTAGTGCGAAACACCGCCTAATTTTATTTCTTTCGTGCCGCGTTCTGCATTTTCCGACACTTGCGCTGTTGATAGAGTTTTTTCAAGAACACTTGCATTGATTGTCATGATACCTGTTGATAAGGTATATTCATCCCCAGTCATTTTTTTGCGTCTTATCCTATCTAAATCATCTTTAGCGGTATAAAAGGTTTCTGCAGCTTCCAGTGTTGCGCCGCCAGAAATATTACCTAATTCTTTTTCATCTTTTTCAATATCTGTGACATTCGGAATAGTTGTTCCATCATATACATCTACATAAATTCTGCCACTGCCCAGAACGATTGGATCGTTATATTTCTTTACTTCTGACATACTTTCCTCCTTTATTTTCGTATTAAAAAAGAGAATGAAATGACGGTCATTAACACATCTTCATCCTCTATATATACTGATTCATAAATCTCATAATCTGTACCTAGTTCGTCAAGAAAGCTTGTGACTTTATCTTCAAGTTCAACGTTCTTGATCGCCGTATACAATTCAATTCGATAATCATATTCTTCTAGTTCGTTTGTGTGGTCGCTGCCACTTGCTGAACGTTTAAACGTATAGATAATATAATCACCGTTTTGCTTTTCTTTGAAATGCGAAAAAGCAACCGGAATACCGATTGCTTTTAATTCATTTAATAATTCTTCAGGTTTCATTTAAAGACGTCCTCAACCCTTTCTAACAACAATTCATTGTACTTATTTTCATTTTTATCAACGTGATCTACTCCCGGAACGCGGCCACCATTAACTTTAGCATGACCGTTCTGCAACAAATGTGTAAGTTTTGGCTTTTTCTTATTCTTACCGATGATCTTTGTGTAACCATTGCCTTGCTGAACTTCAGCTACCCAACCATCACGATACTTACCGGTAAGAACTGGCGAATCATCCTTGACAGCCTTCACCATCTCTTTACCTGTTTGCTTGGTAATCTCCGTAGCTTTTTCACATCTATCATCCGTATATTCGCTAAATCTCTGCATTAATGCCGCTGATAGATTTTCAATATCAATTATATTGCTCATTCTTTGCCTCTGAGCAATATAATTCTATTTTGCCATCTTTGATATAAGTACGATACACATCAAAACGATTACCTTCTTCATCCTCCACTTGCCGCTGCTTATTGTAATCAGCCACATAGATTTCAAACATCTTCAAAGCTTTCAAATCATTAGTAGCAGCTTTGAAAAATTCATTGCTTTGTATTGACTTTTCTATGGCTAACACATGTGATTTCTGCTCGCTATGTATTTGATTGCCAATAGCATCTGTTCCGGATGCCGTTCGCTGTATCAAAAATAAATCACAATATTTCATTTTTAATATCCCTCAGCTTTAATTTCATGATTTCAAATGACTTCATATATTTCTCTGAATCTTTATTCTCACCAAAATGTGCCTTTACGTACGCTATGATTGAAGCTTTTTGTAATGCAGCTCGTTTCTCTTCCTGCCTGTTTTTAGGGGTTGTAATGATGATTATGCCGACATCATTTAATTCATAACACGCCGCATCAATCAAATTCTGTATTTCGTCATCAAATGACTTTGATGTAAGGGGGAGAGCTTTCCTTACATCATCGATCAGTTGATTCATAACTATTCAGCAGCCGCTTTCTTAACTCGGACGAAAGCGCCCGGCCGTCTTACGTTCCCACCTACAAACAGGCTGCCACGATATACATTGATTCCTTTTGAGAATTCTTCGTCTTCTGACATTTTTACATCAATGCCAGAGAAATTAGTTAACTCATAGTCAGAAAGAGATCCGTAAGCCATCGTAAAATCACCGGCAGATGCTTTAGATAATGCTTTTGCTTTGGAATTGATAACGAATGGTACTGTATCAATGTAGCCAGTATTGCCATTCATCTCAACTTTATAATAAGGTCTTCCCTGCTTATCTTTAACGGATTTAAAAGCTCTTACATCTTGTTTATTTAAAATAAGCACCTGCTCTGTCTCGACTTCTTCATCACTTCCGTAAGCAAAAATGATATCATCCAAAGTATTTTCATTAATCGTACTAATCTCAACATCATCACTCTCTGATAAAACATCAGAATTAAAAATTCCTGTAATATGTCCTGCGGCACCATTACCATTCAGTATTTCATTATTTAACTTGCGTTTGAATGATTTACGAACTTCTGAAATAATTCGTTCAGCATATTTAGCATTTGGCAGCTTCAAGAGTTCCTCAGTCAATTTGATCAACTGTGTAAGTTTGGTTTTCTTGATTTCGACAAACCCGAACTTTTTATCTCCTTCACTATACGCTGCTCCTTCTTCGGTATAGTCGGCTTCATTAGTCGATGGTTTTTCATATGGAATGGTATATGATTCTCCGCCCTCTAAATCTTCTGAAAACACTAAATCCGCAAGAGTAGACATCTTATCAAAACTGTTTTGGATGTCTCTTGAATATTTGTTTTCTAAAACCGCACCGCTTGATACTAATGTGACAGCTCTTTTTTCTTTAATTGTAGCACCACGTTTTTCTAAATCATTTTCTACTTTACGTGATTCATCAACTGGTGTACCTTCGCCTTCAACGATGCGGCCTAATAATTTTGCTCTTTTTTCAGCTTTATCTTGAATTGTACGTTCTTCCGCTTCTAAATCATTCAATTCTTTTTCGATAGCATCCAAGTCCGCGCTATCTTCCTTTGCTAAATTTCTTAATTCTTTTTTTCTGTTATTGATTTCTTCTAATCGGTTCATAATTGTCTCCTCCTTTATGAAAGTCTAATTAGCAATCTACGTCTTTTTAATTCTTTTTCTGCTTTGCTTGCGGCTGCTTTTTCTGCCTCTTCCAAGCTTCTGGCATTGATCGATGTATCATCATAAGCGGGTATACTGACGGCAGAAACATCATGCAGCCGTTTAACCTTTGTTATCGTTCTTAAATCATAGGTAGTTGCCTGCTCGTTTTTTTCTTCATCGATCGTAAAAGAAAAAGACATCTTTGTCACGTATCCATCTCGGATTTCTGCAAAAACGTCTCTGCCTAATTGTGTACCTGATAAATCTGCCCTCACTTTTAATCCGACATCATCAATAGTCAAAGTGAGCGTGTTGTTGGATGTTCGGGCCAGCACCCTTCCCTCGTGATCATACAGCATGACAACATCTTTCATATCGCACTCGTCAAAAGCATTTTGATCTATCTTCTCACGATATTCAACTTTTCCTCGCGAGTAAGAATTGTATTCAAACAGCACTGTCTCAGTGTTAAACTTGGCAGCATAACCTTCAACTATACATGTCTCGCCTTCTCCTCCTGACTTGCTTCTAATCTCAAAATCAAGATTTCTTTTCACTCTTTCCACCTCCTTTCAGCATGTCATCGCCGGTCAATTCTACTTTATCAAGTTTTTCCACATCAACATATTCACGGCGGATATAATATTTATCACCATCACCCGCTCCTGTGTGAGCCAGATTAAATATGTCACATCCGTCATCATGTGTGATAAAGCCTCTATCAAAGAGCTGCGTCACTGTGTTAAGCTTGCTTTGATTAGATAAATATTGCATCTTGTTCGATTCAAATACGATTTCATTGTTGTATGAAATTTCTTTTTCAGAATAAAACATCGCTGACATCACTTGAGAAATCTGTATTGCGAATGGCTCTATTTTACTTTCGTAGTAAGCATTCCATTCATCTTCTGTATACTGATTCATCAGGATATGTTCATTTGTTCCAAAATAAACATAAAGTGTATTTTTGATATATCCGATTTGAGAATCGTTAATCAAAAAAGGCTTATTGTCTACCGGCGTTACAGATTCGTAGGTATTATCAACGATGATCATCCCTCCTGGATTATCCTCGAAGTTATCTTTTACAAATTGCTCTCTCAATTCTTTAAGTGCTTTTTCCTTTTTTGGCGTCGTGGTTTTAGCAATCATTCGCACACCATTACCGTTCTTGACTCCATTTTTAAGCCGCGTTTGCTGATATTTCAGCGATTGAAGCACATCATCCAACGGTGAGTTATCAGAACCCTTTAACTCATAATTGTAATAGTGATTTTTTAAATGTCCTACCTTTGATAGTTCAATCGCGTAGGTCTTGTCATACTCCATACGAAATCTAAGGTACTTGACACCATCACTTTCAACGATCTCTGAATTACTTGTGCCGATTGGATATATACCGATCAGATTCTCATATCTATCAAGCAAAGGCACGATGTAAGCGTTGTTTTCTGCCGCATAGTAGGTAGCCAATTTATACAAGAATTGCGATCCAGTCATATAATCATTTGCTTTCATATTCAGCAAATAATCCAGTTTGGCATTTTTCGCACTTGATCCTTTGACCACTGCATTTAGTTTTGATATATGTGTCGCAAAGCTATTGATGATTGCACGTGTTAAGTCCAAGTCATACAATGATGAGTTATTCAAGTAAAGTGTCGGAGTTTCGTAATAAAAAACATTGGGCGCTTTATATTTGAAAAATCTATCTAATAAACCCATTGATTCACCTCCTTCCTATATTGATGCGTTATAGTTATTCATATCTCTGGTATAGACTACATAAGCGTTGATCAAACTAACAGCGCCATCAATGCGCTGTATTTTTGCCTTTTTTACCGGTCTGATGTTATCGTTTTTATCTTCTTCAATTTTCGTGTTCAACAAACACCATTTCAAAACAGGATTCTGGTTGTAATTGATTTTCTTATCCATCAAGTCAGCTTTTAAATCTTTCATTGGCTGAGACATTGTAATCGGACCTTGAATTACTTTACTCATCGGAAAACCTTCTCTTGTCATTTCTTCAACAAAGTATGTGGCACACCACGGATCATAGCCGATGCTGTAAAAAGTAAAGTTATATTCATCCCGCATCTTTTTAAACCAGTCAGTAATTTCAGAAAAATTAACGCGACTGCCTTCGGTGAACGTGACCCATCCTTTATCATGCCATATCCTGTATGGCACACGATCGCGTTCTTCGTTTAGCTCTGCTACATCTTTCGGAATGAAATATTGCTGAATAACATGTATATCACTATTTTCCGATGTTTTGAATAAGACAGTTGCACACGTTAAGTCAGTTGTAGCTGATAAATCGACACCGCCAAAAGCATAGCAGTCTAAATTTTCTAAACTGAACGTTTTGTCACACATGACCGTTTCCATCGACAGCCAGCTATCCGATGAATTTGCCTTCATATCAAATTCTTTTACCAAAACACCCGGTAGGTTATTTGGATCATTCATTGCACTTCTGACTTTGCTCTTTAGATAGGATAATTTTTTAATTGTACCTAATCCTGGATTGGCTTTCATCCAACACTCTGGTATCTTCCATTCGCTTATGTCGTCAAGTTCGTAAATCAAAGCTAAAAACTCATAATCTTCAAATGTTTCAGCAACTACATTTGAAGCATAATCATAGATTTGGTCGAATATATTCTCACGCTGAGTTCCGTTTGTGGTGATCATAACCAACAGTGGTTGATCCCGTGCTGCCAGCGATTCGTACATGACTTCGTAAAGCGCACGCTTTTTTATTGCGTGAAGTTCATCAATGATTACTAGATGCGAGTTGAGTCCATCGAGTGTATCACTGTCGCTTGATAATGGCATGAATGATGAAAAAGTAGATTCAACATATAGATCCGTTTTCCTCTTTTTAACAAGTTTGCGAAACTCAGGAAACTTTTTTTTCATCATTGTCAACATTTTGCATGATGCATTAAAGGCTAATTTTGCTTGATCTTTTTTTGTTGCTACCGAGAATATCTCTGCACTGCCTTCTCCATCAGCAATCAGCATGTAGAGCGCTATTGCAGCCAATAATGTCGTTTTACCGTTTTTTCTCGCAACCATTAAAAAAAGCTGTCTAAATCTTCTGAACTTAGTCTCTTTATTCAGCCAGCCAAAAGTAAGCTGGATGGCAACCTTTTGAAATAATTCAAGTTTTAAATCTCCGCCTAATTTACCAACGGCAGTCTTACAGTAATATTCGATAAATAAGATAGGCAGTTCACCAACATCAGGATCAAAATAATAGGGGAAGTTTTCGTCATGTTCCTGCTTTTCTAAAATATCAAGCATTCGCTTAATTTTTTTAGGTACAATGATCGTTCCTTCTGTGATCTTATTGCGATATTCTTCTACATAATTCATTGCTTATTCTTGACTGCCTCTGCATATGCCAAAAAGCCATTGAACTCCCCTGTTTCTGTTGGCGACCGTACCTTTAATGTTTTTTCATCAAAACCCAAGATGCATGACAGTGTCTTGATGGCTGCATTGTAATTTTTAATCATCGTGCTGTACATCTGACTTTCCGGAGTTTGCTTATTTCCATACTGATTGTCGCCATTCCTATATCCTTCAGAATAACCTTTCAGCAATATTTTAGATTTTAAATATTCAAGTTCAACTTTCATAAAGCATGTGTTTTCAATCAATCCTTTGCATAAAATCGTCTTTTCTTCAGGTAAATCTTTGATAATCTTATTAAATTCCCGCATCTCTGCTTTAATCTTTTTTTCTTTAAGTTTGATTATATCATCTAATGCAGGTTCTCCGATGCTTTGCATTTTGACACCCCCTTTCACATATTCAGTTGCGGTTACACAGTCGTCCTCTCTACGGTCTCCATAAAGTACCCCCACTAGCTGTTAATGGGGGGAGTATCCTCTATAATGTTACCGTCAGCATCGAACTTGTAGCCGGCAGTTAACGCGCTCCTATCATGCCAGTGTCTTTTTTTGTGGCACTCATAGCACAGAGTGATTAGCTTATCCGGATTCAATGCGATGTCCGCATCATCAATGTTAGATGCAGTCAATGTAATTAAGTGATGCACCTCTAGTCCCGGCGTTATCCTTCCGGCTTTTAAACAGTCTTGGCATAGTCCGTTATCACGGCTATACACATAGTCACGAACACGTTGCCAGCGTTTACTTTTATAAAATCGTTTAGCAAATTGTTGAGCCATTAAGATATCCTTCTGCTCCTGCTGTCATAGCACCAATTGCTCGATACCTCGTGATCCGCTGCTGCCTGATTTTGCTGCTGCTTTAATATCTTCAATCTTTCAGCGTGATACATCTTGTATTGCCGGCATTGTCCATGACAGCCAATGTGCCTATGATCGCATTTATAGCAAGGTACATCTTTATCCATTATCCGATAGCAGCAGCTTAGCGGCTTGTCTTGATGACCAGCAAACACGATCATCAAGCATTGCCAATATCTCGCTATAAATAAAGTCAATTCCGTAGCAAGTCTTTGCTGACATGTTATAGATCATACTGACCGTACTCCATATCATTGAGACTGGTTCGCCTGTGCGTGCCCTTACTTCTTCAACAAAATTTTTATCTATCATAGTTGTTTTACCTTTCGCCGGGGTTGCCGGTATAACAAAAAAAGAGACGTAATACAATTACGGCTCTTTCCTTTAAATCTACATTACCATATTAACACGTTTTTTTGGTTACAATGTATCCAATTACAATAATTTTCTCAATATCTTATCAATTCTTTTATACATTGCTATCCTTGTATAACC
This sequence comes from Dielma fastidiosa, assembly GCF_003475485.1. Lineage (NCBI taxonomy): Bacteria > Bacillati > Bacillota > Erysipelotrichia > Erysipelotrichales > Erysipelotrichaceae > Dielma > Dielma fastidiosa. Next base: position 85,713 of record NZ_QRQL01000011.1, on the reverse strand, counting down.
ATATTTATCAGCTACATTTACATGTCTTAAATGTTTCACATAAACGTCGATAAGCATATTTCTGTCAGATTCCTTTGCTTTCGATAATATTGTATCTACCTTAATAATTTCATTCAAATGATGATTTATTTCTTTTTCTAATTCTTCTTCTTCCATCATGAGTTGTACTTTATTATCACCATATGGATTGCCGCTGTTTTCTAAAACAATTTCTTTTGCTGAAGGTGAAGAAACGCCGAGTAGCTTCACTTCCAGCTCCTCTAGTTTCTCATCAATCTCCATTGCCTTTTTTTGATGATACGTGTAGCTACGCAAATCACGTTTAAATTGTTCGATTTTGTCTTTTTCTGTCAACATTTTTGTTAACTCCCTTAAACACCTAGGCTGATACATGAGTCATAACCTTATGTTCTGGCAGCCATATGATCTGCGGTTTGTTATGCTTAGTGCAAAAGTATGTAACTAGATAATGTTTCTCTTGACTAATCATCGCTACGTCCTCAACCAATCTACCATTAACATAATCACCTTGTTTAATTCTTAGCATTTGCTAATCGCCTCGCTTTTTCTCGTTCATATCGAATTCGACTATACTGCTTCATATACCATTTCTCACAGTCTTTACAATAACAATTGAATCGCTTCAACGTGTTCATGTATCTAAACTGCGAAGTATCTTTGTATTCTCCGCACATACTGCACTTACGTTTCATATCAGTCTCCATTTCAACCTTTTTAACTATGTGGCCGTTAACATAGTCACCTTGTTTAGTCATCATCATCCTCCTCAAACTCTAGCGGTGGATTGTTTTTTTTTGTCCGAAAGCATAGCCTAAGTCTTTAAGCTGTGCGATTGCAATATCACGTTGCCACTTAATCGGATTTAAGCTTAACTGAAATACAGAATAATCATTAATAAGCAATGATAAATCATATCCGCTTTCAACAAATTTTATTGTTAATTGATGATTGATGGCATTACCTAGTTCACAATAAATGAGATCAATTTCATCCTCATTAAAAGATGTACCTAACACTTGATTAAAGCGTTTTAAGTTTTCTTTTCGATATTCAATGTTTTTCCTTTCCAATTGATACGGTTGCCCTTTGCTAATTGTCCTTGAACACCATTCTAGCAATTTACACTTTATATCAAGTTCATTTTTACAATTCATTAAGCTAAAGTAAGTATTCGTTTTAGGTATTAAAATCAACTCAAAATTACAATTAATATATGATTCTTTAAAATCAACCATTAATCTTTTCAGAAAATCAATCATTTACTTTTCCTCTTTCCAAGCAATCAATTTCACGCTTTAAGTAAAACTCGGCTTTACGCAAATCTTCAAGTTCGCTGCCTTTTCTGCCCGCACGGCAAACATACTTAACCACGTTGCCGCGGCTGAAAGACAATCCTTGAGCCTCGATTAACTCAATCGGCTCAATAGCGCCTTGATAATGTGTTGGATGTGATACTTCTTCATCACTTAAAACAAGACCTTCAATGTCATTATCACCCCACAAACGAACGCCTCCATCTTCTTTGATTAAGTAGTGTCCACATTCGCTTGAATCGCAAATTGATTTGTATACATCTGTAATCGTTACATTTGTACTTCGCCATTCTTGATTAACTTCAGAATTGTTTGCAAGCTTCACTTTATCACCTATTTTATATTTCATAAATTTTGCCTCACTTTACTAGATAGTTGATCATATGCCATTTGTAAAGCTACCAAATAAACCTCAATATCAGGATTTATAACCTTACCGCAGCAATAGCCCCACTCCCAGAAATCATTGAAGTCTTCGAAATCGGAACATGATTTAAGACTATTTTCAAATTCTTCTGTTGATGAAGATGTGAGTGCATAATTGATTGTTAAGCACATCTGTAATAATGATCGTTCATCATTGAAGCTCTCTTTGTATGGAATTTCAATTACCTCTAAATCATACTCATCTTCTATATATTGATCTGCAATGTATGCAATTGCATCGAGGTATTCATAATCGTCACCGTCAAAACAATCCCTATATTCTTCTACTAGATACTCAACTGCCTTCCTTGAATCCCATGCGTATTTTCCGTATGTAGCACATGATAATTTACTTGCAAAATAACTAAGATCAATGCGCCATCCTTTGTTGCAATTCCATGATGTATGCCATGTTGTATTGAATACTGCGTCTCTCATATCACCTGTGATATAGACCATATTTTTGAAAAACACGAAATCGATCTCATACACTCTAGTATCCGGTTGCTTCCATATCAGCACTTGCGTTTCATCATTTAGAATTTTTAATTCTGCTACATGGTTCTTGAACCATCTCTTTATTGTATCAATGCCATAACCTGCCATAATCTATTTACCTTTCTGCACTTTACAGTGCTATTGATCAATGTGACATAACTGCTAATTTTGACACATTTTCAAACCCAGACAGCATGCAAAATAACCTCATAATTATATTGCATCATCAATTTTTAACTTTCACCCCATGATTTAGGGCTTATCTGTACTTTTTCAATGCTTAATACTTTTTACAAAAACAAGGTTGTTTTTTTCAGTATTTCAAGCCCTCCAACTTCTTCTTTTTCTCGGCATCTGTCGATACCAAATAGATTCTCGTAGTCTCCAGCGACTCATGCCCTAAGATGTCTGCCAACTCAGCGAGCCCATTAGTGTTTTCTTTTAAAAACTGCTTGGCAAATAAGTGTCTGAAGCTGTGTGGATGGATCTTGCTTTTCTTTATCTTCAACTCACTAGCCAGCTTTTGCAGTCTGCGCCAAATCGTTGACACTGTCAGCTGTTTGCCTTTATGCTTTCCGGGAAAGATAGTGCCGGCTCTGATTTTTTTATCACGACAGTATTTACGCAGCTCCCGCGCTAAGTCTTGGCGGATCGGTACAGTACGAATTTTACCCTTGTTGTCAATCTGAAGGTAATTACATTTAAGATTTTCAACAGTGAAATACTTTAGTTCTCCAATGCGGATACCTGTATTTGCCAGCACTTTCATAATTAAATAAGTATCCTGCTGACCATAGGCTCTTGCTTTACGCAAAAGGCGCTTATATTCGTCCGGCGTTAATACATCAGATAAACTGCTTTTACGTTGTACCTTAAGCTGCTTGACGCGCAAATCGGGCACGCCAAGCCACTTTAGATACTTATTCATAACGATGATATATGAGCTGATTGTTGACGGCTTGTATCCGCTGTTTAGCAACGTTTCCTTGTATGCCAATGTGTGTTCTTTAGTAATCTCGCAATCTGCAGGTATTGCATCAACAAACCGGCGCACACCATGCTCATACTTTTTAAGTGTGTTTGCTGATTTCTCACTGTACTTCTGGTCCAACAAAAATTCAGCAATACCATTTTCAAAATCTTGCTTTTTCATATTCACCTGCCTTTATTTAAATACATATTTATTCAACATCAAATTCAATTGGAATTATGCTTTCCGGTTTAAAAATGATTTCATATCTATACTTGTTCACTTCTTGCCAATCCATTTGCTCAACGATATAGCTTGTGTTATCTGACAAACCATAGTAATGAACTTTGTATTTATCTTCGCCCACTTTACAAGTCAATTCTAAGCGTGATGCTGCGTTATTTGTTTCTACTGAGCAATTCCCTTCGGCTTGAAAGAGATATTCACCTGTAATGTTATTTATAAAAATAATTCTCCTAATAACTTTGAATTGCTCTGCATCTTTTTTTATATTCTCAGTTACAACAGATGCATCACTCGCACATCCGCTCAATAAACTTAAAATTAATAAAACAATTAGATTTCTTTTCATTTGTTCCTCCTCTAAAATGGTAAATCGTCAGGCGATATATCTAATGGTACACCGTCATAATCGGCGTATTGCTCACTTGTTGGCGCTTGATAGGTATTTGTTTGTGCTGTACCATAACTGGCGCCAGCGCTTTTTTCTGTGGCTCTAGCAAGCGTCTGCACACTATCACAGATAATCTCGGTGACATATACCTTTTTACCATCTCTATCTTGATAATTTCGGGTCTGTATTCTTCCTTCAACACCCAACAATGCACCTTTTTTCACATAGTTAGCCATATAGTCAGCCGTCTGCCGCCATGCGACACAGTTGATGAAATCAGCTTGCGGATGACTATCTTTAGATACCCTGCGATTGCAAGCTAGTAGAAATGCTATGGTTGAAAGTCCTGATTGAGTCTTTCTTAATTCTGGATCTTTAGTAATACGGCCCACTAATACAACACGATTGATCATTGCTTTAACCCTGCATTGATAATTTTTAAATAGTCACTCATTATTTTTTGCATTTCATCAACTTCAACGTTTTCTATTTTTGCAGCATTGATTACAAACGTAGCAGCTAGACACATTGATTCATAGGCCGAAAATTTATCTTTAGAATACACATCAATATCACTTTTATCATTCATTTTTATAATTATTTTTCGTATCATTTTTTTATCTTCTTAGTACAACTTCAGCTACGTTACATCATTTGTTTAAATATAGCCATTAAAACTTGTTTAACGATACTGTTTCCCGCTTGTTTATAAAGCTGACTATTGCTATTAACCTTAGCGGCCCGAAAGAAGTCATCATCACTAAACCCCATTAATCTCCAACACTCAAGCGGCGTCAGCTTGCGTATCCGTTGAGTAGTCTCTAATACATAGTTATCCTTCTGTACTGTGGTCAGCGTATTGCTGCATCCGCTTTGATTAACCTCAAGCATTTGCTCGGTAGGCTCGTCGGGCACTCTTGACTTTGGATTGTTAGGATTTCTCCCACGACTAGCACAAATGATAGGCTCAATTACTGCTTGATTGCATGATGTAGTCAATGTCTGTGCTACGCCTTTACCTACTCTTCCTCTTCTTGTTTTACTGTTAGGCTGCTCAAGATTGATACTGTCACCTTCATGGGCTTCAGCATAACCTCTTTTAGTTGCTTCAGGGATAATTAGCGCACCCCTTGTTAACACCATCGGCTGACGATTACCACCTTGCATACATCCAAGTGCAGGACTAATTCCTTCTTGATCGTAAACTCTTCCTTGATTGGGGTTGTCCCTAGTTGCTGAAGGCATGCAATTTCCAATTTGAATTACTGTATTATCCGTAGCGGCTAATGAAGAATTTGCCCTTATTGTTGAAGCAACTCCGTCAAGTTTTCGAGGTTGCCAAATAAATCCATTTCCTCGTTTCTTGTGTTCTTCGTTATGTTTAGCAAAAAAATTAACCATCTTTTCAGATAAGTAATATTTCTCATCGACTTCTAACTCCAACATATCTCTTAATCTTAATTTAAGCGGCACACTCTGAGGAAATTCATAACTATAATCTCCAAGAATTGAAACCATAAAGCAACGCTCACGATTTTGCGGTATACCTTGATCCTTTGCATTAATGATCTTTATGTAGTTTTGGTACCCACATGCTTCCAGTGCCGCTTGCCATTGCATAAAGTCTTTTATGTTTTTAGTTCCGATAACCTCAGGCACATTCTCCATCAGCAGTACGTCTGGCAAACACTTATCACGATAGCATTCGCCAATTATTCGTTCCACTTCCCACAGTAAACTAGATTGAGTGCCGCTGCCTTTTCTCATTCCTTCTTGTTTTCCAGCTTTACTCACGCTTTGACAAGGGTACGAATAAGACAGTACATACTGATAATGTTCTTTGTCTTTGATATTCAAGTGATTGCTTGTTAGCGTGCATATATTTGGATGACAAGAAATAGATATTATCGCATTATATATGTCTCTCATTTTTGAATTTAAGCGCATAATTTGTGATCGGCTCATTGCTTTTTTGCCGTCAGCTGATATACCCATGTTGTATAGTTTTTTACATATCGCATCGGTAGATAAACATGATGAATAGTCTTTATTGTCATTTGCAAAATGAATATTTTTATATGATAAAATCGCATGATAGTTCCATTCAGACATCAGGTGATAGTCGAAGTCAACACCTAAATCCCTAAGTGCCATTGCCTGGCTGCCAACACCAGCGAACAATTCAATCAATCGAACTTTTTTAGCGAACTTGAATGGCTGGTATAATTGACCGAATATATCAAGCTGGTTCAATGTCCAATCACCTCAAAACCTTGCAGCTCCAATTGGTGCCGATATCCTGTTGAACTTTGAGCATAAGCACTAAGTGATGCGGTCGTTAAATTCACTTTGCCGGTACGCTTCGATTTTTGCTCTTTGCGAACCATTGAATAAAAATCGCCAAACTCTATTGTTATAATGGCAGCCCTTGTCTCTTTACGCATCAGCATCATTCTCACGCTCCTTTGCTCCACATATCCCTTAATTCATCCTTAAGCTTTTCAACTTCTTCGGGCGTTAATTCTTTTTCTTCATCGTCGCTTTCTATTCCTTGTTTTTGCTTAACATACCAATCAGGAAGAGGCACATCATGCGCCTGTTTCTTTTTTGGCTTTGGCTTTTTAGCAGTTTCAAATTCGGCAATTTTAGTCAAGGCATCGGCATGTGTTTTGACTCCTGCTTGTCTCCAATTATTCAGTATAGCTTCAATGTATCTAAAATTACGCGCATTACTTTTAACGGCTTCTGTCATTGCCAGCTCCAAGACATCACTTGGAAACTCCTGCTGCCAATCTGACAATAGCTGAAATTCCTTCTGCGTAATTGGCCGTTGCATTTCTGCTTCATACAAATCAAATAAATCACTCACGCGCGCACGCGGTTCTTCTTCTTTATTATTTTCTATATCTATATCTATATCTAATTCTAGTGAACGATTGTCGTTTGACCGTCGTACGACAGTCGTACGATTATCTAATTCTAATTTTTTTGCTTCACGCATCTTTTTTTGATACTCACGATCATATGCTTTTTTGGCTTCGAGCTTGTCAAGTGACTGATGCTTGTTCCAGTTTGATACAAAATATTTATTTTCGACAATTTCGATCATTTCCAACATTTTGAAGGTACTTAACGCAAGCTGAATAACTTTGATATCCCGGTTAAAGATGCTAGATAGCATCTCATCTGTATATGCAATCTTATCTGTCATCATGATGTACCCGCTAGAATTGCATTTACCAGCCAAGCAAAGCAGCTTAAACCAAATCACAATGAGCGTATCACCATTAGGCATAGTTTCTATAAATTTGATTTTTTCATCGTCGAAAACATTGATGGTAAGCTTAATCCATTTCACATCATTCATTAAGCAGTCCTCCAATACCAAATAAAGACGACTGTTCATATTTGTTTCCAGTGAATTTATCAATAATGATTTTTTCATTATCTTTAGTGTTGCTATGGATATAGATTGCCTTGCAGTCATCGCACAAGAGTTTTCGGTCAATTCCTGAACACTTTTTGTATTTACCGCAGCACTCACATTGATCTTTAAATTTATTCATGGCAATCTCCTGAGAAGTCAAAAAGCTGTTGTGATTTCCATTTTCGCATCTCTTTTTCAGCTGCTACACGCTTCTTTTTCTCGGCTCTTTCACGACTTAAGCAAAGATTTCTATATGCTTCTAGCTCTTCATAAGTGGCTGCAAAATAATACCCTTTTTTGTTTGGAAGTGAAGCGATGACAAGACCTTTTTCAGTCCGTAATTTTTCAATAGTGGTTCGCATCGCTCTATCTGATTTATTAGTTAAGATAGCTAATTTATTACGGCTTACCGCATTTTGTTTACCATATCCCAAAGCGCTGATTATTGCCTGTTCACTTGGGTTATAAAAAATCTTTTTTTTAGTCGGCATAGACAAACACCTCTTGCTCTTGTCTACCAAATTGCATTGCTTCCTCGTGGCTGTCCATAAAAATGTCAATGTGATTACCTTGCATAGCGCCGCCGGTATCCTCGGCAATGTATGTATGTCCGTTAATGATAACTTCGGTGCCATAAGGCAGCAACTCAGGATCAACCCCTATCGTGCGCCCTGCTTCCGGCCATGTGCCTGAGGCTGTTGGTTGCCCCTCTCTGCCGCAGCAGATTGAGCAATGGCAATAAGCGGTCACTTCAAACATGCCGAGCGACACAAGCCGTTTCTGTGGCTCTGCAAACGCAGGCTGATCTGCTGGCACGATTATTTCCCCAGCATGCTTCAGCTGATCGAGCTCCTGCGCCAGCTGCATATTCTGATTATGTAAGTAACTGATTTGTGATGTCTGCGTTTCAATAGTTTGGTTACAAGATGCGACTATCACGGTAGTGCCTAATGAATAGATAGCAAGCCCAAAAATAATCCAATTCTTGACGATTGGTTTACGTTTAAACTCAATCATTATCCTTATCCTCTGTGTAGATGCTTACAAGCTCAATCGCATCATTTAGTTTATCAACAGCGCGATCCAGTGTAATCGAATCCACGCGTTTAGCCATTAAAGATAGTGTGCGTTTAATGGCCTCCATGTCTTTTAATATTTTTTCAGTATTTAACTGTTCCATAGTATTCCTTTCCTCCTTGCCTTAAGGATTCATAATAAAAATTTCATAAGCTTTCATGACAATTACTTAGCTCAATTCTTTTAAAACAGAAAATCTTTAGTCAATACAATTGATAATGTAATTATTGAAATGATAAGCGCTAACTTAGATTCTATGTATTTGCCATAGATTTTTTTTGATTTATCTCTCATTTCATTCCTCTCCTTGCCTTTTAAGACATTTATGTTAAAATCACTTTGAGGTGATTTTCGTGACTGATAGTCAAAACAAAGTAATCAAATTCGAATTTCCACAGATTGTTAATGAAGCTTTTAAACCACTAGCCTCATCAATCGGATCAACACTAAGTAATCTGTGGGATGGCACATTTATAGGCATAAATACTTGGTATAAAAAGAAATCAATAGAGCAAGAATACAATCTACTGCTTTATAAAGAGCAAATTCAGAAGAATATGAGTTCAATTAAAGAAGAAAATATCCAAGAACCTAAAATGTCAATTGTAGGGCCTGCATTAGAATCATCTAAATTTTATTTTGAAGAATCTCATTTCCGCGAAATGTTTGCTAAACTGTTAGCATCAGCTTGTGATAGCTCTAAAAGCAATTACATTCATCCGTCTTTTACCGAAATAATAAAACAACTAGATGCGAAGGATGCCAAAGTTTTAAAAACATTTCGGTATAAAAGTAAGCAATCAATTTATGACTATGTAGCTACCGCTAAAGGTGGTACATCATCCTTCTTAAAGAATGTTTTTTTTATTAATCACGATTATTCAGAAAGAGAATGCTATTGCAGTTCAATTACAAATTTAGTTCGCTTAGGAATTATCTCAACTGACTATATAAGATATTTGATAAATGATCCATATTTGGATTTTGTTAAAAATGACCCATTCTTTGAAGATATGAAAGAGAATTTCAAAGAATTAAATCAATTGATAGGAAATCAATTTACAGGCTTTACTGCAAAAAGCGGTGTTGTTGAACTAACTCCTTTAGGAAACGATTTTGTGAAAATATGCTTATGATTTTTTGATACTTTCGAATTGTTCGATAGTAAACAGTTTCAATTCATCTAATCCTTTTATCCAATCGTTGTTAAGCTTAGTAAGATAATACTTACAGATTGTTGTACAAATTAAATAAGATATTATTGCACTACAAATCAAACTTTCTATTGTTATCATTTTGCCTCCTTGCTTTTTAAAACATCAATTGATATACTTAAGTTGATAATTTTTGCGAATTATCGTTGTGAGATACTGTGCTTTGGTCGGCGGCAGTATCTCTTTTCATTTGTTCTAAGACTAAATCAGCCAGAAAGCGAATAAATGGTTCGATGTCTCTTGACTTAGTACCAATTTTACAAATTGCCTTTCTTTGTTCTTTCATGCGCTTACCTCCTTATTCTAAAAAATAATCAATCTGAACTTTGAAATAATCAGCAAGAATCTTCAATTTATCTAGTTTAGGCTTTGACTGGTTGTGCTTCCATTGAGACAAAGTTGCTGTAGATATTCCTGTGTCTTTTGCCACTCGATAAGCTGTCACGTTATTCTCTGCTAATAATTTTTCGAAGTTTGCATAGCTCACAAAATCCCTCCTTTCATTTGACAATAGTTAAGATTTCTTATATACTATATATAGGTAAATAAGTGTTTCAGAAATCTTTATTATTGACTTAGCTTTCTAAGCTATATACAGAATAGCATAGTTTTCTAAGTTAGTCAACAGCAAAAGCAAAGATATCTGAAATATTTTAAATGTGCAAGGAGCTGATCAGCATGTATGAAATATTTGAGAAATTATTAAATGAAAAAGGATTAACGGCATACAAAGTATCTAAAGATACAGGTGTATCAACTGCCACTTTAACATCATGGAAACAAGGAATATACACCCCAAAAAACGAAAAATTACAAAAGATTGCAGATTATTTTGATGTTGATTTAGATTATTTATTGGGAACAACAACTACAAGAAAAGCAGCAAAAGCTGCTGTACTTGATGTAATAAGAAAAAAAGCAACTAAAGTACCAGTTTTAGGCTCTGTGCCTGCTGGAATACCTTTAGAAGCTATCGAAGACGTTATAGATTATGAGGAAATTGACGAAGATACAGCAAAAAAAGGTGAATACTTCGGGCTAAAAATAAAAGGAAGCTCCATGTATCCCATGATTATGGAAGATGATGTCGTAATAGTCAGAAAACAGGATACCATTGAATCAGGTCAAATAGGTATAGTTATGGTAAACGGCGACGAAGCTACTTGCAAAAAAGTGGTTATAAGAGACGGCGGCATAATGTTAGTAGGTCAAAATCCTGAGTTCATACCACTGTATTATTCAGCTGAAGAAATTGAAACTAAACCGGTGCGTATTATTGGTAGAGTAGTTGAAATAAGACGTTCTTTATTCTAACAAAAAAGAGAAGCTTAGTGCTTCTCGATTAAAGTTATGCCGGGCAGTCTACTTTGAATATATCTTTTTAATTCGCCATTAATCGTTCTATCTGTATAAACGATTACCTTTTGAATATCGAGATATACAATAATCTGATTCTTGCAAGATACAATATAATTCACTTCTGCTTCCATAATATCCTCCCTATATATGGCGGTTATTATGAAATTTGTTGGGTGTGTGATCACGATTATATTGTAAGGCAAATATTGGTAATTTTAAACTGGTATTTAATTCCAGTGCGGAGGTTTATGTATGAAAACAGCGTATGGATATGGTAGGTTCAGCACTGATCGGCAGCGTGAAGAATCAATCGAAGCGCAAGAAATTGCTATTCGCAATTTTTGTAAACAAAACAATATAAGCTTGATAGCTTTTTATGCTGATAGAGGATTGTCAGGTACTAATGATAATCGCGAGCAGTTTCAAAATATGCTTGATGATGCCGATAAAGGCGGTGTAGATTATGTAATTGTGCATAAGCTAGATCGCTTCGCACGTAATCGATATGACAGTGTCATTGTGCGTAAAAGACTGGCTGACCACGGTGTTAAACTATTATCAGTGCTAGAACGAGTTAATGATGATTCACCAGAAGATATAATTCTGTTGTCAGTGCTAGAAGGAATGAGTGAATACTATAGCAAAAATCTTTCACGAGAAGTAAAAAAAGGAATGTATCGTAATGTCGAAAAAGGTATATATAATGGCGGTTTTTTACCTTATGGGTATAAGGTAAATGTAAATAATGAGACACATTTTGTTGAAATTGATGAGAATGAAGCAGCAATTGTACGTGAAATATATTCTCTTTATCTTGAAAATAATGGTTATGTAACGATAGCAAACAAACTTAACGAACGTGGACTAAAAACTAAACGTGGAAACATATGGACTGCTGACACAATAGGCAAGCTGTTAAAAAATGAAAAATATAAAGGCACATACTTTCATGGTAAAACAAAAGTTATTAAAAATGGTAGAAGACAAAAAGTTATTAAAAATAAAGATTGGAAACAAGAAGAAACTTACCCAGTTATAATAGATGCTGAAATTTGGGAAGCAGCAAAAAGGAGAAGAACAATGAATAAACCTAAAGGCGGTAAAAAGCATGAATATTTACTAGTTGGATATGCAAAATGTAAGAAATGCGGGGCCAATTATATAGGCTCATCATCAGCGCCTTATAATGACCATGTATATAGATTCTACACATGCTCAAGACATAACAGAAAGAAATGTGATGCCAAGATAATAAACGCAGACATGCTTGAAACTATTGTCATTGATTTTATTAAGGAAAAGTTTTTTGAGTCTGAATCTTTAGATCAGTATATTAACGATTGTATCAAATTATTAAATACTGACATTAATAATGATGATAAAATCGAAGCCATAAACAAAGAAATTAAATCCTGTACTAAAAAATTAGACAGATTAGTTGAGCTTTATATTGATGATAACATTTCGCAAGAAAAGTATTGCGATAAGAAAAATGAATTAGATTGCAGGGTTAAATCGTTAGAACATGAATTAAATTTGATTACTATTGACAGACCTGTTATATCGAAAAAAGAAGTAAAAAAAATCGTCAATAATTTTATAAAAAATATGGATGACAGCTTTAAATATAAAAAAATGCTGATAGACACATTTTTAGATAGTGTAACAATAGATGATGAAACATTTGAAATAACGCTTATTTATAACCTTTTCTCTAAGACTGAAAAAATTATTTGCAACATTGATAATGCTAGTCCATATTCCTCGAAAAAGGCCTTCACAGCTTCACCCCCTCTCCAAATAAATTGATAATAATTTCAAACATGATTGCCATAAACAGCACTGTCACGCCAAGCAGCGGCAGCATTCCCCACCATTGAAAAAACATCAGCTTACTCTCGGCACGGCTGCTGCGCTCACTTCTCAGCCACTTTGTGGTTGTTTGAATCATGCGGTTAAACTGAACGTAAGCATCTTCCTTGCCCACCGTATTATAGCGGTATAAAAGCTTCATCGCCCGCTCAATCTCTGATAATCGGTAGGCCTTTAAAAAATTCATATACGGCGTCAGATGAATCGCGTCTTCCTCAATTTCCGCAATCAGAATTGATAAATCCTCCTGAATCAGCTGAGGGGCTGTCTGCGTACTGAGAATCAATGAGGTCACCACAGTATTGGTCTGAATCAGAATCTGAAGCTGCCGCAGCCAGATTGGAAACTGAAACTTCAGCTGATTCACCCGCTGCTTCTGCACCCGCTTTAACGCCAGATACGCTTGTTTATAAACAAGCATAAACAAGCCGCCGACACCGCCAAGCCAAAAAATACTGTAACCAAACTGCGGCCATAAAGTAATTAGCAGCAAAACCGGTTTAGCCTTTTTCAGCCGCTTAGCCGCCAGCTTGAAAGGATCATCATGAACCAGCTCATGCAAATCGCCTTCGATCAGCAAATCAAGCAAAAAACCATCAATACTTTTATTCAGCACGACTAGCAGCAGACAGGCAGCAAAACAAATCAAGCTCTCGTAGATATGCATTCTTCTTTTTCCACCCACCCTTCACTGATTGTCTTATGTGCCATTAACAAGGTAATCAGCACTGTTGTGAAAAAAAATAAGATCGCTGACTGATAGACAATTGAAGTCGTATTAAATTGAATCTCCTTCAGCATATTTTTCGCGAACATCGCAATTAACGCTGATAAGCCGCATAAGCCAATCATTCGATTTTTAGCCTGAAGCTGCAGCCGTTTAAACATATAAGTATCTTCAATCCAATCATCAATATCATCCTGAATCAAGTCCAAGCCATCAAGAAACTGATCGCCGCCATGCATTTCAATTGTCATTACCAAAGAAGCCAGATTATACACGATGAAGTGGGGCTGATAATCAATCAGCAGCTGAAAGCAAGCCTTCACATCACCGCCCTCAGAAAGCCGCTCAATCATTGAACTGACAACCTGCTTCATTTCACCCTCACAGATTTTTTCACATTCGCATAAGATTCGATAGGTTTTTGGATTGAGCTTAAACAGGGCGATAAAATTCTGAAGAAACATTGTGAAATCATTAAATAAATGCTCCTGGTAAGAATTATAAGCCAGCCATATATAAATCGTCGGCAGTACCATGGAAGAAATAAACACCAGCAGGATCATCGATTCAACTCGCACCTCAAATTGTACGCCGATAAAAAGAATGCCCGCCGCCATCAGACTCAGCAAGACCATATGCTGTTTAAATGAATAATTGTAGCCATAAGATAAAATCGTCTGCTTCAGCGCCGCATACCCGTTTCTGCGAAACATACAAAACGTAAACAGTGCCTTGCCTTTGCGGGTATTCACTAAAAGCAGCAGCAATACTGCCATTATGATCAGCACGCTCATTTGGCTATCCTCCTTTTCCGCACCGGCTGCGGCTTGAGACTCTTAAACTTACGAATCAATTTAGGGGGATAAAGCGTTTCATCCGCAAGCTCACCGTCCACATGATACAGCTCCGTTGTCATTGCTTGATTATTGATGCTGTCAAAGGCCACAATCTGCTTCAGAGTTCTGACAACACCCTGCTCAGAAATCCGCGATTCAATATAGATGCCAAGATCCAGCGCTTCATGAATACTGTTCAGCAGTACCTCGTTATAAATTTCTACATTGGGAAACATATGTAAAATACGCTTAGGAATCTTGGCCGCGTCATCTGCATGAATCGTTGAAATTAAATTAGTGCCTGTCGATATACTCTCTAATAAATGAACAACCTCATGGCTTCTCACCTCCGAAACTAAAATCCAATTAGGACGCTGCCGCAGACTTGCCTTAATCGCATCGACATAAGTAAAGCCGGCATTGATTTTAAAAGCCACACAATCCTTATTGGGATGGATGTCATGATAACGCAGCTCAAGGGTATCCTCAATCGTAATCACCCGTTCCCAAGCAGGAATGAATGAAGTCAGATACTTAACCAATTCAGTTTTGCCGACACCGGGCAGTCCGGCAATCATAATATTGCAATGTGCCTTAATTGCCCGCTCTAAAAACGCCAAAACACTCGCTGTCGTATACTTCTCCTTAAGCATCTGCTTTTCACTCAGCCGCATAATTGCCGGTGTCTTACGAATCGATATGCTGTGGCCGCTGCGGGCGATTGAGTCATGAACAATACTGATACGCAGATCACACGTTTCAGCTTCTACCAGCGGTGATGAGAAATTAAAAGAACAATTCACATAGTTGGCAATCTTGTAACAGAACTGCTGAATGAACTCTTCTTCATCAAAAGGCTCACAATAACGTCCCTTATGCAGATGATCAATCCACAGCTGATGACCGTTATAGTTAATATCAGTAATGTTTTCATCCTCTACATAAGGTGTCAGCGGCCCAAAGTTAAACTCACTCATCACTTGCCTCCACTAATAAATCTAATACCTTTGATTCCTCGTTGAACACGCATTCCTCACTCTCCCGATCATCAGCAACCGCATACAGATCAATTGTACCCACCTTGCTGGCAATCTTCAGCAGCTCCACATATTCATTTGCTACCGCAAGATTAATCACATAAGGCACATTGCTGCTGTTCTTGCTGCCCATCAGATTTCCTTTGCGATCCTTTACGCTCAAAATACGAATTGATGAGATCAGCAGATCAGTTACCGGCTTTTCTTTCTTCATTTCGATAGTCACATACAAATCAACCTTTTGATTGGCAGTCAATGAATTGCCTGAGCTTTTTAATAAATCAGTGCCTAATGAAAACGAGCTTTGCCCCGCCTTCAGCTTCAAGGACGGATAATCCGGCAGTTCCGTCTCATCAAAAAGCATCTGCTTATAAAACAAGGAACCCTTTGGTATCTTCCCTTCAATTTCCGTTATTTTATCAAGAATCTCCTCCTCACTCATCGCACATGAATCATCAGTAAAAATACTGGGTATTTCCTTATAAGCAATCATCTCCTTATTAATCTGAGTGCGCGGTTCAATGGTTACAGCCGCGACCGGAACTTTCTTTAAATCAATCGTCTTATCCAAAATCACTTTAAATAAAAGACCATTCACAAGCAGCAGGCTGATTCCTCCTGCCGCGGCAAGATTTTTACGATTTTTCATTCTTTCAGCTCCTCAATCATGGCTTCCTGCACATGAATCATCAATCCTCTCAGCTTACTCTTATTGACCGCCATGATTTCCACCTGCATAAAAAGCGGTTCTTTAATGAAGCCGGTCAAGGCAATCTGATACTCAAGATCCCGCAGCGCCAGATCCTTGAAATCAGCCTCAAAATGCTGAAGGACATCATAGATTTCAAAATCCCATTCATCGACATAGGCTGCCATTGTTGACATCAAAGCCCGCTTAGCAGCCATTTCAATCGTATTCTTGGTATGATCATACTCCACATACCAGCTCATTCCCAGCACAAGCGTGAAAGTCATGAAGATTATCATGAACGTCCAGTACCATGATTTCATCTTATCCCTCCTACTCCTATATACGCAAAAAAAAGCGGGTTTCCTAAAAAACCCGCAGAATCCTTATACTTAATCAGAAAGCAAATCAGTCCCATTAAAGATTGAAGAAGCTGATTTAAGCAGCAATAAGGCAAAAACTAGATTAAATACAAAAGGCAGTACCGTAATCAACACCAGATTAAAGTCAAATGCAAAGGCGGCAATACCGGCAAGAATACCGCTTGGAATCAACATCATCAGCAGTAAAAGCATTCTCAGCATTTGTTCCACCGCCGCGTTATTGCGGCTTTTCATGATGCGGTAAGAAATCATCGTGCCGGAAATCATCGTGAGACTGACACCCAAAAGATTTAGAGCTACCGGCATGATCTCAAGCAGCTTCATTTTAAAGCCAAACAGACAAAACAGCATAATCAAAAGGATAATCATTAATGCTTTAACTAAATAAGGCAAGGCACAGGCAATCCCCTTTTTAAAGCTTGAATCAGGAATCAGATAAATCTGATAATTCTTAATCTCCGCTTCCAATGAGAAATCATTCATGATAAAGAATACACACATAAATGACATCGACAGAAAATAAGCAGAACCCATTCCCATAAACAAGGACATGACAAAGAAAATCAGCACCATGATCACCGACTGAAGCGGGAATAAATTCTTTGACCGCTTCATGATCAGCAGATTCTTTGAGAGAATCGCAAAAGCGCCTGGCCGGAAATGAGCAGGCTGATCATCATTGATCTTAACCTTATCGACAATTCGCTCGCCCCTTTTCAGACGCGCATAGTTCTGTGTGAAATTCACCGCTTCATCATATGCCTTCTCACAGAAATCATCCTTGATATTAATAAAATAAATAAAGGCGATCAGCATACATGCCAGAGTCAGCAGGAATGCCAGTAAAACAAAGGTCATATTGCCGGTTAAAAAGGAAGTTAATGCTAATTTCATCCAGCCAAACAGCGGTACAAAATGAATCAGCGGATTGCGGATAAAGGTTGTCATCGCTCTGCCGAAATCAAAGCCGACCTCAAAAAGATTAACCAAATATAAAAGAACCAGAAAAGCTATGAAGGCTGTCAGAATGAATTTTCGAATCCATTTATTCTTTGCGCTGCGAATTTCTAAAATATGTAATATATCAACCAAAAGCATAAAAAACATAAAGAATACGAAACAATACAGATATGTAAACAACAAAAACGGCAGGGTTGTATTCATGATAAAAGCAACTAAGAAATACATCGGATAAAGTGCCAGCATCAATGACTGAAGAAGGGTTGTCATGGCGATAAAGCTCATGATCTGACGTTTTGTGAAGGGCCCGGTAAACATCATATAAGCATCGGTTTCCTTCATCAGCAGCTGCCGTTTGCTGGCTAGCTGACTGATGATGAGAAAGGCAGACATTCCCACCACAATCATCGCGGAAACATTAGGATCTGCAGGCTGAGCATTAGTTTTTAAACTCACTGACATATAAATTAATAAAATATAAAAAGATGAAAGCAAAATCGTCAGAATTGCTGAACTGGGCTTAGAAAACAGATGGCGGATCGTTGCCTTCAGCTTGATCCACTGAAGCTTACAGATGATGCTCATGCTGTTCACCCGTACAGGCAAAGAATATCTCTTTCAAAGATTCCTCATGCAGATCATCACGGCGCACTGTCCGCACGATCTTTCCTTTATTCATGATATAAGCCTTGTCCCAGATATCATCGATTACATCAATGATATGCGTACTGATCAGCACCGCAACACCCTTGTTTTTCAATTCAACCAGCAGCTTTAATACCTCTTCAATGCTTGCCGGATCAAGTCCGACCATCGGTTCATCAACCAGCAGTACCTTCGGTGACAGTACCAAAGCCAGCAGCATTGATACTTTTTGCTTCATTCCCTTTGACAGATTCTTGACAATCGTTTTCTTCTTCTCGCTTAAATCAAAAAGCTCATAATATTTCTCCGCCAGCGGCCGATAGTCCTTAATCTGATAAGCTGCCGCAATAAATTCCACATGCTCATCCACACTCAGCATATCATAAAGCACCGGCGCTTCCGGTATATAACCAAAGCTGCGCTTGGCATTTTCCGTTTTATTGGCATAACCGCAGATTTTAATTTTCCCCTCAAACTGCAGCAGGCCGACAATACTTTTAATCGTTGTCGATTTACCTGCCCCATTGGGCCCCAGCAATACGGTAATCTCTCCGCTTGCCGCTTCAAGATCAATATTATCAACGGCTTTAAAAGAGCCGTATTCCTTTGTTAAATCATGGCATTCAATCATAATAGTACCTCCGATTCCCTTAGATTATATCATAGATCATGAAATCTAAGCTTACACTATTGTAATACATCGATAAAACAAGAAAAAAGCGGTACCGCTTAGTGTACCGCATCCTTCAAATTTTATAAAGCCACATCCAGAGTTGAACCATCAGGTCCTGGTGTTTCTTTTAAATAATCAACAATTTTCTGCTTAGCATCCGGTTTGCTTGGTTTGCAAAGACTTACTGTCTTCACTTCCCCATTCACCAATGCTTCCGCCAGACCTGAACAGCCGGCAAAACCGCAGCCGCCGCAATTATAACCAGGCAGCATTGAAGTTACCGTTTCCTGACGAGCATCAACTTCAACCTTTAAAAACTTATCAGCAACACCCAGTCCAAGACCAAGGAGTGCGCCAAGAATCAGCATTGTTAATACAGCTTGTAACATAATGTTTTTCCTTTCTTAACTTTCGTGAACTGGATTATTCCCGCAGGAAACATCCTTACAGCCCTTGCAGCTGACTTTCAAATCCTCGCAGCCCTTTGGAACCGGTGTCTTATGGTTCAAATAATAGAGCAGCGCATAGATTGCGCCTAAAGCCGCAAAAAGCAAAACCGCACTTAACATCTTAAACCAGACCCGCTAATCCGCTGAATGCCAGCGCCATTAAACCAGCAACGATCAAGGCAATCGGATTACCGACAAACGGTGCCGGTGTCTTTGCACTTTCAAGACGTTCACGAATTGTTGAGAAGATGAAAATTACCAAAGTGAAGCCAATAGGAACACCTAATGAATAAACAATCATCTGTGAGAAGGTAAAACCATTTGAAATATTCTCTAAAGCTACACCTAATACTGCACAGTTAGTAGTAATCAACGGCAGATAAATACCTAATGATTTATACAGTGTCGGTGAATATTTCTTGATCACCATTTCAACTAACTGCACGAAAGCGGCAATTACCAGAATGAAAGTGATCAAATCCATATATTCAATACTGAATTTCACCAGAACTAAATGATAAATCGCATAAGTAAAGATCGAAGATGCAAAGATAACGAAGGTTACAGCTGCACCCATTCCAAGCGCACTGCTGGTTTTCTTGGAAACACCCATGAAAGGACAGATACCCAGGAATTTGTTTAAAATAATGTTATTGATCAATACTGAACCAATAAATAATGTAAATAATTCTCCCATATTGATCTCCTTTCTACTTTCCTAGTGATTCAAGCACAGTTTTAACTGCTTTAGTTACTGAATCACTGGAGAATGTTGCGCCGCTTTGTACATCAACTTCAAAATCAGAAGAAGCTAAACCTTCAAACTGATTAAAGAATTCTACATTGTTGATTGCATCGCCGATACCCGGAGTATCTGCGAAAGTATCAATTTCAACGCTCTTAACTGAGCCTGAAGCTTCATCAACAACGATCTTGAAGGTATTTTCAGCACCGCCGGTTGTAGCAGTAAAGCCAGGTGCAGATACGATATAGGTCGTTTCGCCGTTTTCACTGCTTTCTGACAGGATGCCAGTAGCTGTTTCACCGCCGTTAACCGGTTCAGAATTATCTGGTTCAACCGGTGTTTCAGCTTCCACAGCCGTATTGACATTGAATTCACCGCGTACTGCGATTACCGCAACTAACGCTAAAACAACAACACCTAAACCAATACCCCAATTCTTTTTATTCTTGCTGGCTTTGTAAGCATTTAAAGCAGCTGCCAGACACGCAAAGGTAATAAATGCGCCGATTGGATCTTTGAATAAAGAGATTGTATATTCTGCCGGGAAGAATTCTGCCTGGAAGAAAATTTGTGTTGGATTAAATGGATTTGCGAATGACAGCATACCCGTAGCCAGCAGCTGACGGATCGTAGACATTGCCAATAAACCAAAAGTATAGCCAAGTCCCATGCCCAGACCATCTAAAGCTGAATCAAGCAGACCATTCTTGCTGGCAAACGCTTCAGCACGGCCTAAGATGATGCAGTTAACAACGATCAGCGGCAGGAAGATGCCTAATGCTGTATACAGATCTGTCGCATAAGCCTGTACCAGCATTTGAATAATTTTAACTAAGGTTGCGATAACGACAATATAAACCGGAATACGGATTTCATCCGGAGTGATCTTGCGGATCGCGGAAATGATTACATTTGACATAATGGTTACCAGAATAACGGCAACCCCCATACCAATGGCATTGTTCAGGGTAGTAGAAATAGCCAGTGCCGAACAACAGCCGAGATATAAACCGAAGATTGGGTTTTCACGAATGAAACCCGCTTTAAAATTCTCTAAACGTTCCATTGTTTTGCCCCCTATTTCGTAGCGTTGTAGTATTCTACAACTTCTTTAAGACCATTAACTGTTGCCGTAGAAGAAACCGTAGCACCAGACAATGTATCGATCTTAGTATCAATTGGCTTGCCGACAAACTGATCATAGAATTCAGCATCAGAAACACGGCTGCCAAAACCGCTAGTATCGTTATTTTGCAATACTTTGTAACCATCAAAGTTACCATTTTCACCGATAGCGACAAGATAGATCAAGCTATCCTTGAAGCCGGTAACGGATACTTTATAAATCATGCCTTTGCCAGCTGCTTCATAAGCACCGATAATGCTGCCGGTATCACCGCTTAATTCAACTGCTTTGAAATCAGCACCCGGATAAATCAATTCAAGATTTGCCTTTTCACTGGCAATCGCACTCTCCTCAATAATCGGTGCTGTAACCGCGTTAACAGCTGCCAAAGCACCGCCGGCGATTGCTGAAATCAATGCTAGGAATACGGTTAAATGAAGAATTTTTTTCATATGATTCCCTCCTATTCAGCAAGCGCTGTAAGTACAGCCTTGATTACTGATTTTGAAGTATAAGTAGCTCCGGATACGACATCACTAACCATTGTGTCAGCGGTTGCTCCTGCAAACTTACCTAAATAATCAGCCGTAGTTGCCTGATCGCCGATGGATGCCGTATCAACAAACTTACTGCATTCAACACTGACAACCGCTTTATTTGCATCAACCACAACCGTGAACTCATTGAGATCACTGCCGCCGTTGATTGCCGCGAAGCCCTGAGCATCTACGGTATAAGTCGTTGTACCGTCGCCATTATCCTTGCTATCTTTCACACTTGCTTCAATCTTTTTCACTAATTCGTCATCGGCGATACTCACTTCCTGTTTAGCGCTGAAACCGGCATCCATGCCATGAGCTTCCATAGCCGCTAAAACCGCGCGCACCGCTGACTTTGATGAATAAGTCGCACCAGACACTGCATCCACTGTAAAATCTGCCGCATTAACGCCTGCAAATTGTGCAAAGAACGCATCATCATTAATCTTATCACCGATCGTCGGTGTATCATTTACTTCAACAGCCTCAACCTTTACAACCTCATTGCTGTCATTTAAGGTAACCTTGAAGATATTGGCCTTTTCGCCGCCATTCATAATGGCAAAGCCATCAGCCTGAACAGTATAAGTAGTTTCACTGCCATTAGTCTGAGTATCAGTTACTTCAGCCATTAAGGTTGCGACATACGGATCAGAAATACCATTGATCTTAACTGCCGCTTCAGGTGCACTTGGAACATTTGTATCCGCTGATGCACTGGCCGGTTCAACAACGCTGATTGCCAGCAGACAAGCTGCCAGACCAACGACTGCCGTAGAGGCAAACATTTTAATCGCTTTTTTCATTGTCTTGCGTTGTTCGCCGTCTAATGCACGTTCAATCATCGGTGACAATGAGTTCATAATCAGAATTGAATATAAAACGCCTTCAGGAAGATTCGCTTTTACACGGATCAGCACCGTCAGGATACCGCAGCCTAACGCGAAGATACAGCGTCCAGCCGCTGAAGTCGGTGATGTTACCGGATCAGTTGCCATAAATACAGCACCGAAGAATAAACCGCCGCTTAAAATATGATAGAACGGATACCAGATACCAGCACCAGTAAATAATGCGATGCAGGCTGTCAGTACAAACACCGTTGAGATATAAACTGTTGGTACACGCCAATCGATTACCTTGCGGTATGCTAATACGATACCGACAAGACCAATCAGCAACGCGCTTGTTTCACCAAGAGCCCCTGGGTACATACCGATAAACAGATTGCCCAAACCGCCTACTGAATCAAGCAGCTGATTTGCTAATGAAGCATCGGTCACTAACCAGTGATACTGACCTGCCATCAGCGTAGTCGGTGTCACAGAAGTAACGATGTCCGTTGTAGAAGCTGTGAAAGCAGCAAAAATAATTGCGCGTCCAACGGCTGCCGGATTAAAGATATTCTGACCAAAACCGCCGAATACCAGTTTACCAAATAAAATTGCCATCGCACTTGAAATAGCAACTGCATATAATGATGTACTGATTGGCAGCATCAAAGCAAAAATCATTGCTGTGATGAATGGGAAAGATGTTTTAATAAAATTCAATACATTCTGCTTTGTAGCTAAAGCCCAAAGCACTTCAACGGCACATGCCGAAACTAAAGATACAAGCATGATCAGCAGTGCCTGCGTCACATATGCGCCGCCATACTGAGTTCCATAATAGAACAGTGAGAACGCATAGACAACCAGCAGACCGATGGCCAGTTCACGCATGATTTGCTGAGTTGAAAGCTTGCATTTATAGTTAGGTGCCGGATTAAAAGTAAATTTCATAATTGACTCCTCCTACTTCTTGCTAAATGCCATATAGGCACGCTTAGCTCTGCGCATTGTTTCTGTAACAGCAATCTTAGAAGGGCATACATACGTACACATACCGCATTCAATGCATGATGTGATCTGCAGCAAGCCGATTCTTTCCATGTCTTTAGATTTCATCGCCTGAGAAATCCGCACTGGCTGCAAGCCTGACGGACAATGATCCGAACAGCGTCCGCAGCGCAGACAGGCAATTTCCTGAGCAGGCTTATTAAGCTGTACAGTTAATGCATTGTTCTGACGTTCAACCGAAACCGCATCCGTAGTCATGGTAGCACCCATCATTGGGCCGCCCACCGACAGCAGAATATCTTCACCAGCATAACCGCCGGCTGCCTGTTCAACAACTTCATGCATGGATGTACCCATACGAACTAACGCATTCGTCGGTTTCTTAACGCCGTCACCGGAAATCGTCATTACACGGGATACGATTGGTTCACCCTTAACCATGGCTTTACCAAACATATAAGCCGTTGTCGCATTATTGACAACCGCGCCTACCTCACCTGGCAGACGGTCATAATCTTTACCGGTAATCTCGCGCACTAAAGTACGTTCCCATCCCATTGGATAAACATCAGGAACTTCACGTACCGCAACGCCTTCAACACCCTTTAATTTAGACTGAACAAAAGAAATCAGCTCTGGATGTGATTTCTTGATAGCAATTGCAACTTCCTTCGCTTCAGCCATCTTTTTCATCGCCAAAATACCTGTCAGCATTAAATCAAATTCATGCTCTGTCAAGTAATAGTCAGAAGTGATGAACGGTTCACATTCAACCGCATTAATAATCAAAATCTGAACATCCTTGGCAAATTTATATTTGATATAAGCTGGGAAACCAGCGCCGCCGCAGCCAATAATACCAGCATTCATCATAAAGTCGATAAGCTCTTCTCTTGATGCGCTCTGCCAGTCAATCGTACCAAACGGCTGACATTCCGTATACAAACCATCATTCTCAATTACGATGTGATCAATTTGCTTTAAACTCTGATGCATCTTTTTCTCGATGCCCTTTACTGTGCCGCTGACACTTGAAAAAATAGGAACGACATTGCGTTCATCAAAGACAGCGATCTTTGTTCCGACAGCTACTTTATCCCCCTCGGCAACCAGCACTTTCGGGTTTTGTGCGGCCCCGGCAAACAAAGGAATACTCACTGTTTTACCTGGATCGACAACAAACAGTTCTGATGCTTCTGTTAAATCTTTGTGACCATTGATATGCTCGCGCATTGGCCCCTTAAACAAAGACATATTTTCACCTTTCCTCTCATTTTTACTATGTGAATTTTTTAAAAATTCGCACCCTTAATATTATAACACAAATTAAATTCATGAAAATGGAAAATTAATAAATTCTCAACTGTTTCTAAAAAAACTCATTAAAAAAACATTTCAATAATGGGATATTTTACAATTTTCATCGAGTTCAGCGCTTACAATCATGAATGACTTGATGAATCAAAATCAGAAAAACAATTTAGTAATTTTTTCACAAATAAAATGGCACAAAGACACCCTTGTTTTGATGCAACTATTTTGTGTTGTCAGCCGCAATTATGATATAATAAACAACGGTGATAAAAAATGAAAAAAAGTTTAATCCTGCTGATGAGCCTGCTGCTTATCGGCTGCAGTGCTGAACAAGAACCGGTTAAGGAACAGAGCCGTTATAACAATCAGACATTGGATGCCGGATTTGATACTGTAATCTCATTAATTGCTTATGCCGATGATGAATCACAGTTTAATGAATATTTTGATCTGGTGCGTTCTGAGTTTAAACGCTACAATGCCCTGTTTGATAAGTACAATGATTATGAAGGTGTAAATAACATCAAAACAATCAATGACAACGCGGGTATTCAGCCGGTAAAGGTTGATGATGATATTCTGGAAATGCTTGAATTATCGAAACAGTTCTCTGAATTATCCAATAACAAGTTTGATATTACGATGGGCCCTGTACTTGAAATTTGGCATGAATACCGTGAGGCAGACATCAGCCTGAATACTGAGGGACAGGATGCGCCGGTTCCGTCAATGGAAGAATTACAGCAGGCCAAAGCTTGTGTCGGCTGGAATAACGTTGAAATTAACGAAGCGGAAAGCACCGTTTATCTGAATCAAGCATGCGCAAGCCTTGATGTCGGTTCAGTAGCCAAGGGCTTCACGGCTGAAAAGGTTGCCCAAGAGCTTGAAGCGAGAGGTTTAACCAGCGGCATCCTTAACGCCGGCGGCAATGTGCGGGTGATTGGCAGCAAACCTGACGGCAGCGCATGGAATGCGGGGATTCAAGTTCCAGATCTGAATGGCATCAACGGTACTTTAGGTGTTCTGCCGCTTTCCGGCAAACAATCATTAGTTACTTCCGGTGACTATCAGCGCTATTATTTATCAAATGGTGAATTGATGCATCACATCATTGATCCTGATACACTTTTCCCTGCCCGTCATTCACGCGCTTTAAGTGTAGTCACGGATAATTCAGGAGTTGCCGATATTTGTTCGACATTGCTTTATACGATGGATTATCAAGAAGCCAATGAAATGATAGAGAAAATCCGTGATTTAGGTTATTCATTAAGTGTAGTTTGGGTTTATAACAGCGATGATGAAATCCCTGAAGGCAAAAAAGAATTTAAGTATCTTGATTACATCATAGTAACAAGTGATGATATTGAAGACATCTTCACGGTTTCCAAATAAATGTCCGGTCAAATTTGACCGGCTTTTTTTATATAGAAAAGGAACCTACACATGGTAAGCTCCTGATCATTGCTTTAAGTAAATTAATTCCTGCTCATCAATCAAAATCGGTATCACATCGCCGACCTGATGGCTGTATTTTCCCTTATTGAATTCAAGACGCAGCGTCGTATATTCATTTTCATGATGCACATGAATCGGATGAACCAGATAAATCCTTGAAAAAACATCATCGATGACTGCTTCAATACGGCATGGAATTGAATGCTCAGCCTCCCTGATGCGGATCGTATGCGCTCTGACCCCGATATAAGCACATGGCTGTTTCATGGTAAAAGGCAGCTGCCAGTCCACAGCAACTCCCGCCTCCACTCTTGATATATTCTTACAGCCTGTCAGCAGACATGCCGAAAGCGTTTTGGGATCTTTAAATAATTCATCCTTAGTATTCATTGATTCTACATCGCCCTGATTCATGACAACAATTGAATTACAGAGCCGATAAATCTCTGAACGATTATGTGAAACTAAAAGCACATCTCTTTTAAAAACCTTAAAAAGCCTCATCAGTTCCTGTTCACACTGCCATTTCAAATATTCATCTAATGCGGAAAAGGGCTCATCCAGTAAGATAATTTCCGGATCGCTGATCAGCATGCGGGCCAAGGCTGCGCGCTGCTGCTGACCGCCTGAACACTGATGGGGATAGTGATCAGCTAATGCACGGATATAGAAGCTGTCAAGCAAAGCCTCAATCCGAGACTGAGCGGCTTCCTTTGGGCCATGATATGCCATTTTCAGATTTTCATATATTGTCATATTCGGAAACAGCGCATAATTTTGGAAAAGATAACCGACACGGCGCGCCTGCGGTTTTAAATTGATCCTACGTTCTGAATCAAACAGTACACGGTCATTAAGAATAATTTTACCGCGGTCAGGCTTAATAATGCCCGCAATACATTTCAAAGTCATCGTTTTCCCGCAGCCGCTGGCTCCCAGCAGACCCAAAATATGATCCTGATCATGAAATTTAACCTTTAAAGTAAAATTCCCGACTTGTTTTTCAATATCAACCCACAAACTCATTGCAGATTCCCCGCTTTCTTCCGGCTCAGCCAGCTGTTCCATGCATTGACAGATAAAATGGCGGTAAATGAGAGAGCAACAATGACAAGAACCCATTTAAAAGCCAGTTCCCGATTGCCGCTTTGGGTTGCTGAATAAACCGCCAGCGCCATCGTTTGAGTACGGCCCGGAATATTGCCGGCAACCATAATCGTTGCACCGAATTCGCCCATTGCTCTGGCAAATGACAAAATCGTTCCAGCAACGATACCCGGCAGACTATTAGGTAAAAGAATTTTCATAAATATGGCGGTTTCACTGATACCCAGCGTCCGCGCCGCCGCAAATAGATTCTCATCCACCTGTTCAAAAGCGCCTAATGCGGTACGATACATCAAGGGAAAAGCCACAACCGTTGACGCAATGACAGTTCCTCCCCATGAAAAAATCACGGAGAGATTCATCGTTTCAAGCAGCTGACCAATCCATGAATTTTTACCAAAAGCCAACAGCAGAAAGAAGCCTACTACAGTGGGCGGCAAGACCATCGGCAGCGTAAAAACAGCGTCGGCTAAGCTTTTAAAGCGCTGACGTTTTAAGACGAAATAAGCCGCCAAAATGCCCAGCACAAAAGCGAAGGCCGTTGCGAACAGCGCTGTTTTAATCGATATAAATAACGGTGATAAATCCATTATTTTGCCAGGGCAAAGCCATATTTAGTAAATATTGCTGCCGCTTCTTCACTGAAGCAATAATCAATAAAGGCTTTAGCGGCCTCTGACTGCTTGCTGTCCTTGATCATCGCAATCGGATAAACAACTTCCTTGTGAGATTCAGCCGGCGCCACAGCTGCAACATCAACCGCATCAGAAATAGCCGCATCGGTCGCATAAACCACACCGCAGTCGGCTTCACCGTTTTCAATCCATGTCAATACGGTGCGCACATCACTGCCATATACCGCTTTAGCACTTACCGCGTCCATGATTTCATAATGCTTGAAGATTTCTTCTGAATACTGGCCTACCGGTACCGAACCCAATTCACCTAAAGCAATCTTGGCAACCTCATCCTTAGTAACATCAGTAAACGAACTTAAGCCAAGCGGATTGCCTTTGGGCGTAATTAATACAACCTCATTCACTAATAAATCTTTTCTTGTATCCTTATCGATCAAATCCTTTTCATCGAGGGCATTCATCTGTTTCTGCGCGGCGCTGATAAACACATCGGCAGGCGCTCCCTCTTCAATTTGACTCTGCAGAGAGCCGCTTGAACCAAAGGTAAACGTCAAGGTTACATTGGGTGCCTCAACCTTATATAATTCCGCCAATTCAGTTAAACAATCCGTCATGCTGGCAGCCGCTGAAATCAACAGCTCTGCGGGTTTTACAGCATTGTTTTCATCCTCATTAGGTGCCGGGTTGGCCGTGCAGGCACTCAAGCATAACATACCAGCTAATAAACCCATCCATAGCTTCTTCATCAGTTAGTCCTTTCTCGCGCAGTTAACCGCGTCACCTTTAAGAATTTCAAGACCATGCTTTAATTCCGGCAGAATGACCTCAAGACACTCCCGCACCGCTTTAGGACTGCCGGGCAGATTAACGATCAGCGTCGACTGACGGATACCTGCCGCTGAACGGCTCAGCATAGCTCTTTTGGTGATTTGCATACTAAACGCGCGCATCGCTTCCGGAATTCCCGGCACTTCCCGTTCAATTACATCACGGGTTGCCTCCGGCATGCAGTCACGCATCGAAAAACCAGTACCGCCGGTAGTTAAAATCAAATCAGCCTGATGCTCATCACAGATTTTTTTCATTGTATCGGCCAGCATCTGACGCTCATCTGGAAGCAGCAGCATTGTTTTAACCTCATACCCCGCCGCTTTCAGCATCTCGCTGATTACCGGTCCGCTTAAATCCTCACGCTCGCCGCGATAGCCGGAATCGGAGGAAGTGATTATTGCGGCAGATAGCATGTCATTTCATCCCCCTCTTTGATTACCCCACCATGCAGAACACGGGTAAAAACACCCTCTCTTGGCATGATGCAGTCACCCATCTTCTTAAAAATCTCACAATGTGAATGGCACTCCTTACCGATCTGAGTCAATTCAAGAATCACATCGTTGCAGCGAAACAGCGTGCCGATCGGCAATGATTTAAAATCATAACCCTCAACAACGATATTTTCACCAAAAGCGCCATCCTTAACATCGGCTCCCTTGGCGTTAAATTCCTTGATTCGGTCATAAGATAACAAGCTTACCTGACGGTGCCAATTGCCGCCGTGGGCATCGGCTTCAATACCAAAGCCCTCCACCAGCTTAGCCTCATGAATGTTGTGTTTTTGTATACCTCGTACATCACTTGTACAAACTGCAATTACTTTTCCCATTTTATCCCTTTCTAGCCGCCAATCTGCGACATCATACGCGTTTCTTTTTTACTGTCCTTCGCACTGCTTTCAAAATGATGACTCAGCGGTTTTTGAAGAATGGTTTGACGAATCGCCGCAAGCATTTCCTCATCGCTGCATCCGGCATCAAGCATCGCTTTCAGATTGCAGCCGGCATCATATTGCAGACATGTCTTAAGCATGCCGTCAGCTGTCAGCCGCACACGGTTGCACTGTGAACAGAATTTATGTGACAAAGCGGCAATAAAGCCGATTTTGCCCTTAAAGCCAGCCAATGTATAATACACACACGGCCCATTGCCCAATTGCTTATCATAAGGCTTCAAAGCCCCATACTTAGCTTCTATACGCGCTGTCAGCGCCGCCTGAGAGAGACCCTTTAACGATTGTCCCAACCCGATTGGCATCAGCTCAATAAAGCGCACATGAATATTTTTATCCTTGGCCAGTTCAATCAATGAATAAAAGTCTTCATCACTGCTGTCGGCCAGCGGCACCGCATTGATTTTCACATTTAATGAAGTATCCGCCGCTTTGCGCAGCGCCTCTATCACTTGATCCGCACCTTGAAAACGCGTGATTTTTTTATAAGCTTCTTCATTGGTCGTATCTAATGACACATTGACAGAACTGATACCGGCATCAATCAGCTCATCCAGCTTCTCACTCAGCAATAAGCCATTGGTGGTCAGCGTGATGTTATCGATACCTTCAATCTGATTAATGGCTTTAATCAATGCCGTGCAGTCACGGCGCACTAACGGTTCACCGCCGGTTATCTTGATTTTATGTACACCCAATTGGGCAAATAATTTACAAAGATGCAGAATCTGTTCATAGCTTAAAATCTCATCATGTGACAGCTGGCAGACTCCCTCTTCCGGCATGCAGTAGATGCAGCGCAGATTACAGCGGTCAGTAATTGAAATCCGCAGATAATCAATGGTTCTTGAATATTCATCAAGCATCTTCATCACCCAACAGTGCCGTATTGATGAAATGGCCGCTCTTGCCGCCGGTTTTTTCAACCAGACAGATTTCAGACAGCTTCATCGTTTTATCAATGGCTTTAGTCATATCATAGATTGTTAAAAGGGCTACGCTCACACCGGTCAGCGCCTCCATCTCAACCCCTGTCTTGCCGGCCAGCTGGGCAGTGCAGACAGCCTTGATATAGCCGGCTTCCTGATTGATTTCAAAATCAATCCCACATTTAGTAATCGCTAACGGATGACACATTGGAATCAGCTCAGAAGTCTTTTTGACAGCCATGATTCCTGCCACTCTGGCAACCCCCAGCACATCACCCTTAGCGGCGCTGCCCTCAACAACGGCCTGCATCACCGCTTCATTGACATAAATCAACCCTTGCGCAACCGCGCAGCGCTGTGTGATATTCTTTTCTGTCACATCGACCATGACGGCATTGCCGGCACCATCAAAGTGCGTTAATTTTTCATTCATAATTTTCCTCCAGCATGACGATCTTCACGGTTTCCCCCGCTTTTAAGCCTTCGCTGCCTGCCGCAATATCAATCAGACAGTTACAGCCAAGCATACTCGCCAGCATGCCTGACGAATGTTTATCACTGTTTATCATGACTTCACCCTTAACCGCTTGAGCGCGGATAAACCGCCGATTGCCGCTGCGCTTTTGAAACGGCTGTTTTAAAATTGCCGTTTGACGTTTAGGTACAAGCGCTTCATTGCCGCTCATGACCGCCAGCAATTCACGGCCCATCAGATCAAAGGTAACTAAAGCCGCAAACGGATTGCCGGACAGTGATAACAAAGGGCAGCCCTCAACCATTGAAAACATCGCCGGGGTGCCAGGTTTTAGCTTAACCCGCCAAAACAGCTGTTCAGCATCAAGCAGCTGTACCACTTCGTGAAAGATATCCTTATCACCTACGGAAACACCGCCGGTTGTAATGATACAGTCACACTCCTTCATCATCGCTTTGATTTTCGCGCTGACCGCTTCAGCCTCATCACAGACAAAATCCGCAAGCACCGGTTTCATCCCCAGTGAGGCAAGCACACTTGTCAGCAATGTCAGATTCGTATCATAAATTTTACCCGGTCCAAGCGCGCTGCCCGGCTGAACAATTTCACTGCCGCTCACCAAGAGCCCTACCCGCACTGCATCATATACCATGATTTGATCAATACCCATTGAGGCGATGATGCCTAAATGTACCGGTCCCAATCGCTCACCCTTATGAATCATTACCGTTTGGGCCGTATAATCTTCACCCTTGAAGCAATAATTTTCATAAGCTTTCATCGCTTTAGGAAGCATTATCTCCTGGTCATCCCATGTACAATCCTCAAGCCGGATTACACAGTCACAGCCCTCAGGAATCGGCGCACCGGTCATGATGCGAACCGCTTCCCCTTCCTTAACATATCCCTCAAACGCTTCACCGGCATAGACACAGCCGATGATTTTCAGCTTTTTTCCCGCTTCACTGCCAGCGTGGTTAAAGGTAAAGCCATCAAGCGGTGAACGGTTAAAAGGCGGATTGTCAATGGGCGCAATAAGATCTTCCGCAAGCCGATAATTAAGTGCTTCTGTGATCGGCAAGCGTTTGATTCTTGACACTGGCTTTGCATGTTTGCGAATCAATTCAACAGCGTGTTCTAATTCAATATTCTTTTCCATCTTATTTACCAAAGCCGCAGTTAGGGTATGTACATACCGGACAATTCAGACACAGGCCGCCCTCGCCATAAGCTACAAAATCCATTTTATTCAGCTTCACACCAGCAGCAATTCTTGGCAGAACTAAATCAAAAATTGTTGCCTTGGCATACATGACACAGCCCGGCAGACCCATGATTGGTTTATCATCATCAAAATAACCTAAAGCAAACATCGCACCCGGCAACACCGGCGCACCATAGGTAACCATCGCTGCACCGCTTGCCTTGATAGCACCGGGTGTCTGATCATCCGGGTCCACACTCATACCGCCCGTACAGCAGATCAGATCCACCTTAGGGCGCATGTCCGCAATCGCCTTTACAATTGCTTCCTTATCATCATCGACAATACAATGCTCACTGACTTCAATACCATACGCTTTTAGCTTTTCAATAATTACCGGCGTAAAAGTATCCTTGATTCTGCCCTTAAACACCTCACTGCCGGTAGTAATAATACCAGCCTTGAGCGGCTTAAAAGGTACTAAAGATAAAAGCGGCTCAGCACCGGCGGCATTTTCTGCGTCCGCCATCTGACTTTGGGCAATGACTAAAGGAATCACCCGCGTACCCGCCAGTTTATCACCCTTTTTCACCGCTGTATTGCCATGCCGTGCAGCTATCATTACCTCATTCACACTATTCACTGCCATTAAACGCTTAGAATCAACCTGAAACAAACCGTCACAGGCAGCAATGATTTCAATTTTGCCTTCTCTTACTTCACTGCGTTCCATATGCTCATTGATGCAGAGCTTACAAAGGATCTCTGCCGCCTCATTTTCATGAAGCATACCAGCTTCCTTTTCCCAGACATAAAGATGTTCCTTACCAATTGAAAGAAGTACGGGGATATCTTCTTCCGTAACGATGTGCCCTTTTCTAAAAGCCGCACCCTTTTCTACATCCTTAACGATTCGGGTAATATCATGGCATAAAACATGACCAACCGCCTCACTCGTTTTGATTAATTTCATATTTTCTTCTCCTATAAAGTTCACAGCTGTCAGCACTGTGATTTCATCAATTATATTTAAAAAAGGCTGTTTTACGCATTTTGAGCGCAAAGCAGCCTTAAGCATCATCTGATTACCAGACGTCTTTAAAATGACTGCTCCTTTTCAAAGATGGAAGGTTTTGCTGTTTCCAGCAAAGCCCTTAAGCTGATGCTTAGGCCAGACATCCGTGGGGGTCTTTAGGATTGAATGGCTCGGAGATCAATTATTAAATTTTAAAACTAGCGGCGATAGCCATATTCACCATATTCAGCACCTTCCGCAAGTGCCTTGGCATATTTTTCAGACATAATGTCTTTGGAATACAGGTAAGTAATGTTATTTCCGGTAACAACCGTTGCCATATCCGCATATTCCTCATGCTTTTCAAACTGCTCAACCGCACGTTTGATCTGCGGCATCGTATAGAAATACGGATGCAGCGTAAAGTAATCCAGCGGTGTCGGTGACGGATATGTCTTACAGCTGAAACGCACCATCTCGGCAATCGTTTTCGGCAGATTCTTTTCCTCTACAAGCATCGCTATACGGGCATAGTTATCACTCATATTGGCATTGGAATAATAATACACATCTTTATCACCTTTAATGGATACAAT
This sequence comes from Dielma fastidiosa, assembly GCF_003475485.1. NCBI lineage: Bacteria > Bacillati > Bacillota > Erysipelotrichia > Erysipelotrichales > Erysipelotrichaceae > Dielma > Dielma fastidiosa. The sequence continues at coordinate 51,731 of NZ_QRQL01000011.1, read as the reverse complement.
ATCCGCACATGATTCTGTTTCACGCATTTCCTGAAGCAGCGTCTCAAGCGCCTCTTCCTCGGCAGCCAAAGCCGCATATGCGGTCAGCATCGCGCCGGCAGAACGTTCACGGATAAAATCAGCAAGTAATTCAGCCTTCGTTTTTTCCTTCATCTCAGGCTGCGGCATAGCAGCGGCGGCCGCCATCGCTTCCGCGTATGGATCTTCCACCTCCGGCAATGATTCAAGATATTCCATCAGATCTGGTTTCTCTTCAGCCTCTGCCTGCTGTTTTGCGATCATGCGATCTTCATTGTATTCAGAAACTAACTCTGGATTTTCCTCTTCTTTAACAAATCCAGGTTTACGACGACCAAATAACATAACTACCCAACCTTTCTATTCAGCCTATGCAGGAAGCAGACCGCGAGCCGCCAGATCATCAGCCATATAGCCAAGACCTACACGTTCAAGGGTTGCTCTGGTTGGAATACCAGTCTTGACATCCCATCCCATTTCCTCATAGAACATATCCTTCGCAAGTTCCATATCAGCGCGGTCCAGCTTGACCGTACCTTCTTCAAATGCCTTAAATTCAGGCTCTTTATCAAATACCCAGTTACAGATCGTATCATGATCTTCACGCAGATTCGTACTGCCTTCATTAATATTAAATGAAATGGCAGTCATAACACGCAGCATATTAGAAATACGCTCACTTGCTAAATCAACGTCTGCACGTGTCCACTTTTCACCGGTAACCGCACTCATGAATTTCGCATCCAAATCATGGTCACCCTTATAATTACGAGACTTGGCAGGTGATTGTGTCATCGGCCACATCCAGTTGCAGACAGTTGCTGAATCATGCCATTGCTTACCGATAAACGCCCATTTCGCAAGTCTTGCTTTTGAACGGTTCATTGGCGTATATTTCTTAGGCATATCGACACAGCCTTCACCGAATTCATCTTCTAATGTCTTTTTATAAACTTCATAAGGACAGCCGGAACCAACGATATTGATCATATGATGGATCATGCAGTCACGGTTATACATGATGCTGTAAAGCACACCAACCTGGTATACATCTTCAGAACCATGGTGACGAGGATAACCATTGTAAGAAATCGTCTGCATATAGTTGTCATCCCAGAATTCCTGACCGAGATTCCATCTTTCCGCAAGCAGGTAAGTTCCATCACCTAAGTGAGAGATTTCACCTTTCTTAGTAGCGATCTGTTCAATGATCCACCACATCCACTTCGGATTGCCTTCCTTCATTAAATCCCAAGGTACAGCATCATATTCTTCCTTCGGCAATACTCTTTCAAATACGCCGTGCTTATAGCACCAGTTGAATTCACGAAGCAGGTTGCCATAGTTTTCCCAAACACCAAAGTTATCTAACGCACGCTCACCGGCACCGTTGATGATGATGGAAGCATCGCCTTCATCGACGAAATCTTTGACACCCTCAGGATACCATGTAGTGTTGTAGATGATTGGCATACATGTATTGGATACACGTGTCGGCAGTTCATATTCAGCCAACGGAGCCATTTCATATTCAGCATAGCAGCGTACCGGACATGAAGAACAGCCGCCAACCTTAACCATGTACTTCTGGGCAATATCGCCAAAGTCAAACTGACCCTTCATACAGCGGTATGCAATCTTATTGATATCATCATAAGGCTGCTCACCCATATCGATCGGGCCGCCTTCAGCTAATCCCCAAACACGGCCAGGCGCACCAGCCCAGCGGTTATTGCCGCTTGGTGCAGAATATTCTGCCCAGCTTTGCGGAACTGCCGGTACATTGTGGTTATTGTTGCCGCCGATCAGCTCGCGCAGCATGTAATCACATAATTCTTTAAATTCAGCAGGATTAGCAATCTTCACATTGCCAGTACCTCTGACTACCACTGACTTAACATTCTTACTGCCTAATACAGCGGCTGTACCAGCACCCGCAGAATCACAGGAAGAAGTCAGCATACAAGAGTAATTGACTAGATTTTCACCAGCCTGACCAATTGATACAACATCGAAATCAGAACCATTTTCTTCAATCATGATTCTGTTAGTATCAAAGGTTCCCATACCCCATGTATGTTCAGCTGATTCAATGGTTACTTTATCATCATCGATCTTGATATAGACATGGCCGGCAGCCTTACCTTCAATGACCAATGCATCATAACCGGCATACTTGAAGTTATGCGCGATATGACCGCCCATATGACCATCAAGAATTGAATAGCCCTTAGTCCATGCAGATAGCGTCGTAACATTCATACGTCCTGAGCATGGCACACCGGAAGCCGTTAACGGTCCGACGCCAAAAATAATTTTATTGGCTTCATCATAAGCCTTTGTAGTTAAAGGTACTTCATCATACATGATCTTGTATGCAAGTCCCATACCACCGATATAATCCTGATATTTTGCTGTATCCTCCGTAGTGATCGAACCCGTTGTCAGGTTGACACGCAGGATTTTTCCAGCCCATCCATAGTTTGCAGACATGAATTAATCCTCCCTTTCTATTTGTGTACTTCCTGAGCAGCAGCTGTTACCTCATCCCAAGGAATGATTGACAGCGCACCGGCAGGACAGCCTTGTACACATGCACCGCAGGCAATACACTTGCTTGACTTGTGCGTTTCAGGATTCACGGTCGGCATATGCCATGGACATGCCTGAACACATGCACCGCAGCCAATACATTTTTCCTGATCTACAACACGGATACCGTTGTCATTGGCATAAATAGCCCCCTGCGGACAAGCATTTCCGCAAGCTGGGTCCTTACACTGACGGCAAGTATCAGGGAAATAAACCCAGTCTTTATTGCCGTAAAGACCATGTTCACCGTTCAATGTAATATTGCGCTGAACCTTAACACGAGAAATATACGTAGAAGCCACACCATCATTTACCAGCGTACAGTTGATTTCACAACGCTGACAGCCTACACACTTGGCAGCATTGACAACCAGCAGTCCCTGCGGCATAGCCCATGTAGCAACTTCACCGTTATCGATCTGTTGCTGAGTGCACCCGAACAAAGAAAGCAATGAAGCGGAAACAGTTAAACCCATTAACCCTTTTCCTGAAATCTTCATGAACTGTCTTCTTGTCATTTCGGTGTCGAGTGCTTTGGAGATTTTCTCCTCAATCTGTTCTGACATTTTTTCTGACATTTTTTCAACCCCGTTCATTTGTCAAAAGTCACTGTGCGATATTTTCACAATAAAAAAGCAGCAGTAACCGCTGTTTGTAAGAAGGCTTAACAAGTTTGTGAAAGTTTTCCCGTATAACCCCACATGCCCTAAAAAGCTCCCCTTAAAACTAATTGTATTATAACCCTTAATGCAATTCACTTCAATAATTTTTTCACATACTTCTCGCTGAATAATCTATTGAGAAAGTTTTCACAGATTGTTCAATTCACTTCCCTGCACCTTGCAATTTCTAATAGGATAAACTATAATTCATGTGTGTGGATATGAAAAACTATCCTTTAAAGGGGTGAAATTATGTTTGGAAGAATTGGTGCCGGAGAATTAATAATCATTTTGATCATCGTTCTGGTTATTTTTGGTCCCAGCAAATTGCCGCAGATTGGAAAATCAATGGGTGAAGCTATTAAAGAATTCAGAAAAGGAACCCAATCCGTAGAAAAGGAAATCAAGGATCTGACTGATCCAGCAAGTGACGAAAAATAGTTACAAGTAGAAAGGATGTACAGCCGTGAGTTCTAACTCGAAGCAGGGTACATTTGTCGAGCATCTTGATGAACTCCGTAAACGTCTGACTCTGGTAATCGTTATCAATTTGATTGCCATGTTTATCTGTTATCAGTACATCGATATTCTGATTCAATATCTGCTGAATCTGAATCCGGGCATGGAACTGATCTATGTCGGACCGTCAGAACTGTTCATGGTGTACATCAAAGTATCGCTGCTGTGTGCCATCGTCTTATGTTCACCGATTACCCTTTATCAGATATGGGCCTTTGTTTCTAAAGGGCTTTACAGCAATGAAAAAGTATATATGCTGATTTCGCTGACACTGGGACTCGCTTTTTTTATCATCGGTGTTATTTTCTGTTATTTTGTTGTCTTACCAATTACCTTAAGTTATTTTGTCAGAATATCCATCAGTGATATTGCCGCAATGATTTCCATTGAACAATTTATGTCTTTCTGCAATCAAATGCTGCTGTGCTTTGGAATCGTATTCGAAATGCCGATTCTTTCCTTTTTGTTAAGTAAGCTTGGTATCTTAAAACCAGCGTTCTTTAATGAAAAGCGTGGTTTCCTTTATGTTTTGATCTTCATTGTTGCCGCAATCATCACACCGCCGGATATTATGTCGCAGATGCTTTTAGGCATACCGATGTGCCTGCTGCTTGAAATAAGCATGTGGATCTGTCGGACGGTTGATAAATTTAATACTAAAAAAATGAATGCTGTCAAAGCGTTATAATCAAGTGCCGATGAAAAGCGGTGCTTTTTTTATATTTAAATAGACAATTAACTTCATAATTGAAATTAATTGTCTTATTGTTTCTTGTTCAATTTATCTTATGTGATATCGATACTTTTTATTTCATATCTTATAAAATGACGCTTTACTATGTAAAAATAATATTTTCACCCTTTATGTCTAATTAGAAAATAAAGACTTGTTATTTACTCACCTCATACCTACTTACAAAAAATACCAAATAATTGTAAGCATAGAGGAATCAACTGACATCATGTACAAATCCTTTTTAATTTCTGAGCTTACTAATCATATAAAATTTATAAATTAAATTGCAAAAAGTTAAACTATATAAAATTATGCTTTATTCTTCTATGAAACGAGGTATACCAGAAGAACTCTTTAAATTAAATCCCTTTACAATATAATTATCATAACCAAATTCAAATCTTTGCTCATATAAATTACCTAACAAATCTCTAAATCTTATTTTGAACTCTATAAAGTCTGAAATTCTTCCATTATCTTTTTTTGGAATTTCTTTTACTATACTGAATGATACGCGTTCTTTAGGTAAAGCATAATATTGATTAAGATACTCATAAATAAAATAACTATTTTCTTGTTCATATAATACTTTCAAGAAATCCGCTAGCCCTTCGCGAAAAGGATATAGCGTTATGTTTGATGCGGATTCTTTTCCAATATTAATTAACCCTATTACTAATTTCATATGTTCTGAATTATTATTAGTTAATTTTTCAATTTTAGTATTATCCAAAATCAAATGAAAATGCGGAATTAAATTAGAACGACTATTTAACCTCATAAATATTTCATCTGTATTTCTTTCTTGCTGACGTATTATTTCTTTTTGAATTTCAAAATCTTGCATTCTTCTTTTATATTCGTTATTCTGTTTATTATTTTTTTTATTCGTTATTATACTTATTATTAAAGATAAAGCTGCAATAATAATTGGTAACCAATCATGTAATAATTTTATAATATTTTTCTCCATAAACTATTTCCTCCTATATGTTTTTTTACATTAACAATGATGTACAATCTTATATCCCACTTTTTGAATAATAAAATAACCTTTGCCTGCTAAATTTTTATAACCCATATACGAATTCAACTCTACATTTGATTATTTTTTAAACTCTAATCTTCTATAAAAGGTTCATTATTTAATAATAAATTGTATTATTTTTATTACTTAGCACTTTTTCTCATAACTTAATCTATCTTTAGCGTTCATAAATTATTGTTACTATCATAAGCTTTAATTCTTTATTTATTTCATAATCTCGCTCATATATATCTGCTAATCTATGGCTAAAATCTTTTCTATTCATGGTACCTCCTAGAAATTTGAGATTAATGGTCAGTTTTTTTAAATTAAGCATAAGTAACAAAAAACAGATATTTTTTATATCATTATTTTCTATGCATAATGTTCATGTAAATTTTTTAGAAAAAAGCGGCATCCGCCGCTTAAGCATTTATTTACTGAATTTCACAAGCCCCATAATCAGCCAGCCGATACCAATACACGTAATTCCTATGGACATACCTTCTGAAACACCAAAGATGAATTGGGTGGCCTCTGAGGCAGCATCCTGCAGCTGGACAAGCGGCAGGCAGCGCCCCACCAATAGCAGCAGCAAGCCAATGCAGATATGTTTCATCGCTGACAGATCAGCATTGCTTCTCAACACCTCTTTTAAGCTCTGCTCGCTGACTTTTTTCAATTCTGTCTCTTCAATATCTTTTCCTGCCATCAACTCATTAACAGAGATATGCAAAATTTCACAAAGTGCCTCATAATGAGATAGATCAGGCAGACATTTGCCGTTTTCCCATTTAGATACAGCTTTATTTGTCACGCCTAAAAGCTGTGCCAGCGCTTCCTGCGTTAAGCCCTCCGCTTTTCGTTTAGCGGCTATATATTTTCCAATTTGCTGCAGTTCCATAAAGCACCTCCATGGAATTATTTTACCTTAGAAGTGTGAAAATAGCCATCCACTTATGGTAGACAATAGGTAGAATCCGTCTTTCAGCTATCAATACACCAAACTTTATCAGCCTAGGAAAAAGTATGGGTCTTACTATGCATAATATATACGTCAATCTGAAACGATGAGCCGGAAATGTCATGATTCTATTTTTTTAGATTTATACCCAAAAATATCTAAATAAAAAGCCTGCAGCTGCAGGCCTAATATGTGATTAACTGCGATAGTTGATTCTTTCAACTAATGAACCGTCATTAGCATAGATTTCAGCCATATCATTGACCTGATCCAGCCAGATAACCGCTTTGATTGCATCATCGCCAAAATTGTTGGCATCATAGTCAGATTTAGCAAATACATACATATTATATGTTCCTTCAAGATTTGCCAATACTGATTCAGTATACAGATAATCAGCTAAAGAACGAATCATTTCCGCATCAATGCTGTCACTGTCAAGTACATAATCATAAACTGTATCGTCTTCCTCAAAATAATAGATTTCCATCGGAACATTGAATGCAGCTTCTTCTGTACGTTCATACAGATCACCATCATATTCAAAATCAGCATCCGCGTCAAATGCCGGACAAACGATGGTTGCGAAATCACCGCTCATTGGAGGCAATGCCTTAACATTGATACTCTTTTCACATTCAGGGAAATCCACATGACCAGTGAAATAATAATCGGACAGATTCACTACCTGAATTCTATACTCATCATTAACCGGATCATCATAATAAACCTCGATGGTCGTATTCGGATCACTGAATACCTTCTGTGCTTCAGTCTTGGCAATTGGCTTTGACTGTAATACTTCTGACATTACTTTATCATGATTTGGATTTAGATAAACGATATCTACACTTTCAAACTTACTGCCAGAGGAACAAGCGCAGAGCAATGCTGCCATGCTTAATACACCTAATGCTTTAAATTTCATATTACCCTATCTCTCCTTGTATATATTGACAAATCTATTTTATCACAAAAAAATTGAAACGTGTCATAAATTACAATAAAAAGCTGACAAACGTCAGCTTTCGGAACTTAATTCTTGCCTAACAGGCGGAACATATTCTTTTTATATACTTCTACACCTGGCTGATCAAATGGATTTTCATCAATCAGATAAGTTGTCATTGCAATCGCTCTGAAGAAGAAATAAGCCATATAACCAAAGCTTTCAACACTCATATCAGGAATTGTGATTTCGATATTAGGAACATGACCTGTTTCAACATGTGCCTCCAAAGTACCCTGACAAGCCATCTTATTTACCCAATCCACAGATTTACCGGCAAGATAATTCATACCGTCTAAATTTTCTTCATCGGCTGGGAAAGTAAGATCCAGAGTTGGTTTTTCAACCTTAATCAATGTTTCAAACAATACTTTATTGCCATCTTGAATGAATTGACCCATAGAATGCAGATCCGTAGAGAAATTAACTGAGCAAGGCAGAATTCCCTTGCCGTTTTTACCTTCTGATTCACCAAACAGCTGTTTCCACCATTCAGCAACCATACTCATCTGAGTTTCATATGAAACAAGCATTTCCGCATTCTTGCCTTGATTTTGCAGCATACGGCGTGCAACAGCATAACGATAAGCTGGGTTCTTATCCAGATCAGCAGTATCCAGATCCTTATAAGCCTTGCGGCAGCCTTCAAGCAGCGCGTTGATATCAATGCCGGCAACCGCAATCGGCAATAGACCTACAGCCGTAATAACAGAGAAACGGCCGCCGATATCATCAGGAATCGCAAATTCTTCATAACCAGCCTTATCAGCTAATGATTTCAGTGTGCCGCGGTTGCGGTCAGTTGTCGCAAAGATACGTTTAGCAGCTTCTTCAACACCATACTTAGCTTCTAACGCCTGTTTAAACAGACGGAAAGCCAACGCTGTCTCCGTAGTTGTGCCAGACTTAGAAATAACATTCAGGCATACTTCCTTATCCTTGATATAATCTAAAACCTGAGCGATATACGTTGATGAGAAGGTATTGCCGATAAAGATAATTTCAGGTTTTTTCTGAGCATACAGCCCATTCACCATCTCAATGACCGCACGTGCCCCTAAATATGAACCGCCGATACCGCATACCAAGAATACATCACAGTTATTGCGGATTCGCTCAGCCGCGTCTAAAATACGGGCAAATTCCTCTTTATCATAGTCAAAAGGCCATTCTACCCAACCGGTATAGTCGTTCCCTTTGCCTTTTTTAGTCATCAGCAGCTCATGACAATGCGTTACGCTGTCTTGATAATCTGCGAAATTCTCATTTAAAAATGCGTTTTTAGTTTCTAACTTGATCATCATTTTTCCTCCCGCTTGATCTGATTTTCAATCCATTCATCCAAATGATCAGCCAATACCTGAAAGCCGATCACCATTTTCGGCACCTTTTGTACACGGTGTACTTTCTGCTTCTGACGAGCCATATTGCGGTTCACTGCCTTCAGCGACAGTTTACACTGATTTGTTGACGTATCAATATCAATGACTTTAACCCGGACTTTTTCGCCCACCGTCAGAAATTTCGTCACATCCTTAACATATCCCCTCGATATTTCTGAGATATGAATCAGGCCTTTATGATCTGAGTCCAGATAAACAAAAGCACCATAGGGCTGGATGCCGGTGATAACACCTTCTACAACCTGTCCAACTAAATAATGCATCTATCCACCTCATTTCCCAAACAATTATATCACAAAACAAACTTTCTGTACCTTTATTTAAGGGTAACTTGATCAAAAATTTCATCACTCATCGTATAGATCGTAAAGACATCATTTTCCAAAACCGCATAGGTAGCGGGATTGCCGCCTTTAGGCAGCGTAATGGAGCCCGGATTTAAAAGCATGATGCCATTATCCCTTTTAATGGTTGGGATATGAATATGACCGAACAGAAAGCAGTCACCCGCTTTTAATGCCGGCAGATGATCTGGTGAATAAACATGCCCGTGACTGGCAAAAATGCGATACCCGTCCATTAAAAGCACGTTATAATCAGCGGTTATAGGAAAAGCCAGCACCATCTGATCAACTTCACCGTCACAATTCCCTCTCACTGCGATGATTTTATCTTTATATGCATTCAGCAGCTGAGCAGTTAATTTGGGATCATAACCATCAGGCAGTTCATTGCGCGGGCCATGATAAAGCATATCACCCAGCAAAAGCAGCTGATCTGCCTGCAGTTCTTCAAAACGCTCCAGCAGATGCTGACACGTCTTAGCGCTGCCATGAATATCTGATGCAATTAATAATCTCATAATGAATCCTCCATTTTCTTTACCATTATATCAGACAGCCGCTTCACTGTCATTGAAAAGACCATTCAAAAAGATGTCTTTTCATCCTTAAGATGGTATAATTAAGGTAATGAAAAAGGAGGATATTTTCATGAAACATAAAATCGGACTATTGATAGAAGATATGATACTCTATGAAAGAGAAAGTCAGCGGCGGATCAACCACGCAATGAAAGTATACAGCTTTGCACTGGCGATTGCGGAAAATGAAAACGTCAATGCAGAAACGCTTCAAATCATTGAAGCAGCAGCCGTTCTTCACGATATCGGTGTTAAGGAAAGTATCAACAAATATAATAGTACAGCGGGTACCTTTCAAGAAATCGAAGGCCCGGCAATCGCCCGGAAAATCTTAAAGAACCGTGGCTATGAGGCTGATTTTATCGACCGTGTCTGCTACCTGATCGCTCATCATCATACATATGACCGCATCAATGACATCGACCTGCAAATTCTTGTCGAAGCGGATCTGCTTGTCAACATGTTTGAAAAAAGCTATTCCTATGAGACAATCGTCGATCATCGTGAACGTTATTTCAAGACCAAGACCGGATTAAAATATTTGGATAATCTGTTTTTAAGAAATTATTAATCAATCCCTGCACTCAATTGCAGGGATTTTATTTAAAAAGGCTAACAGTGATGAAACTGTTAACCCATGGTTTAATTTAATAAATCAATGACTTGAGAAAGGCTGTCAATCTCATAGTCCGGCTGATATTCACTCAGATTCTTTAGGTGATCAGGATTGTACCAGACCGTTGTCCAGCCGGCCATCACACCGCCCTTAATATCCGCACTCAAGGAATCACCAACAAATAAAATTCGTTTCGGATCATGAATTTCTAAGACCTCTTCAACACGCTTAAAGAATTTAGGGTCCGGTTTTTCGGCCTGCAGCTCCTCTGAGATAAATAAATGTTTAAAATAAGGTTCAATTCCCGATTTCGCAAACCGGCGGCGCTGTACATAACCAATACCGTTGCTGGCAATCGAGCATTCAATCTTTTGGGAAACCGTTTGAATCACCGCCATCGCGTCATCAAATAAGATGCCCATTTCAGCCAGATTATTTGTATATTCCATACTGATCTGTTCAGCATCCATCAGCTGATGAGTTGCGGCGGCATATGACGCAAAACGTTCAACCCTTAATTCAGCCTTCCCGATTTCTTTACGTTCCAGCCGTTTCCACATATCATCATTAATTTTAGAATAAAGCTCATAGCTGCCCAAAGAACAATCAAAGCCATGATTTTCCATAGTCAGCATAAAAGCCTGCTTTTCAGCCGCCTTAAAATCATAAAGCGTCGCATCAGCGTCAAATAATAATTTATCGTAATTCATAGAATCTCCTATTGATATTTCTGCATCAGACATTGTCTGACATAAGGGGTAACAAAATTGCTGAGTTCACCATGAAACATCGCAATCTCCTTAACCGTGGTAGAGGATACAAAAGAATACTCCGGCCGGCTCATTAAAAAGACTGTTTCTACCTTAGGATCAAGCATCATATTCGCAGTCGCAATCTGTAATTCATATTCATAATCGCTGGTTGCGCGGATACCGCGGATCATCACTTCAGCCCCTAAAGCCGAAGCTGTATGAACCGTCAGTCCCTGACCGATATGAACCTTTACATTGTTTAAATGCGTAGTTTCTCTTTCGATCATTTCCTTGCGTTCAAGCTCGGTAAACGTACATTTCTTAACTCCATTATACATAATCAGTACAATGACTTCATCATACATTGCGCTGGCTCTTTCAATAATATTCAAATGGCCGCGCGTCATGGGATCAAATGTTCCCGGATAAACTGCTTTTCGATTCATTTTATTGTTTCCCTTCGATAATAGCTTATTTTAGTTATGCCATAATATGCCATTTTTTCAAGCTGCATGTCACTGATCTGCTCTGCAAATTCATCTTCCTTACGGCTTTCAATAATGATTAAACCATCAGGTTTAATTAATGATAAAGCACATATCTGATTGATCAGCGCTTCATTCTGCTGTTTAGCATAAGGCGGATCAAGATAGATCAGATCAAATTGTTTATTAGCCTGCGCGCATGCCTTCAGCAGCGCCTCTGCCGACAGCTGAGTGATCTTCGTCTGTTCTTCAATTTTTAAATTCACAACATTGCGCTTAATCGTTTTAGCTGCCGCCGGACTCATATCATTCAGCCAAGCATGATCCATCCCGCGGGAGATAGCTTCAATTCCGATATTACCGCTGCCGCTGTAAACATCAAGCATTTCACCGCCCTGGAAATATGGCCCAATCCGTGAAAATACAGCTTCTTTCACTTTATCAGCCGTTGGCCGGGTATCCATTCCCTCCACCGCCTCTATTTTTCTTGAACGCAGTGTTCCTGCAACTACACGCATAAATACTCCCCTCCCAGCATAGATTATACTATCTCACTTTCCTTCTTATCCGTCAGCATGAATGCGCAGCAACTTAATTGCCATTGCGCATTTTTGCTATGACGGCCTGTGAAATACCCACCGCACAGCAGATTGAAAGCAGACTGCTTGAACCTGACGAAATAAAGAGCAGCGGAACACCCGTTAATGGCAGCAGACCGGTAACGCCGCCGACATTAAACAGGAAATGCACAAACATATAAATTGCCGTACCGACAAGCAAAATTTTATAGCCTTCGCTTTTAGCTTTAAATGCATAATAAAATAAACGATACATGATAATTACATAAAAGAATAAAATATACAGGAAACCGCCGATGCCTAATTCTTCAACGGTGATAGCCAGAATATAATCTGTTTTTGCTTCCGGCAGATACAGCATCTTCTGAATTGACTGACCCAAACCAAGACCTGTCCATTTACCTGTCGCGAAAGCATAGAGTGAATTGATCAGCTGATAACCATCCACAAATGGATCACTGAATGGATTGTCCGCGATGATAAAACGGCTCAGCTGATGTTCCTGCAGAAAAGGCAATTTAGATACAACCTTTAAGCCTGCTGGGGTCAGCAAAAACAAGGATGCGATACCGCCGATTAAAATCAGCACCATCAAGATATGCTGAAGCTTGCGCAGACTTTTGTGCGTCGGAATCAAGAAACAGACGCCGCAGATTACCGCCAGTACCATGATTGAACCGGCATCATTCTGCAAGCCGATAAAAAATACACCTAAGAGCATAAAAATTACCGGCACTTTAATAATTGTCCAGCAAGAATAATTTTCCTTACGCCGTGTTGTTTCCACGGTCACTGCCATTAAAACAATCATGAATACTTTAAAGAACTCTGAAGGCTGCAGCGTAACCTCACCGATCATCGGCAATGACAAACGCAGCCACGCTCTTGAACCGCCGCTGGGATCAAACATCAAACAAGCAAGCAGCATCCCAAGCAATAAAACACCAATTGTCTGTGACCACCACTTTGCTCTTGACATCGTAAAATTATTTGCCATAAAAACCATGGCAAGATAGCTTAAAATCACAAATCCCAACTGTTTGATAAAGGTTTTGATAACGACTGTATCATTATTATATGTTTCACCGACACTGGTTGATGTAATCATCAGCGTGCCTATTACGATTAAGGCGATAACACTGATATGAATGAAAAGATCATATTTTTTAGGCATCTTAAAGGTAAGACGCATTCTCATAAAATTCACGCAATCGCCTCCGTATCCATTTTACACAATTTAAGCCTATAAAGCAACCAAGCAAAAAGCATCATAAATCATAGGATAAGAAGCATAAAAACCATGATCAGGCTGAATAAATCCGATTATACAAGCGGTAATACTTGCGTCATTTTTAATTATAACGTAAAATAATATGGAAGAAAGCAGGGATAAAATGAGATTAGAAGCAAAAGACATTGTGAAGGATACAGATCCTTCAGTCAGACAAAAAAGTGAAAAAGTACAGTTGCCGCTGAGCGATGAAGATCGTGAACTGGCACTGGCGCTTGTTGAATATGTAAAACGGTCCCAGGACCCTGAAATCAGTGAAAAAGAAGGACTGCGGCCGGCTGTTGGTATTGCCGCTGTTCAAGTAGGTGTGCATAAACGAATCTTAGGTATCGTCATTCCCTATGAAGAAGATGAGGATGAGGTTTTCTGCCTTGTCAATCCGAGAATTGTTTCTCATTCCGTACAGGATTCTTATTTAAAAGGCGGTGAAGGCTGTCTTTCAGTAGAAGAAGTTCATGAAGGCTATGTACCGCGTCATGCCCGCATCAAGGTTCGTGCCTATGATGTTTTACAGGATCAGGAGATTGAATTAAGAGCCAGCGGCTACGCGGCAATCGTGCTTCAGCATGAAATGGATCATTTTGAAGGTGTTCTCTTCTATGATCGAATCAATCAGGAAAATCCTTGGCAGGAAATTGAAGACGCAGAAGTAATTGAATAGAATATTTAGGACTGCTTATGAAGTTAAGCGGTCTTTTTTTGGTTAATTGAGTTTTATTTTCATGAATCTATGTTATAATAATAAAAGCAAAGAGTGTCTTTTTGTTTTGAAAGGAGTTTAACTATAATGGATAAGAAGCAAATAAAGACACCTCGAAGAGTACCAGAAAAACAATCAACACCATATAATAAACTGGCCCCGAAAAAAAATGACACCTTAGTGTATGCGCTAGGTGGCTTGGGCGAAGTCGGCAAAAATATGTATTGTATTGAACACGAGGATGACATCGTGATTATCGATGCGGGTGTTCGTTTTCCTGAGGAAAATCTTCTGGGTGTAGATTATGTAATCCCTGATTATAATTATTTAGTCAGAAATAAGCAAAAGAAAAAAACGTTAATTATTACACACGGACATGAGGATCATATCGGCGGTATTCCGTTCTTGCTGAAATCGGTAGATATCGATTGTATTTATGCAAGCCGTTTTGCCGTATCATTGATCAACCGTAAACTTGAAGAAAGAAAAATGCTGAAGCAGGTAAAGATTCGTGAAATCAATGAGGACAGCTCAGTAGTGACGAAGCATTTCCGCTGCGGTTTCTTTAATACGACTCACTCAATTCCTGATTCATTGGGAGTTGTAATTAATACGCCAAATGGACGTATCGTAACCACCGGTGACTTTAAGTTTGACTTAACGCCGGTAGGTACTAACGCCGATTATCAGAAAATGGCTTATCTGGGAGCAAGTAATGTTACCCTGCTGATGAGTGATTCAACCAACTCTGGCGTTGAGGATTTCTCTATTTCAGAAAAGGTTGTTTCAAAGGCTATTTTAGAAATTACCCGTAAAACTCAGGGACGTTTGATTGTTGCTACATTTGCGAGCAACGTTCATCGTGTTCAGCAGATTCTTGAATCCGCTGTAGCCTGCGGACGTAAGGTCTGTATCTTTGGCCGTTCTATGGAGAATATTGTAACCATCGGACGCAAGCTTGGTACGATCAATATTTCAGAGAGCAGCTTTTTAAATCCGGAGCAATTAAATCGGATGCCGGCAGATAAGGTATGTATCGTATGTACCGGCAGTCAGGGTGAGCCATTGGCCGCCTTGAGCCGCATCGCGCAAGGAACTCATCGTTATATTAAGTTGATTCCCGGTGATACTGTTGTTTTCTCATCAAGTCCGATTCCCGGCAATGGTGCCAGTGTAAATCAGGTTGTTAATAAGCTCTTCAGAGCCGGTGCAAATGTACTGACAAATTCGATTTTAAATAACCTGCATACGACTGGGCATGCCTCACAGGAGGAGCAGAAGCTGATGCTTCAGCTGATTAAGCCAAAATTCTTCATGCCGGTGCATGGTGAATATAAAATGCTGAAACAGCACATGGATACAGCGATTGAAACTGGAATTCCTAAAGAAAATATCTTTACTTGTGCCAACGGTGATGTTTTACTGCTTAGAAATGAGCAGGTATATCAATCAAGCATTCGTATTCAGGCTGATGACATCTATGTTGACGGCAATGATATTTCAGGCGTATCAACAGCGGTATTGAAGGATCGTAAAATCTTAGCGGATAATGGATTGGTTTCAGTCATTGTCTGCATTGATTCAAGAGTGAATAAGATTATGTGCCGTCCTGTCATTGTATCAAGAGGTTTTGTCTTCATTAAGGATTCGCAGACTTTATTAAAAGAAGCGGAGAATGTTGTATATACGGCACTGCGTGAACGCATGGCAACTAAAACAACCTTTGGTGAAATTAAAAATACGATTCGCTCATCGTTAGAGCCATTCCTCTATAACAAGACGCACCGCAATCCAATTGTTATTCCGGTTATCCTGAATTCAAAGGAAGCGATGGCGCAAATGGCCCAGATGCGCACCGCTAAGGCTCAGCATCAGCCAATTAAAAAAGTTAAACATACAGAAAGTCAGCCGCAGAAATAGGCTGGCTTTTTTTAAGAAAAACGATGGCTTTCATTGACCATCGTTTTATTTTAATTAAGTATTTAATTAATCATTTTCTGGTGTATATATCGGACTCCAATAAATACCATATTCATCAATCCAGCAGCCATCAATCCAATGATTTCTGACCATTCTTCCCTCGCTGTCTAAATAATACCAACGGCCTTCCGAAGTTGGCTGCCAGCGATTCGTTACATAAGTATAATGTTCAAATAAATACCAATCATTCCAATGCGCCTGCCAATATTGATATCGGGCAGAATAATCTTCTAAGAAATAAAACCATACACCGTTAACTTCCAGCCATGACTGTACTAACTGCCCATCTTCACGGGCCGCATAAAGCTTGTATTCCTCGCCATATGCATCTTTAAATTCATTAAGCGGCATCGTATCGACAAAATTACCATTTTGATCTAATACCACCCATTCATTTTTAGCTATCGTGCGATCCTCTTTAATGTAATAAACGGCATCAGCTGTAGTTGGCTTTTGGATGAATTGATCAGGACTTAACGCCTGCACCAGCTGCTGATCCTTATCCAAGAGAATAAAACCATTATCAGCAGGTTTGCCATTAATATAATAGTAAGTTTTACCGCTGTTCTCTACAAAGCCCTCTTTTTTTGTTGATGGTGCATAACTGCCGCCGCCTGATGAAGGGGTACTGCTCTTTTCTTTCAATGTAAAAGTTACTTCTTTGATATCATCACGGCCTGTATTGCTCCAATTACTTCCATCATAGCGCTGTTCAGTAAAGGTAATTGAAAGCTTATGTGCGCCGGTTGATAAATTGGTAGTGTTAATCGTACCTGAATAAGCAGAATCTAAATTTATTTCTATTGTATCGATAAGACATTTTGAAGGCAGCCAGCGTTTATTATTCAAAGACGGTGTGTTATTTTCCATACCATTGCCCAAGGCTATAAAAGCTAAAGTATCTCCTTTGAAATATTCTTTTCCCTCAGTTATGCCGCTGATTGAATTTACTGGAATTTCTGCTTCAACAAGCTTCCATGTATGTGTATTCCCTGATACTTCTTTCTCTAAATTAAAATTACTGCCAGTATATATGAATTCTGCGCTGCCGCCGTTTGCGACGGTAACATATACTTGATCTTTGGCAGGACTACCTTGAATTTCCAATTGAGTTGTACCAGCAGCAGTACCGCCGATGCTTAATGATTTACCGGCTTCTAATTTTATAGTGCCATTGCCAGTATAATTTTGGCTAACACTTGCACTGCCACCAAATATGTATGTAATATTACCATTAACATCGGCTTGTCCACTAGCAGAATCAATTTCAAAATAGCCACCTGCAAAGAATGATTTCATAAACATTACATTATTGCCAAATGATGCTATTAAATCACCTTCAACATTGGCAATCGCATTTGAATTTCCATTGTTTGAATTATAGGCATAACCGCCACCAATGTAATTTCTGTTTTCATATGTTACAATCTTGCAGTTATTCCCAAGTATAATATTAACTGCACCACTTACACTCGCATTTCCCTGTATTATGACTGCGCCACCGCCAATAAATCCGCTTGCAAGAGCAACATTGTCTTCAATTGTAATTTTTACATCACCTAATACTTTTGCTGTTGCTGGGCATTCATTATTAAATCTCTGTTCGCTGCCGTCAACAAGACCACCTCCTGCAATACTTACACCAGGTTTTGTATTACCATAAACCATTGTTGCGCCCTTTTTAATAGTTATTTCTGTACTCCCTACATTAGCCTGACTTGGTTTGAATGTCTCATTTGAAATGACTGGATCATAATTTCCAACTGCATGTCCGCCTCCAAAAACACCATTTGCATTTTCATAATCATATTGTCCGTTAATTTTTTGTATTGTTATATGTGTCGTTCCAATTACATCAGCAGTGCCACTTTTTACTGCATAGCCACCGCCAAAAACACCACTATCTGATTCCCAAACAGGTCTTGCAGTAGTAATTTTTGTATTCCCTGTAACAGTTGCATCTGAACCCAATCCGGATGCATACCCACCACCATAGAGACAACGGAAAGTCTGGTGGTCATCTTGATAATCAAGGTTAATTGAATCCTTCACTGCTATTATTTCAATGCTTCCTGTTACCATAGCTTGTGCATTTACGCTTCTTGATTTTGAGCTTTGATCTGCAACACTTTCAGCATAGCCACCACCATAGACACCATAATTATAAAAATCCCAGTCATCGTAGCTATATCCCTGTGCATTGTCTTCAAAATTGAGTTTTATAACGCCACTTACATTTGCTTTTAACTCAGCTTGAAATTCATATAAGGGCTCGCACTCAGCATAACCACCACCAATAATTGCAAAATCTTCATTACTGATAACACCATTTATCGTAATTGTTACACCCTTATCTACATTAGCATTTAATACATGCTTGCCCATAACATTTTGGGCATTAGCCTGATAAGCTACACCACCACCGCGAACATACTTTACATACTGACTGGCATTTGTAATATCAATCGTTGCTGAACCAGATACATTCGCGTTCAAAGTTAATGCTGTTTTATCATTTTCACCGGCTTCTGCATATCCACCGCCAGCAACAATACCATAAACTTCCCCACCGATAGTTGCCTTCGTATTACCATCTACATTACTGTTAAATCCACCGCCAAAAATATTACCTTGTTTAAGAACACCATTAAATTCAATATTAGTATTACCTGTTACATTTTCCTTGTAACCGCCGCCATAAATCGACGCATTATTATATTTCCATTCATTAACTGGTGAACCAAAAACTATATCCTTACTAATAATCAATGAACAGCCATTCGCATACAATGAATTCATTTCCTCCGAACTAAATTCATTTTTTTCATTAATATTAAACGCTCTTTGTGTGCCGCTGCTATTAGATTGTATTGTCAAACTGGTAAACCTTTCAGGAATGATTAATGGTGTAGCAGTTTTAGTCTCATTAATATCACTTGTCAGTGAAACAACCACATCTCCTTGGATAGAGGGTTCATCAAACAGCGCACTAAAATTAGCATAAGTTCCTCCTGTCCCTAAAGTGATCACATTACTATATGTATTATTAATTGTGTTTGTCAAATTCTCTTCGATCCCCTGTGTTATCTGCACTTCAATAAATGGGGACATATCATTCTCAAATGCCAACTCATATTCACTCGTATCCCACACAGGTGTAAAAATGTATGTATCATACGTTGAGTTTGCATAGTCTTCGGCAGTCTGCCAGCTTACAGCAAGTGTTTCAGGTTCTGTTTTTCCTGCTAGGTTTACTGTGAGTGTCTGTGGAAATGCAATTTCAGCTTCTGCGATTTTTTCTTTTAATCTAATAATCTGATAAGGCTGACCTGCATCTGCTTCATAACCTACAAAACTAATTATTTCTTTTACTGCCGTAGACTCTTCAAATCCTTTTTCTGCGCTGACAATGCATGTTGAACCTACAAGTGCCGCGCATAAAAATGAAGAACATATAATTCTCCTAATTCTTTTCATTTTTTGAACTCTCCTTATTATGTTTTAGAATTAAATGCTCCCAAGTCTGTACCTATTGTAACATAGAAAATTATTCATTACTATATAGGTTTTAAATTTGATTTAAGTAAAATATATGAAGATATTGTTAATTTATGGAATCATGATTCGTTTACTTTATGAAGCGAAGGAAAGATAAAGCATTCATTGCATTATATTTTTACTTATTATATAATTTATCTGCGGTAACTTTAAAGGAGTTGGTTTTGTCCGGCGCATTTGATGTTGCATAATCAGTAACATAAGTGAAACGTGGAAAAAATAATTTAATCAAAATTGCATAGAACTAAAATATCTGTCACTTATACAGATGTTATTGTTATGCTTAACTGATTATTTTAGATTTCCATGTTAATATATTTTATTTTAACTGTGGAAATCCCACAGTTTTTTTTAATTTAAGCAGTTACCGTCATTTATAATGAAAGGACAAAACACATGAAAAAAATATTTGAAGTATTAGAAAATAAACCTAGATTATTTGAAGCAAGTCCACAAAATATTTGGAACACCCCCTATATATCTAAAAATATGCTTAATGCTCATTTAGATGAAAACCTAGATTCAGCAACACGAAAATTAAGTTTTGTAGAAAAATCAGTTAATTGGATTTGTGAAATTACTCCGCCTAATAAATATCCTGCCCTGTTAGACTTAGGCTGCGGGCCGGGTATCTATGCAGAACTGTTTTGTAAAAAAGGATATAACGTAACCGGTATTGATTTATCTAAGCTTTCAATCACATATGCTAGAAACTCTGCTCGTATGAAACACCTTAAAATCAATTATATTCAAGGCGATTACACTAAGCTTAACATAAATAATAAATATCACCTAATCACTATGATATTTTGCGATTTTGGAGTTTTATCCAATGAAGCAAGAACGAAGCTTACCGTTGATGTGTATAATTCACTTCTTCCTGGCGGAATCTTTTTATTTGATGTTTTTACTCCATTAAAATATGCCAAAGAAAAAGAAAGAAAAGATTGGGAAATATGTGAGGATGGATTCTGGCATCAAGATTTATATTTATTATTACATGCTTTTTATCGTTATGAAGAAGATAATACATTTTTAAATCAATATATAGTTGCTACCAAGAATGAATTTTCCTATTATAATGTCTGGGAACATACTTTTACACTGAATGAATTAAATGATAATCTAAAAAGTATTGGGTTTAGAAACATTCATTTTTTCAGCAGTGTGGCTGGAGATAGTTATAATGATAATTGTGATACAATTTGTGTATTAGCAAAAAAATAAAACTAAAAAAACCTCGTCTTAATTCTAAAACGAAGTTTCATTGAACCTTTAATCACAGCTTAAACAGACGCTGCTATAAGTCTTCAAGTTTTAAATATTCTGATTTTACCCAACCGAGCTTAATCGTAATTTCATGAATGATCAGCGTCAGAATCGCCGGCAGGATGAAATGCATCAGCACGACTTGAATCAACAAAGTTGCACCGCCATCAGGCACTGCCGCAAAGGCTGAAAATTGGCCGACTAACCCACTGGTACCCATTCCTGCGCCCACCGCTGTATTACTCATTTTCAAAACCGCTGTAGATATCGGGCCAAGAATAGCTGATGCCAAGGTTGGCGCAATCCAAATTTGCGGATGACGAATTATATTGGCAAATTGAAGCATACTGGTTCCGATGCCTACGGAAATAAATCCGCCGAAGCCGTTTTCCTTATAGCTCATCACTGCGAAGCCAATCATTTGCGCGCTGCAGCCAACCACAGCCGCCCCGGCCGCCAAGCCATCAAGGCCTAACATAATACATAAAGCAGCGGAGGATATCGGTGCTGTCAAAACCATCCCAACCACGACCGCAATCAATATTCCCATTGGAATCGGTGACATCAGCGTTGCATTATTAATAATCGTTCCTAATGAAGCCATTAATGCCGATACCGCTGGGCCAATCAGCTGACCAGCCAGACAACCGGATACAATGCTGACAATCGGTGTAACAATAATATCGACGCTGGTTTTGCCCGCCGCAAGCATACCGATCTCACTGCCGATGACCGCCGCTACATATGCCCCTACCGGTCCGCCTGCCGTATAACCAAAAGCACCGGCTATACACATTGAAAATAAAACCAGCGGCTTTACTTTCAGCCCATAGGCAATAGCGACACCAATCGCTGAACCGATGACTGGTGAAGAAGCATTCGCAACATCCGCGAACGGCTGCAGAAAGCTTAAGAAGTTAATTTTCGCAAGCTGTGACAAGATCAAGCCAATTATCAATGAACTAAATAAACCAAGCGCCATTGAAGACATTGCCTGAATCAGATATCGATCAATATATTTCCTCATTTGTTTCATATAGATCCCCTTTTCAAAAAAAGTCACATCAATGTGTCTTGACACATGACATGACTAATATTATACACTTCCAAAAATGAAAGTCAATGTTCTTTTCTTACTAAATATCCCTGTTCAGCAAGTGCCGCTTCAATTCTTTCAAAGCATGCCGCATCCTCAGCTTCAACAGTATGAAGATGAATTCCGCCTGTCAGCTGTGACAGAATACTTGCATTCGCTTCCCTTACCTTCTGCATGAATTGATCAACATCATAACGTGAAGCAAGTCTCAGCGAACCTATTATCTGCCCATAAATCGGATGTTCCACAATCACATCTACCACATAACCGCCATTATCAACGATGCAGTACAGCTCCTCTGCCATATCATCAATCTCATGCACACAGGCAAAACAGCGGCGGGGCCTTTCAGCGATAACTTCCATTCGATAACCTCTAGGTGTCGCTTCAATCTTGATTCCCTCAGCTCGAAGCAGTGCAATATCACCAACAATGATCTGACGGCTGACATCAAGCTGACTGGCAAGAGAAGACGCACTGACAGCCTGACGGCTTTGTTTCAGGCATTCAATTATTTTCTGACGGCGTTCATTCGCATTCATAAAATTACCTCTTTTCGCATCTTCTAGTGTAGCATACTCACACCTTGATTTACAACTTTTAATATCCATGCGGTTATGTTAAAATAGACAGGAATGAGGATGATCAACTTGAAAAAAATTATAAAAATTTTATCTGTTATGCTGATAGCGGCTTGTATCTTTGCCGGAATGATCTTCTACGGTACATTTGTTTCCGTGAAGCGTGTGAATATCGTCAATCAGACAGTAATTTCCAATAAAATACCTGATGAATGCAACAATCTTAAAATCGCGCTGATTTCAGACATTCATTATAATTCCTTCATGGATAAAGAACGGCTGAGTGCCATGATTGAAAAAATCAATCAAGCCAGTCCTGACATCATTTTATTTGCCGGTGATCTATTCGATAAACCCGATCAGGTACCCGTAAATGATTCCGTTCGTGAAGAATTGATTCAGCTGCTTAAAACGCTGGAAGCGCCTTATGGTAAATTTGCGGTGCTTGGTGAAAGCGACCATGCTTCAAGGCAATTAGAGGAAGGTATGCAGAATATCTTCTATTATGCGGATTTTGAATTATTAAACAATGCCAGTGTGCTGTTACATAAAGATTCCACACATTCAATCAACCTGATTGGCATTGATTCACAGATCGGCGGCAAACCCGACATCAATAAGGCGATGGAAAACATTGATACAAATAACTTTACGATTGTACTGACCCACGCGCCCGACCTTGCGGGCAGTCTGCCGTTAAACAACATTGATCTGGTGGTTGCCGGACACTCTCACGGCGGTCAGATTGCTTTGCCGATGTTTGGGCCGCTGTTCCGCAAGGATGGCGCCAGAAAATATACGCATGGCACTACAACCGTGAATAATACAGTCATCATTGTCGGCAATGGTTTGGGGACAACTGATTTTGATATTCGTTTATTTGCCCCGCCGCAGTGTATCATGATCAGACTGACAAATAAATAAAGCAAAAGCGAGAACCTTCATCACATGATGATAAAGCATTCTCGCTTTTATTTTAAGCTACAATATTAACAACTTTGCCCTTGATTACAATAATTTTTCTGACTTCCTTACCCTCAATCTGAGCAAGCACCGGTTTTAATTTCAATGCTTCCTCTTTGATGTACGCTTCATCAGCATCAGCCGGGCAGCTGAATTTACCACGCATTTTACCATTAACCTGAACGACGATTTCAATCACATCTTCAATCAGCTTGCTTTCATCATAGACTGGCCAAGCCACATAAGCAATGGTTCCTTCATGTCCTAAATACTGCCATAATTCTTCACCAAGATGCGGTGCAAAGCAGGCAAGCATTTTCACAAAGCCTTCAGCATATTCACGGTAAATCGTTTCTGCTTTATAACATTCATTGATAAAGATCATCATCTGAGAGATAGCTGTATTCAGATTCAATGTTTCAATATCATTCGTTACCTTCTTAACGGTCGCATGATAGACCTTATCGAGACTGCCGTCATTCGTATCCACAATCTTATTTGATTCAGTATAAAGACGATAAACACGATCCAGCCATTTACGCGCACCGTCAAGTCCCTTTGTACTCCAAGGCAGCGCCGCTTCCAAAGGTCCCATAAACATTTCATAAACACGCAATGAATCGGCACCCAATGCTTCGACAATTTCATCAGGATTGATAACATTCCCTCTTGATTTAGACATTTTCTCATTGTTTTCACCAAGAATCATGCCCTGATGGAACAGTTTTTGGAATGGTTCCTTAGTAGGCACTACACCGCAGTCATAAAGCACCTTGTGCCAGAAACGGGCATAAAGCAGATGCAGAACCGCATGCTCAGCACCGCCGACATACAAATCTACCGGCAGCCAATGCTCCAGCAGCTTCGGATCAGCCAAAGCATCATTATTCTTTGGATCGATATAACGCAGATAGTACCAGCAGCTGCCAGCCCACTGCGGCATCGTATTTGTTTCACGTTTGCCTTTTACACCGTCAATTTCCACATTCAGCCAATCTTCACAGTGACTTAATGGTGACTCACCGCTTTCATTTGGTTTAAAGTTTGTCGTTTCCGGCAGTTCCAGCGGCAGCTCACTGATATCAACCGTGCGCTTAGTGCCGTCTTCCATTAATACGATAGGAATTGGTTCCCCCCAATAACGCTGACGTGAAAACAGCCAGTCACGTAATTTATAGGTTGTTTTGGCATTACCGCAATGATGCTCCTCAAGCCATTTCAGCATTGTATTAATCGCATCTTCCTTATTCATGCCATTTAAGAATTCAGAATTGATATGCAGACCGTCTTCTGTCCATGCCGCTTCCTCAATATTGCCGCCCTCAAGCACCGGAATGATATCCAAGCCAAATTTCTTGGCAAATTCATAGTCACGCGTATCATGAGCCGGAACCGCCATGATAGCTCCTGTTCCATAGCTTGCCAATACATAATCCGAAATCCAGATTGGCACTTCCTTGCCATTAACCGGATTGATCGCATAAGCACCGGTAAATACACCGGTTTTTTCTTTATTTAACTCTGTACGCTCTAAATCTGATTTCGTGGCGCAGGCTTTTTTATAAGCGTCAATTTCCGCTTTTTGCTTGGCACTGGTAATTTCATCGACATAAGGATGCTCCGGTGAAAGCACACAGTAAGTAGCTCCAAATAAAGTATCACAGCGAGTTGTAAAGACAGTAAATTCTTTATCAGTATCTTTGATTTTAAAGATTACATTCGCACCGGTTGATTTACCGATCCAATTGATCTGCATCTCCTTGGTTGACTGCGGCCAATCACAAAGATCCAAATCCTCAAGCAGACGTTCTGCATATTCCGTAATCTTCAATACCCATTGACGCATCGGCCGGCGATATACCGGGAAGCCGCCGCGTTCACTCTTACCATCGATTACCTCTTCATTAGCCAGCACCGTTCCTAATTCTGGGCACCAGTTAACAGGAATTTCATCAACATAGGCTAAGCCTTTTTCATATAGCTTAGTAAAAATCCACTGTGTCCATTTGTAGTAATCAGGATCCGTCGTTGAAATTTCACGATCCCAGTCATAAGAAAAACCGAGGCTTTGAATCTGTTCACGGAAATGATCAATATTCTTCTTCGTGAAAGCCGCCGGATGATGACCGGTATTGATGGCAAACTGTTCAGCCGGCAGACCAAAAGCATCCCATCCCATTGGGTGCAGAACATTGTAACCCTGCATCCGTTTCATACGGGCAATGATATCGGTAGCTGTATAGCCCTCCGGATGTCCGACATGCAGACCATTGCCGCTTGGATATGGAAACATATCCAGCACATAGTATTTCGGCTTGCTGAAATCATATGTATCACAGGCAAAAGTCTTATTTTCAAGCCAATACTTCTGCCACTTCTTTTCAATTTCCTTGTGGTTAAATCCCATTTTATTTTCCTTCCTTTCCAATAAAAAAACGTCCTGTTCTAAGGACGTTAAATTACGCGGTACCACCTTAGTTCATGCCTAAAGGCATGCCCTCATTTATCCGATAACGCCGGATCAGCCAAGGCTCCTTAGCGAGTTCACAGATTTCGCATACTGATTCACACCTGCCATCAGCTCTCTTTAATGCTGTCTTCCATTACTACTCTAATTCATCGCCATTCCTTAACTATAATAGCAGTTTTAAGCCTTTAAGTCAACGGATTAAGGACAATTTAAGGATAATCATCCATGTTTGATAATCATGCTTAAAGCAGCCCGTTGACCATCAGAATTAAGCCAAGCGATAAGCCTGCCATCAGCAGAAAAACAGCTTTATGCCACTGATAGACCCGCTTGCCGCCATAGGATTCAAAGGGATATACCGCTATTATCCGATATAGCAGGAAAACACTTCCTAAAGATGCGGTCAGCTTAAAAATTGAAGCTTGGTTTGCCATCAGAAAAGCCAGCAGGGTAATAGCCAGATAGAAACACCATTCACACAGCGCTGTGATGCCCATAGCTTTTCTGAAAGCCGGTGTATTTTCATATTGTTTTGGGTACCAGCTGCCTATCATCGGATATAAACCGCCGACAAAATTAATGAAAGCAACAAGCACTGCGCCGCCGCTGTTGAGACGGAAATACCATTCTCTTTTTGTCAGACAGCTGCCCAGCCAGCCAAACAGCACACCGCCGGCCAGTAAAAGCAGATAGATGCATAAGAACAGATTAAAGGGCTGATGATTGAAATAAGCAGCCAGCATTAAAACCGCATTAAGACCTAAATAAGCGATAATCTGCGGCAGAGAATGTACCTTCTTTGCATCAAGCGGGGCTGTTTTCACATTCAGATATAATTCCATGCCGTTGCAGGCAAATAAGGGAGTGACAAAATATTGCTTAAGCATTCCATCCATGCCTAAATGATGTGCTGCCTTCTTTAAGCTTACCCTTTTATAACCGCTGTCCAGAAAAGACTGCCATGAGCCGACATTATCATCCTTTACAATACCGCTGAGCACTTGACAGCCCTGCTGTAAGAGATAATCGCTGGCGGCGGCTACAAGCTGCCGGCCAATGCCCTGTCCCTGATAGGCCGGATCAACAAAAACAGTATCAAGATAGCCAAGACTGCCGTTTTGAATCGAAATCTGTTTCACAAAAACACCGCCGACGATCTGATTATCAATCAATGCCACGATTCCCGTTTTGGGCTTGCTGATAAATAAACACTCAATACCGGCAAACGCTTTTCTTGCTAACTTTAAAGCTGGCTTTACTTCATCGCCTGCCATCATTCTGATTGTAATCAAAATTATTCCTCCCATCGGATTGCTTTATTCCGTTTTTTCCAGCTGCCAGATATACCGGTCATGACGGAAAATCAAACAGGTAACAATGCCTAAAATAGCTATTATCAAAAACAAAAGTGCCGCGCCGCTGCCCTTGCCGCTGCCAAACAGCTGAACCAAAAGCCCCTCTGACTGTGCGGCCATAAATGGTTCAAATACCCAATCTACCAGATAACCACCCAGAAAATAACCTAACGGTATCGTAAAGAACTGAAGCGTATTGCGGGCTGAATATACTCGGCCTTGAATCGCGGCGGGAATGGATGAGCGCAGCACAACATCGAGATTGGTGTTCATGATAGGAATGCAGATCCAGCCTAAGATTGCTCCCAAACACCACATCCACGGTTCAGTTCCCAGCGCCAAAATCAGATTTTCACTCATCATTGAAAACAGCAATGTATTGCAGATGACAGCAATCCGGCTTTTCGGCGGTTTACTAAATAACAAATATACACTGCCAGCCAGATTCGCCAAGCCGCAGCAAGCATTCACCAAACCCAAAACAGTTTCACCGCCGCCCTTTCTTGACAGCAGCAAAGCAGGCAGCGCCGCTTGATACATCGATGCAGCCAGATTGATCATTGCCAGAAATAAAATCAAATCTAAGATACCCCGATGCGTTTTCAGAAAAAGCAGACCCTGCTTCGTACTCTGCCAAAAAGTTTCAGCCGCTTCATGCTTTGTTGATTCTAAGGCTGGTATTTGGATCAAAAAGATCAAGGTAAGCCAAGCCGTCATAAAGGTAATCAGATCGAAAGCAATCACTGCCCGCAATCCTAAAAACGCATAAAGACTAGAAGCAATTACCGGCACCAGAACCGTAATCAACGAATCAGAAAAGCTGCGCAGACTGCTTACTTGCTGATACAATTCACGCGGTGTCAGCAAGGTAATTGTCACATCACTGGCTGGCTGCTGCAGCGCATTCATGATGCCATTGACAGAATTGACAACATACAGATGCCACAGCTGTAACTGATGGGTATTTAATAAGTATAAGACAACAATTGTTGTTAATGCTGCCATTCCATCACATAAAAGCATGGTAACCTTTTTATTCCATTTATCGCTTAATGTCCCGGCAAAAATACTAAGCAGCACATAGGGCGCGTAAGTACAGACTGATAAGAAAGAAGTCAGCAAGGCACTGCCATGCTGTTCATATGACCACAAAATAAGCGCAAATCCAGTCATTGAACTGCCTAATGATGAAAATGACTGCGTACTCCATAATAAAAGAAATATGTGTAATTGTTTTATAATTTGTTTAAAGTTTTTCATTTGACTTTGCTCCTTTTTAATAATGATTAAAGTGCAAAGCCCCTAGCGGATACTTAATTTATACTCTCCATGCATTGATATCCGCATTTAGGCGATGCACGGAGCAGCTGCAATAGTTAGTTTCATAAAATGATCCTTTCCTCAAATTGTATGATAGCTTTATTATACAGGCAGCTTGTTAGTAAGTAAACAAAATAAAAGCATGCGAAACGCACACCTTGTTTTTGATTTAGTCCGCTGCTTGAAACCAATGCTCTGTATCAGATGCATGATAATGAACAGCTAATTCAGTAATTGAATAAGTAAGCACATCATTTTTATAAAAGGGTTCCTGATGGTAAAATGTCTGAACCGCTTGTAATGTTTCAGCTTTCACTACGGTTACTGAAGCGCTCATATCACTCTTTAAAGAAGAAAAAAGAACTTGCCCTGCTTTCATTAATGTTTCCGTATAAGCTTGATGTGCCTGCATCAGCGAATCCGTCATTTTTTCTGGATGCGTTACGATTCCTTCTACCAAGAAATATTTCATTTTCATTCCTCCGGCTTCTATCACGATGCTCTTATTTTATCACAGAACCATATGTCAAGCCACTAAAGCGCCCAAAAGAAAAGCGCGATAACGCGCTTTTACCCTTTCATTGCCAGCTTATTGGTTATTAATGTTTTAAGTCCAAGACTTTCACCTTTAAGCGCTTTTTTAACACTCTCGGCAGCTGCCTTTGCGCGGGCTTCAACATCATCCCATAACGATCCTTCAATCAATGTATCATTGATGAAATTGCGGACAGCCTGACTGTCTTCCCCGCTGATCAAATAAATATTTATGCCATTTTCACGGCCGGCCGCTGAAATCGCGTCAGCAGCACCTAAAGCCAATGCTTCACTTTCAGCAAAAACCACATCTAAGCCATCACCATAGCGCTTCAATAAACGAGCAGCGGCTTCCTTGCCTTTTTCACGATCGTTTTCACTCACCGCAGCTTCAAGGATTTCGGCCCGCACCCCTTTAGCAGCCACCGCGCTCAGCATGGCATTTTGATTCTCAATGCTTAATTCACTGACTGAAAGAATGGCCGCTGAAACCTGATCATCACCGTTGATGTTGCCGGTATTAGGCAGCGATGCGACGATCTCACCCTGCAGCACATAGTTTTTCTGAATATCCGGGCCGATATACGTTGATTTATCCGCATAGGCGTTGAGTATTTCATCACCCGGATCGTTTTCAATATAAATTAACGGCAAGCCAGCCGCCTGAAGCTTTTCCATAATCGGCTGCGCGGCAGCAATATCAACAAGCTCAATGATAACCGCAGCACAGCTCTCTTTCAGCATCGTATCAACCGCCGTATTCTGAGCCGCCTGATCCTTGCTGACATTATAGAAGCTCAATTCCGTTGGCAAAGTGTCAGCCAATTCAGCAAACGCAGCTTTCAGTTCAATCTCGACCAAAGTTTCTGCCTTAGCATCCTCACGATTGATTGAAGCGCATACCTTAGTTTTATTCTTCACTGTTTCTTGACTTGGCGCTTCCTTCTTGGTACAGCCGCCCATGCCGGCCAGCAGCAGCAAGGCCAACAGTGCTTTTTCTAACTTTTTCATGATGTCCTCCTCTTAATGACTCGCATCAGCATGACTATTATACCATTTTCTTGAGTCATTGGGACATGAGGGTCTGTCTTTAATCAAGCACCTGACAGCCGCCGATATTTCTTACCTTTAAGATATAGCAGCTGCCTTCACCAAACAGATGCTCCATCGCATTATAATAGGTCTCTACATCTTCATTCTTAACAAAGGCCTGAATCGTACCGGCAAAACCGCCGCCGTGAACACGCCATGCGCCCTTACCCTCAAGCAGATGATCAGAAACCGCAAGCGCCACGGATACCGGCTGATTATTAGCCTCAAAATTCGCATAAATATTCTGCAGATACATCGCTGAGCTGCGGCCGCTTGCCTTAATCAAATCAATAAAGGCATTAATATCACCCGCATGCAGTGCCTTTTTCAGTTCATCAACCCGTTTATTTTCCGCAAACAGGTGAATCGCTCTCAGAATTGGACGGTCGCCAAGCTGCTTCCGCAATTCAGGCAGGGCCGCATAAAATTCATCCTCAGAGCACTGACTTAACACTTCATGACCCATCGCTTTTGCCACAGCCTTCATTTCCGCCGGCACAGCCGCATATTCATCGGTCAGATTCGCATGATCACCGCGCGTATCCGTAATACACAAATTATAACCCGTCTTAGAAAAATCAAAATCCAGTTTTTCTACGATCGGATGCTGATTATCAAAGAAATCAATGGCGATAAAACCACCGACTGAACATGCACACTGATCCATTAAACCACATGGTTTCATAAAATAATTATTCTCCGCATACTGCGCAGTCTGAGCAATCAATACTGGATCAATAGCTCCCTCATTATATAAATAGGAGAGAATGGTTCCCATCAATACCTCAAATGCCGCTGAGGAGGATAAACCTGAACCGCTTAAAACATTGGAAGTCATGACTGCATTAAAACCGCCGATTTGATAGTTCAACGCCTTTAAACGAGCTGCCACGCCGCGGATCAAGCTTTCTGATCGGCCAGCCTCATTTGGCTGTACCGCCAGTACCTTAAGATCCACCGGGGCAATCTCGAAGCCTGATGAATAAACTTGAATCACATCATCATCGCGCTTTGACACAACTGCGATTGCATCCAGATTAATGGAAGCCGCCAGCACTTTACCAAACTGATGATCCGTATGATTGCCGCTGACCTCACTTCTGCCCGGTGCTGAATAGATTGCCGCTTCTTCATCGCCATATAAAGTCTCATAACGATGGAGCAGCTGCACATAACGCTGCTTTTGATTTGTCAGTCCCGCATCATCACAAAGATAAATTTCTCTTAAACGCTCATCATGCATTCCATTTAAAATTTCATTTTTTAATACGCTGATTTTTTTCATTTTATTTCACCTCAAATGTACATGTTGTTTCCTGATAATATTCTTCATTCGCTCTTAACAATGAAGGCTGACCCTCACGATTGATTGCATCCGGCATCTGCTGGCATTCAATTGCCACACCGCCGCGGTAATTATAAATTGAATCGCCTTTGCCGTGTTCTTCATTAAACCAGTTAGCTGTATAAATCTGCGCGCCGTTCTGGGTTGAAGAAAAAGTGATCTGCCGGCCGGAATGCTCTTCCCGAAGTAAGACCTGATCGTGATCATCATTAAAAATGAAGTGATGGTCATAGCCACAGCCATTTTTCAGCTGGATATCCTCATCATAGATCCGCTCCCCGATTGGATGCGGCATTCTGAAATCAAAGGGTGTCCCGCTGACATCAAGGATTTCACCGCCCAAGCCATCACTGTCACAGCCTACAAAACGGTCTGCCTTAATCTGCAGCAGATGGGCGCCGATATCGCCGCTGCCCTCACCGCACAGATTATAATAAGTGTGATTAGTGATGTTGCAAACCGTATCCTTGTCACTGATTGCGCGGTATACGATTTTCAGCTGACTGCCGCTTAATGTATAGATTACCTTCAGCGTCAGATTGCCTGGATATCCCTCTTCCATATCTTTGGAAACATAGGTCAAACACAGACTGTCATTTTCAATCGCGGCATCAAAAAACTTCGATGAAAAATTATCAATACCGCCATGCAGATGATTAGGCCCGTTATTAATGGCTGTCTGATAATCGACGCCGTTGATTGTAAACTTACCTTTTGCTATGCGGTTTGCACAGCGGCCAACGGTTGCACCGTAATAAATATTGCCCTTGTCCTTCAGATAACCATCCAAATCATCAAAACCTAAAACGATATCATCAACCTTCCCCTGGCGATCCTTCATTAAGATCGCTGTAATAGCGGCGCCGTAGTTGGTGATTTTGACACACAACTCATCATTTTTCAGAATAAACAGCTTCGCTTCATGCTGGGGCGAACTAAAATCTTCAATCTTTATTTCGCTCATAAACACCTCCGTCTAAAACACTATTAAAGCGTTTTCATATAGTACAAGTATACCATTACAGCCCCTGCTTTTAAAGAGAGCCAATTATCAAAAATCTTTGATAACCATAGAATTTCCATATAATAAATAAAGATAATCTATATTTTGAATAGATTATCCATATTTTTAATTAAATTTTATGATGTTGATGAGATTTTATATCAAAACTAAACAATTATTCAGACAAACAGTAAATCTGATAGCAGTCCTCTTCATAGAGCTTCATGAATTCACCCTCATGATCGCGGTTAACCATGATTTTCTGAGCCATTTCTCTAAATCTTGAATGATCGATATGCAGCTGTGAACAGCGGATCGGCAAACCTAATTCAGTAAAGAAGCGCTCAAGACGATGAATGCCTTCAAGAATGATTCTTTCCTCCTGTTCCGCTGAAAATTCTACATCCCATACCCGCTGCGCAAATTGCACAAAGCGTTTTGGATTCTGTTTATAAACATATTTCATCCATGCCGGGAAAGTAATCGCTAATCCCTCGCCATGATAGATATCATAAATGGCACCTAATTCATGTTCCAGATCATGACTTGCCCAATCACCAAGGCGGCCGGTATTTAATAAGCCATTATGGGCGATGGTTCCCACCCACGCTATTTCAGCCCGGATATTATAATCAGTTGGATACTTGATAGCCAGCGGCGCGTAGTTGATTACCGTTTTCATGCTTGCCTCCAGCATCCGATCAGTGAAATCAACATTTTCAGTGGGTGTGAAATAACGCTCCATCAGATGAGCCAGAATATCAGCACAGCCGCAGGCAATCTGATAAGGCGGCAGTGAATAATGCGTCTTTGGATTGATGATTGAAAACTTAGGGATCATGCAGTCAGCAGCCATGGAACGCTTAAAATGAGTGGCTTCATTAGTTACTACCGAGCTGCGCGAGCTTTCTGAACCGGTAGCCGGAATTGTTAATACCGTACCTAGCGGCAGCGCTTTTTCAGGGCCGCGTTTAAACATATAATAATCTTCCCATAAATCTTCATCTTCATTTAGCAATACACCTGCCGCAATGCCTTTCGCAGAATCGATGACACTGCCGCCGCCGACAGCTAAAATAAAATCGACACCTTCACGCTTACATAATGCGATGCCTTCCTGAATGAGTGAATAACGCGGATTCGGCACCACCCCGCCAAGCTCAACAAAAGGCAGATCATTCGCTTTCAAAGAAGCGATAATCGTATCATAGACACCGTTTTTCTTAATTGAACCGCCGCCGTAATGCAGCAATACCTTATGTCCATCATATTTTCTGATCCATTCGCCTGCTGTTTTTTCCTGATCCTTGCCAAAAATGATTTTAGCTGGGTTATAGAATACAAAATTATCCATAAATTGCCTCCTTTGCTTACAGAAACAGTATACCCCGAGAAATATCCCGGGGCAAACTTATTTACCTAATTTCTTTAATACTTCAAAAATCGTATCCAGCTCGCCTTTATTTTTCAAAGGCCGCGGATCAATCGCGATTGAACCGATATTAGCCTGATAATCGCGGGTATAGATTGCCGGATCATGAGCCTGCAGCTGTTTCACCAGCGCTTTGGCATTCATGCCGTATTCAGCCTCGCTGACATTGATCTTACTGCGATAAATAGCGCGTCCTGCTTCATCTTGAATAATCGAAGCTGTGATTCCCTTAATGGTATTGCAGCTTTCCGTGAATGCTTTTAAATCTTCATAAGTAACCGTTGGCACATAACCGTGATTGCGCTGATAGATTTCAATCGCCTTCACCAAGCCCATCGTATTTTCCTTGCCGATTTTCATAACCCGGCCAATACCCTTGTATTGAAGCCGCATATTCGCCGCATCTTTACTGTGCGCGCAGGCGACAAAGCCGCTGGTCGGTCCGGATAATGCTTTAGCACCTGAATAGCAGACAAAATCAGCGCCCATCTGTACATACTTAGACAGATCCTCTTCCGCCGCCGCGTCGACAATACATGGAATATTAAGCTGATTGGCAGCTTTAATAACCGTCTGCACATCAACCATATCCTTTTGAACACAGTGATGACTCTTCACAAAGAAAATCGCACACGTATTCTCATTAACGGCATGCGTAATATCTTCAATTTTCGAACCATTGGCATAACCGACTTCCACAACCTTGCCGCCGCCGATTTCAATCATTGAATCAATCGGCGCGCCAAAATCAACATTATGTCCCTTTAACAAGATAACCTCACGCTTTTTTGTATTCAACACCGTTTCACTAAAACGATGCACCTTCTGCAGATCATCACCGCAGATCAGCGAGGCCACACTCAATGCAATGCCGCTGGAGGCACTGGAAGTAACACAGGCATCTTCACAGCCGATCAGCTCGCCGATACGTTTGCCAGCCCATTCAAGCAATTCATCAATGACTACATAATTGCCAGCCGCCTCAACCAATGTTTTGCCGACCTCTTCACTGACAGTTGAAACACCTAGCTTAGTCATTCTGCCAGAAGCATTGATAACGCCATGTAAACCATTCTCTGTATAGATATTCATTCGTTTCCCTCATTTCTAAAGTAAGAAAGAGGCAGAATTGCCTCTTTGATTTATTTAAGCAAGTTCTTTCACAATGCTCATTAAAGTTTTTACATCTTCGATCCGGGTGCAGCCGCTTTCCTTATCAATAATTGATGTATAAACATGCGGAATGGTCTGCTTGACACCAGCATCTAAAATGATTTGAAGGATTTCCTTAAAGTTATCCAAATCGATACCGCCGGTTGGCTCAAGAATGAAGTCAGCCTGTGCACAAGCCTTTGCTACCGCAATCAGCTCATCTTTACACTTTAAACCGCCCATTGGGAAGAATTTCACGGAATTGCCGCCCATTTCCTTAATCATCGCAATAGCTGTAGCAACCGGTACCAATGCCGGCTCAGCGTCCTTGCTTAACGGCCCGGTAGAAATTTTAACTAAACCCGGTGTGCCGGTAGGTGATACCAGCGCATTGATATGTGAGCAGTCGTCACCGACATTCGCCCGTGTCCAGCCTACGGCTGAGAAAACCTGATTGAAATGATTAGCCTTGATTTCCTTAGCGATTTCAGCAACGGCCCGCCACTGATTCGGGTTGCCGCCGCCAAGCCCTACAGAAAGATTGCCTTCCAGAGCTTCATTGTATTTCTTCATATCCTCGACAGCACTTGGCACATCAGGATAATTCGCTGACAGCACACCGACAACTACATGCTTTTCGGCAGCCGCATAGATTTCCTTCGCGTTTTCCAAATTACCTGCCAGTACATTCAGACATACACGATCGTTATAATAATTGATATTTGACATATTAACCCTCCACAATTTCTTTTAGACGCGCAGCGATGATTTCCTTATCCCCCTTACCCAAAGGTCGGGTATCAAAGGATAAGATTCCCATACTCAGCAAATGCTTGCGGCAGTGAATCGCTGGATTCCCTGAACGCAGCTCAGCATCGATGGTTAAAGCTGACTTATGAGTCAGTGATTCATCAACACTGACCTGAGAACGATAAATCTCACGGCCGGCCTCATCCTGAACCTGTATTGCCGTTAAGCCTTTGATCTGATTGATCTGCTCATTCAGATAAGCAACACTTTCAAGATTCAGCTTAACCTCGGCAGCATGATCTTTATTAAAATAAAGCTCCATTGCCTTTAACAGTCCCATGATGCCTTCCTTACCGATTTTCATCGGTCTGGCAATACCATTATACTGCTTTCTGGCATAATTTATATACTGCTTTTTGCCGGTTACAAAACCGGAAGTCGGCGCTTCAAGTGCTTTAGCACCGCTGTAAATAACAAGATCAGCACCCATCGCAACATATTTGCACATATCCTCTTCGGCTGCCGCGTCAACAATCAGCGGCAGATTATGAGCATGCGCAATTACAATCATTTTCTCAAGACTGAGCATTCCCTTCTGAATACAGTGATGACTTTTGACATAAAGCAATGCCGCTGTTTTATCGCTGATTGCCTCAATCATATCGGTTTCACTGACATCATTAGCCATGCCAACCTCAACAGGCTGACCGCCGCCCAGGCGGATCAGTGAGGTAATCGGCGCGCCGAACTGAACGACATGCCCCTTCATCAGCAAAATCTCATTCGCCAAGCCGCTCGAATCAGGAAGTCTTTCAACAATTGATTTCTTGCCTTTAGAAATAACACCGGCCACACTCATGCAGATTCCCGCTGAAGCACTGGATGTTACCAGACTGGCTTCTGCTTTTGTATAGGCAGCGATAATTTCGCCGGCTTTATCCATTAATTCATCGATAACCACATAAGACTGACCGCCTTCGACAACTGCCCTGGCAACCTCATCACTAAGGGTAGAAACACCAAGTGCTGTCATTCGGCCGGCCGCATTAATCACTCTTGGCAGTCCGATCGTTGAATAAATGCTCATAGCAATTGATCCTATAGGAAGAATGCGCCGAGAATCATAGCGCCAAGGATCGCGCCGCCGGTCATTTCTTTACCTAATTTGTAGAAAATCGCACCGCCGATAATTGAACCGATACCAGCCCAAACATTATACTGACAAGCAGCTACAATAATCATCGGGCCCAAATAACGGCCGGTCGCATTACCAGCACCCATCATGATACTAGTACCGCCAACCGCAACACCATCCGGAACCAGCTTACGAATACCGATGATTACCGCACCTAAGACAAGACCGATCACTGCGCCGGTTACTAATGCGAACAGAATATTGTCAAATGGCATTGTAACACCCATCGATAATAATAATGCCGGAATACCGATACCAACACCTGTCATCAAAGAACCGCCGATATCAAGAATACCTACTAATGGTCCTTCCAGTACACGGGCAATCAAGAAGCCAGCCGCAAAGCCTGCCGCTGCCGCGAAATCACCGCCGTCAAGACCATCTCTGAGCATTTGTACAATCGCGATATCATTAAATGCACCCGTGCCGAATTTAATATACATAAAGGTACCTGCGAAGATTGCCGCCGCAGCTCCCATAATCAATAAAATAAACGTTTCATCTTTCATTAAAAAGGCATCAACCTTTTGTGCAAATGTTTTCTTTTCCATTGATTGTTCCTCCTACAGACCAAGCTTAGCAAAGAAGCCTCTGAAGTATGCGATGGCAATGAACATTACCACAACAATTGCAATCAGAACCTTAACGATGCCGCTCTTATAACCATTTTCTTCAGCTGATTTACCAATCAGGATACCTAATACGATACCTGGCACCGCATTGCCTGATACTAATGCGGAAATACCGCCTAAAATCGTACCCCACATACCTGTGTAACGGCCCGCGTCAATCGCTGCCAGCCAGAAAATAGCAGGCATGACCGGATTCAGCATCCAACCGGTAGCTGGTGTCAATACGTTATTCGCAATCAAAGAAAGCTTTTCTGGAATAATTGTCGCCATCGTATTAAGGAAGGTAACAATTAAGGCGCCGATTACTGAACCAGCCATCATCATTTTGCGCGGATTCTGGATCGTTTCTTCAACATTACGGTTTTTAACCAGCAATGACGCAGCCGCCCAGTTTGGTACAATACGATGGAATACATCCCCTGATAAAGCACCGGCACCTAACGCAGAAGCCGCTGCTGAGAAGAAGAACCCTAACCCGAATGAGAAATGGGCAACCGGGTCTCCGTTACATGCGTTAAATTCTCCCAATGTTCTGAATGCGCCCATCGCCTGAATCTCAGGTGCATGGAACATTCTGGCAGCACCGGCCGCGATACAGCCGCCGCCGATAACACCAATAATTACTGAATAAAGTATAACCTCGACATTCATTTACTTATCCTCCTCTTGGACATCTAAATACTTAACCTTTAATACAATGCGGGCAGTTACCGTGTAATAACGGCGTACTCTTGGCATGAAGATAAACAGGAAAGCTTCCTTCTTTTCTGTGACATCCACCTTGTCAAAATAGACTTCCTGAGTATCCATCTGGATGATCGGCTTGTTGATATCCTGGAATACTTGCTTGCGCATCATATTAAAAATCTTCCCCACCGTATCAACCATACCGTCACCGCTCATTGTCACCGTAACAGTATGATCCATCTCCTTCAGCAGCTGCTCGCTCATGACTACTCTCCGTGTACTTTACGGTATGTTTCCACAAGTCTTTGACCTAAGTCTTCCACATCCATGAAGCCCAGTCCGACTACCTTACAGCCATCTTCAACAGCTGTACAGGCGGCTTCAATTGAACGCAGCTCAGATTTAGCCTTATAGCCATATTTATTTTGAGCTGTCAATGCGCCGGCACCGCCGCTGCCGCAGAAGCTGATCCCTAAATCGGCATTATTTTCATGCATCACATCGCCTAATTTCATATCCGCTGCCATGCCTGGAATAACGATTGCCTTACCGCCTGCCTTTTCAACACCTCTGGCTACCGCCTGACCTTTACCCATACGATGACCGATTACTACTAAAATTTCCTTACTCATTGTTTTTCCCATCCTTTCTGTTTTCGAGATATAATTGAATATGAGTAGCTACTAAAAATAACTCTGATTTATTTACTTCACAGCCATGGCTTTCAAACAAATCCTTTACCAATTCTTCTGAAAGCTGCATCGCCTGTAAAGAAACTCCTTCCATCAGTGAATCATCAAGATCCGGAATAAATTCCTTACTCAAAATACGTTTCGTAAGTGCTACTAAATGATTCGTAAACACCATTTCCGCATTCTCATCACTGAATTCAATCTTTAACTGCTTAAGCTTCTCATCGACCTGCTTCATGCAGCGTACGATTTCTTCGCTTACTTCCGCACTGACATCACTATTGTTCAGTATCGTGTCTAAATACTTCAATTTCATCCCCCCTGCTATAAATCGTATTGACTAAAGTCAGCCGCTGCTTCAGCGTTAATGAATCACCAATCGAATCCACAACCGCTTCATCACAGTCACTCAGCTTCATCACGGATAGATCACCGATAAAGCCTTCTTTCAATTCTCCCAGTCCCTTCAGCTGATAATGTCTAGCCGGAACACTGGTTGCCTTACTGATAACATCTTCAAGCGATTCACCGCAATTCAGCAGTTTTGAAAGTACCGCCGCCAGATTGTATACCGGGCCTTGATAATTCTCCACATGCAGATCGGTTGAAATCAAATCACAGTCAAAGCTCTGCGTCATCGCCTGTTTAAAGGTTTTAAAGCTGAAGCTTGCCACCCCATGTCCAATATCGAAGAGAACCCCGCGTTTGCGCGCGTTCAGCGCTTCCTCAATAATTGTACCGTCAGCATTTAAGATACCGCCCTTTTTGCCATGATAAGCATGAGTCACGATATCACCGGCTTCAAGTACATTCAGCACATCTTTTAAAGCCGGCGGGTAATTGCCGACATGAACCATCAGCGGCAGCTTAACCTCATGAGCGATTTCAGCCGCCAGACGAATCGGTTCAAACCCCATGGCGCCAACCACACTGGCACTGGCTCTGGCCTTCAAACCCACAATGTTATCCGGATACTTAGCAGCCGCCGCCTTCAGCGCTTGCCGATCAATTTTATTCAGATCATCAAGCTCATGCGGTTCAGCCAGCCCCAGCTTAGAGACATTCAGTAAGGTGAAGACCTTTGTTTTGCTGCGGTCAATATACTCACTGCGGAAAGTCTCATAATTCAAAGCGCCGCTGCTGCCGGCATCAAAGATCGTCGTTGCCCCGCGTTTGATACCCAATACATCCGGTTCAATACCCAGTGAACATTGCGGGAAACAATGCACATGAATATCAATCAGACCTGGTGTTACTAAACAGCCGGAAGCATCAATCACCTCTGCGTTTGCCGCTTCAATGTGCGGTGCGATTTTTTCAATCCGGCCATTTTTCAGCAGGATATCCATCACTTCCTGATGATAACCATTGACCGGACTCAGCAGACTGCCATTCTTAATCAGTAGTTCCAACATGTGTCAAACCTCCTTGTTGAATATATAGAGGAAAAACGCGTACCGCTCATGAATCGGAATTGTAATCAATAAGCTTTCCTCAACAAGAGCGAAGAATTTTTCCATTAAATCAAACACATTACTCTGTTCATCGCGGTATTTATAATAAGCCTCAA
Organism: Dielma fastidiosa; assembly: GCF_003475485.1. Lineage (NCBI taxonomy): Bacteria > Bacillati > Bacillota > Erysipelotrichia > Erysipelotrichales > Erysipelotrichaceae > Dielma > Dielma fastidiosa. The sequence continues at coordinate 10,781 of NZ_QRQL01000011.1, read as the reverse complement.
TAATTTCTTCCTCATCTTCTTCATTCTGCTGAGAAAACCAGCGTGGCACTGCCATACTCATATGAATCAGCATACCGAGTACCGCGTCCTGACCCATCGAAACCTCAGGCGGCAGCTTGCTGATATATTCAAGCAAGGTCAGCTGCAGCTTACTGTATAAGGTTGAAGCCGCTGCCAAATCAGTCTTGCTGGGATCTAGCTCATCCTTGTATAAATCAAAAGGATCATTCTTAGCATTAAAGGAAGCTGAATTACTGTGATCCATCGGAATAGAATCAATGAATTTCCCATAATGCAGAAATTCCTGTATCCGCTGAATATCCTCCATCGATAAGATTCGGGAAATCTTAATGACCGGATAAGCCGAATGTGCAATTGGAATCGTTGATATCACAAAATCGATATCCTTCCACAAATTGATGTTGTCAAGCTGATAAGGCGATACCGAACCAACAATTGTCAGATTCTGGAACACATTGCGGATACGCGTTGTCAGCAGGTTGCTTAACCCCTTGCCGGTCGCACAGACAACCAAAACCTTTTTGTTGCTTGCTGTCTGATTGATCAGATTCTTATAAAGATAAATTGCCAGATAGCTGATTTCATTCTCAGAGAGCTTCATCAGAAAATGCTTTTCAAAGATGTCTGCAAAATCATTAGCTAATAAATAAAAATCTGCGTAATTTTCTTTCAATTCATCAATTAAAGGATTCTCATCATTTTCAAGATGCAGATATTCTTTGTTGATCGTATGCTGAAGATGCTCATACAGATCATCATATAAGGTAATCGTATCAAAGACATAAGGCAGATGATGCTTATCTGCTTTCAGCAGCTCAAGCATCTCATCAAGCGCGTGATCCAATTCATTCAGATCCAAACAGCTTTGATTTACAAAGATACCATTAGAATTTAAAATCGTATTCATCCATTGAACTTCCAGCGTATTGATACCGCGGTTGCCAAGCTCCTGAAGCAGCGCCATTGTATAATCACTGCCCGCTGCCTTTTGGTTATTTTGTGTAAAACCCTTGCGCAGCCGCAGATCGCGGATCAGACAATAGCTCAGCAGATTGATAAAAGCTGTATTGGAGAGCCAGACATTATAATGTGTGTTCACCTTTTTGATTGCCTGTGAGACATCGCTGATGGTCAGCATTGAAATCTCTTCCTTAAGGATACGCGGCAGCAGCAAATACCAATCTTCCGGTGTATAGCTGCCTTTAAATGCGCTTACCAATAGCTGTGTCACAATCTTGCGCAGCATGAACTCCTCTGCCTCTAACTGATAGCCATAGGCCTTTTGTGAATTGACGCGGATACCGCTGAAAGCCGCTTCTAAGTTATTCAGAATACGGATTGCAGTTGAACGTGAGATATAGAAGGTATCGGCAATCTCATCAGCGCTGATCGGCTTGCTTTGCAGCATCAGATAAAGCAGCATTGAATTATTCCTTGTTTCATCGGAATCATCCAGCAATGACGGCTCCTCCTGCTGACCATTCTCAGCAATGACACGGCTGGCCTTGGGCTTTTGTTCAGCGGGGATATAAAACCCCTTTTTAGCCTTTGTCCGTACATCAATCCCCTGCTTTTCAAGCGCTTCACGAATCTCATTCAAATCATAGCGAATCGTTCGCTCACTTTTGCCAAAGCGATTCATCAATACCGTTATATCCATCGGTGTGCCAGCAGCAATCAGATTTTTTAATATTTCGATCTGGCGGTTTTTTAATTGAAGCTTCACGTCAGTCATCCCTTCTTTCAATTGCTCCTGTTACATTTTCATTTTAACAGGGATTTATTTTGTTTTAATTCTAACAAATTGCAAAAACATGTAAAGTAACTGCAATTTTGAATTGTTTAAAATTGCAGAAATAATCTGATGAAAGAAAAAATCCGACAGTGAGATGTCGGATCATCATTGATTGGTGCAATTTATAGATTTAATGCATAGCTTTTCAATGATCTTTCATTTACTTGCACGGCGTCTTTTTACCATAACCATCGTGACACATAACCCTACCGCGATGTAGACAAACCAAAAAAGCGGATATGCGATCAATGGCTGTACAAGCTGCGGATACGGGGCGGCATAGCCAATCAAGAGTATATTATAGATAAATGAAAATGGAATCAGCGTCAGCAGCCAGATATTAATCATCCAGAAATTGCAGCTGGCACCAGCTTTTGTAGCTTCTGAAGCGGTAAACATGCCAATTCCATAAACCATGCAGCCAACTGCCATAATAACTAAACCAATGACAATTGAGGTCGCAAGCTGTTCTTCATACCAAACCGCCGCCGACATAATCAAGCCGATAAAATTAAGTACCGTTGCTGTGATCACAAAGATATTGGCATTGGGCAGCTGCTTGCCATTGTCAGCTTCCTCGATGCCCTTGAGTAGATAATCTGTCGTAACTCCAAAATATTCACTCAGCAGGATAATCTTATCTAAATCGGGAATGCTCTGTTCACTTTCCCATTTTGATACTGCCTGCCTTGAAACGCCGAGCTGATCCGCCAAGCCCTCCTGTGAGATGCCCCGCTGCTTTCTTAACTGCTGAATTCGATCGGATAGATTCATAATAAAACTCCTTTCCTGACAAGCTCATCTTATCAAGAATGCTGCTGTCATGAACACCAACCGCGTCTTGAAAGTTGTCAACCAGTGGTTGCGAATGCCTGCCAAAAGCCTTATTTCGTTAAAATCAGCTATTTAAAAGCAGTATTTTTCAATAGCGGCCGCTACACCATCCTCATCATTGCTTAAGGTCAGATCATACGCCCGCTCTTTAACATAAGCTTCCGCGTTACCCATGGCTACTGAATATTTTACTTTAGAAAACATATCGATATCATTTTCACCATCACCTATTACCAGCACTTCATCAACACCGATGTTTTCATCCTTCATCAGTTTTTCAAGACAGCTGCCTTTCGTAATTCCCTTTGGTGAAAATTCGATGGCTCTGGGAACCGGGCGCACTAATTCACAATCCGCAAAGCGCTCACTCAGCTCCGCCATGATGGAAGTGACATATTCTGGCTCACGCATAAAAGTTATTTTATTTAATTCCCTTGGCAGCTGGGCTGCTGAATAAACCCAATGAATATACGGATAACCGTTACGGGTATCGCCTAGCCAGCCCCAGGCGCCGCCCGTCCATGGATAATCATCCGGCAGCTGCAGTTCTTTCCGTTCCTTCTGCTTTTGCGCAAAGACCCAAGGCGTCATAGCCATATAGATCGTATCATCAAGATAACACTGAATCTCACCGCCATATTTTTTCAGTTCATTAAAAACAGCAACGATCTGTTCATGATTTAATCGCTTAAATAAAACCCGTTCATTGCTTTGCAGATGACGGTATGCCATCCCGTTGACCTCGATAAAATAGCCATCATATTTTTTCATATCCAAAGCTTGCGCATAAGGATAAAGCCGGTACTGACTGCGGCCGCTGGCCAGAATCAGCTTGATTCCCTGCTGCTGACATTTCATTAATACCGCCTTATTGCGGCTGCTGATTTGATCCTGACTGTTCAGTAAGGTTCCATCCATATCGGTTACGATCCATTTAATCATTTAATCACGCCTTTCAGTCCTTATTGTATCAGCAAAGTGAAGGGACATGCAAATAATTTATCCAGATCAGGAAGTATGCTGAAGCAATTTAGGATAAGTTAAATCAATCATAAAGGCGCCTAAAGGGGCTGTAATCAGAATCGATAATACCGCGATAGTCAGAATCAGCTCTCCGCATGGCAAACCCATCGCCAGCGGAATTGAGCCAATCGCTGCCTGAACAGTAGCTTTTGGCGTATAGGCAATCATACAGAAAAGACGCTCACGGCCGCTTAGATCACTCTTAAACAGACAGCAGGCCACGCCCAGCATGCGAATTGCCAGCACACAGAATATCAGGAAGACGGCAGGTAAGCCAGCCGCTGCAGCATAATTGATATTTACAGCAGCGCCGACTAAGACAAACAGCATGATTTCTCCGCCTTTCCATAATGTTGAGAAGATGGGCGGCAGTGTTTTGGCATGATGCGGCGAGCATTTTTGAAGAGTGATTCCCATACTCATCACCGCTAATAAGCCCGAAAGCGCCACCCGGCCCTTTAAGCTATTTTCCAATCCACACAGCAGCAATGCCGCGCTCAGGACAAGCAAGACTTGATAGGGCTCAGACTTCACCCATTTTAAAAGCCGTTGTAGCAGCCAGCCGCTCAGACAGCCGATCAGCGCGCCTAAAAGAATAGAGACGGGAATATCGGCAAAGCTGAGCAGCGTCACGGTACCGCCAGCCGCTAAGGATGTGAAAATGGAAAACAATACGATCACAAACACATCATCAACCGAAGCACCAGCCAAAATCAGCTGCGGAATACTCTTCTCACTGCCATAGCCACTTTCCATAAGCTTCAGCATTTTAGGCACAATGACTGCGGGTGAAACAGCGCCGATAACACTGCCCAGCAAGGCTGCTTCAATGACCGTAATATTGAAGATGCGCGGCGCGATCAGCACCATGGCGGCAATTTCAAAGCAGGCAGGCAGAAAACACATCAGAAACGCCGGCCGGCCCACCCTTTTTAAATCATTAATATCTAATGACAGACCCGCTCTCAGCAAAATGATTACCAATGCGAGCTGTCTTAAATCAGCAGAGATGGACAGCAGTGAATCACTGAGCAGACGCAGGCCAAAGGGCCCCAACAATATTCCTGCCAGAAGCATGCCAAATAACGGAGGCAGATGCAGCTTTTCAGCTGCTGAGCCTGCAAATAATCCCACAATAAATAGTAAGGCTAAGCTTGTTAACATAATTAATCCCCTTTCAAAAAAAAGCTGATGATCCACAACAAAAAAGTTGCAGAAGTCATCAGCTTTACGCGGTTTCGGTTTATTCCGAGGGAGAACTTCATTCCCTGTTATTATCATAGCATAAGCAGCTAAATCAAGCAAGCCTTATCAGCAGTTACAGCCCAGCACACTATCAACCGGCAGCGCAAACAAACAGCCGCCGGCCTCACTCTTCAAGCCGCAGGTCTGATTGACTGCTTCCATAATAGCCTGCTTCTTATCCGCCGTACTCAGAATCAAAATCACATCCTTTTCCGCTTGAACCGTCAGTCCCATGAATGACTGACTGGCTTCACTGTCTAATGAGCGAGCATGCAGCAAGGTGCCGCCCTTAGCCCCGGCCTTTCTAGCTTCTGCCATTACTAACTCCTGACAGCCCTTGTTTACAACTGCACAAATTAAAGCATATTTACCTTCTTCCATAGACACTGTCTCCTCGCCATGATTAAGCATGATATTTTTTAAAAATAAACTGCTGATACTGCTCAGCGGCATGGTAAAAATAATCCCGCTGTTTGGTTTTTCAATATGAATTGCCGCCGCGATTGCCTTTTGAAGTGATGCAAGAACATGGGCAGGCGCAAAAGTAAATACCAGCTCTTTTTCCGTTTCTCCCAGACCGAGATAATTCAAATACTCACTGCTGGCGGTGCCTGATGCCATACACGCATAAGAGAAGTACAGCTGATGCTGATGGCAGATACTGCCGATTCGATTGCCCTGATCACGATTAACGATCAGTACCATACATTTTACTGTCGCTTTGCTCATAGTTCAGCCTCCTCAAAATTAATAATCTGGTCATCACCCTCTAAATCAAGCTTAAGCTCACGCTGTTTCAGCTTCATAATCAATCCCAAAAGCTGAATCGTCAGCAGCGGTGTCATCGCTACAAGGGCAACGATACCAAACGCATCGGTTAAAACATTACCGCCAATCGCTTCACAGGCCCCCATCGCAAAAGGCAGCAGAAATGTCGCCGTCATCGGACCGCTGGCAACCCCGCCGCTGTCAAAAGCAATAGCCGTAAAAATTTCCGGTACATAAAAACTCAAAAGCAAAGACAGCGCATAGCCGGGGAGCAGAAAAAACATGATATTGATCCCGCTTAAAATTCTCAGCATCGCAATGCCTAAGGATAAAGCTACACCAATTGACAGAGAAAGCTCCATCGCCCGTGCAGAGATCGTTCCCGCTGAAATTTCAGCCACCTGTTCCTTGAGCACATGAACCGCCGGTTCAGCCTTTACGATAAAATAGCCGATGATCATACCGATCGGTATCAAAATCCACGCATAAGACAGTGTGACAATTTGGGCGCCCAGATAACTGCCCGCCGGCATAAAACCGACATTTACGCCGCATAGAAATAAAACAAGACCAATAAATGTATAAATTGTACCAATGATAATTTTGATTAACTGACGTTTTAAGAAACAGCGGGTCACGCACTGAAACAGGCAGAAGAAGATTAAAATCGGCCCCAGCGCTTTACCTACTTCAAAAATTGTATGCGGTATTTCTGCCATAAAGGTTTTAAAGACATCCTGTGTCGTCTCAACATGAACCATCTCAAAGGGCGTATAACTGACCCCCTCAGGATGATAAAGAATGCCTAATATCAGCACCGCCAAAATAGGACCGATGGAACACAGCGCGACTAAACCAAAGCTTTCTTCCTGTGAATGGGCTTCATCATTGAAGCGAGCCAGTCCGATACCCAATGCCATGATAAAGGGTACGGTAATTGGGCCGGTAGTCACACCGCCGCTGTCAAAAGCAACAGCTAAAAAGCTGTCAGGCGTAAAATAAGCCAAAATGAAGACTGCCGCATATAAAATCAGCAGCATATATTTCAGTTTGAGCTTAAAGATGGTTCTCAGCAATGCCAAAACGAGAAAAATGCCTACACCTGCGGCCACAGTCCAAATCAAAATACGATCCGGAACGGCCGGCACTTGATGTGCTAATACGGTTAAATCCGGTTCAGCGGCCGTAATAATCACACCCATCGCAAAGGTCACAAGAATCATGATCGGCAAGCATCGGCTTTTTACCAATTCACTGCCTGCCCCTTCACCAATCGGCATCATCGACAGCTCCGCTCCCAGCGCAAAGAAACCCATGCCGGCAACCAGCAGTAAAGCCCCTGCCAAAAACATCAGCATCATGCCAAGCGGCAGCGGTGCGATGGTAATACTTAATATAAAGACAATCAAGGTAATCGGAATTACCGAAGCCAATGCTTCATTAATTTTCTGTTTTAACTTTCTCATTCGTCACCTCTTTCCATACTATGTTAGTTTAAGTTAATTATAACATATTTTTCATTTCTTTCTGTAAATAATGATTAAAAATGTCATTCTTAATGATAAAGTAACCAACAAATATTGACAGGCAAATCTGCTTCATGTAAACTTATCTGCATGAAGGTTTTTTGAATAAATCTTACTTGTTCAGGGTGAACATGTACTCATAGTTTTATGGGTACATTTTATATTTTTAGGAGGGATGTTTATGAAAAATACCGTTAATGGGATTACGGAAGGGGTCATTTGGAAACAGCTGCTGATTTTCTTTTTCCCTATCGTCTTAGGTACCTTTTTCCAACAGCTTTACAATACGGTCGATGCGATTATCGTCGGTAATTTTGTCGGCAAGGAAGCCCTTGCGTCTGTGGGCGGTACGACCGGTACACTGATTAACCTAACGGTTGGCTTTTTCGTTGGTCTCTCCTCAGGTGCCGGTGTTGTTTTAGCGCAATACTTCGGTGCTCAGGATCGTGAAAACATTCATCGCTCAGTTCATACTTCTATCGCGTTGGGAATATTGGGCGGTGCTATATTGATGGTTATCGGCATCTTCGGGGCGGAAAGTGCCATGCGGATGATGCAGACACCTGAGGAAATCATGGCTTATTCCTTAACCTATCTGCGGATATATTTTATCGGTGTCATTCCGCAGATGATTTATAATATGGGTTCCGGGCTTTTACGGGCTGTCGGTGATGCCAAACGGCCGCTGTATTATCTGATTGCTGCCTGCGGTGTCAATATCGTTCTGGATTTATTATTCGTTGTAATCTTTCGCTGGGAAGTCATGGGGGTTGCCGTCGCAACCATCCTTTCTCAGCTGGTGAGCGCAATCCTTGTCTCCTATACGCTGATCCGTTCTGATACGCTTTATCAGCTGCATCCGCGCGAAATCCGCTTAAACCCAACCATTTTAAAAGAAATTATCATTATCGGTCTGCCGGCAGGTCTGCAGTCGGTCATGTACGCGATTTCTAATGTTATCATTCAGTCAAGCATTAATGCTTATGGTACAAATTCGATTGCCGCTTGGACGGCTTATGGTAAAATTGACGGCTTATTCTGGATGGTGATGGGTGCTTTTGGCGTAGCTATCACTACCTTTGTCGGTCAAAACTTTGGCGCCCGCAAGCTTGATCGTGTGCATAAGAGTGTAAAAATATCGATACTTATGGCCTCGATAACCGCCATCGCGATTTCATGCCTCTTCTTAAGTACCGGTCAATTCATCTATCGCCTCTTTACCAATGATGCTCAGGTCATTGAAATCGGTATGCAGATACTATGGATTTTAGGCCCCTTTTATGTCTGTTATGTATGCATTGAGCTGCTTTCAGGCGCCATGCGCGGCTGCGGTGAATCCTTTGTACCGATGGTGATGACTGCCTTGGGTATCTGCGGCTTAAGAATTGCTTGGATAGCATATTATATGCCGCAAAACGTATTACTGGATAAGATTCTGCAATGTTATCCTATAACCTGGATCGTGACTTCTATTTTCTTTATCCTCTATTATCTGCAGGGCGGCTGGCTGAAACGCCGTAAATTAAAAGCTGGTATCATTGAATAAGCAAAGGACCCATCAAGGGTCCTTCTTTTACTATTGTCCAATCTTTAAATCAATCGCATGTTTATTTTCCAAGCTCTTGCGGATCGCTTTTAAGATATCGCCATGACCATCCTGCAGACTCATCGTCGCAGAAGATGTCACATCGGCAAGCATATCCTTTTCTTCCTGACTTAACGCTTCATATTTCTTTACGTCTTCATCCTTGGAAGCATTAGCCTGCAATGGACGTCCGTTTAGATCTGAGCAGTATTTCGCAAACCATTCCTCAACCTCATCAACGCTCATGCCGACAAAAATTGATTCATATTTATCCATCTGCTGATACCAATAACCGGTACCCATCACATAACCGTCACCGCGTTCGCGCTTAGTCTTCCAGCCATCAATTTCAGACATAAACAAGTCTTCAGTATTCTCAGTAACACCATCAACCTTGCCGTCATGGTTCTCATCGATATTATAGCTTTGACCCGGATAACCGCTGAAATGCGGCATTGTTTCACCATCATAATTTGGTGTTGCCACTTCCAGCTGATCAATCATCATCGCGGCAATCTTATCATTCTCATCAAATAACGTAGTTACAAATACATCATTAAAGCTGTAAACCTGTACTTCCTGATCATCCTTGCCCGGACCTACACGGCCTGAGTTAGCGACACCAAAGCCTAATCCCTTCGCGCCTTCAATCGTTAAAGGACGGCGGTTCTCATAAGCCTTTTTGATTGCTTTTAAGATATCGCCATGACCATCCTGCAGACTCATCGTCGCAGAAGATGTCACATCGGCAAGCATATCCTTTTCTTCCTGACTTAACGCTTCATATTTCTTTACGTCTTCATCCTTGGAAGCATTAGCCTGCAATGGACGTCCGTTTAGATCTGAGCAGTATTTCGCAAACCATTCCTCAACCTCATCAACGCTCATGCCGACAAAAATTGATTCATATTTATCCATCTGCTGATACCAATAACCGGTACCCATCACATAACCGTCACCGCGTTCGCGCTTAGTCTTCCAGCCATCAATTTCAGACATAAACAAGTCTTCAGTATTCTCAGTAACACCATCAACCTTGCCGTCGTGATTTTCATCGATATTATAGCCGGTCTGGCCTGGATAACCGCTGAAATGCGGCATCGTTTCACCGTCATAATTCGGTGTCGCCACTTCCAGCTGATCAATATGCAATTCTAAGATTTTTCCTTCTTTGTCAAAAATCGCACTTGCATAGACCTGATTAAAGCTGTAAACCTGGACTTCCTGATCATCCTTGCCCGGACCTACACGGCCTGAGCTGGCAACACCAAAGCCCATATCGGCATCAGAAGCCACAACCTCATTGACATCCTTCTTACTCTCTTCAATCGGCCATGGATATGCCTCAGGATCTAACGCGTTATTTACCGCATAAAGGATTCCCTTACTGGAAACGGTCGCACCTGCGATGGTATCCACATCTGTATTACCTGCCTCAACGATTTTCGCCGGCAGCTGTTCAATCGCATTTGATCCAATCCCCTGCGTCTCTTTTTCACCGACTGCTTCTACTTTGGTGATTTTTCCATCCTCAGTTGTTACCGTTACGGTAATTTCACCGCCAAAGCCCTTGCCGGTACCTGTCAGCGTTTTAACTTCCTTCTTCGGCGAACAGGCAGCCGCACTTACGGCCAGCACACCACACAGCAATAATCCTACCACTTTTTTCATAACTTTCTCCTTTTCATCACTTTGTGTTATGTAAGCGTTTAACCTCGTCTTTATTTTCCACTATATAGCTAATATACAGTCAAGAAAATTTTCACAAACAAGCAGAAACTATAATCTACCAAGAAAATGATTTCCTTCAATCCTTCAGGAAATCATGCCATTAAAGATGACACCCAGCTGCCTTTCTCGCGACGCTGTTCCTTCCTGTATTTCAATGTCTCTCTCCTTCTATCTATCGGTATTGGAGTCGCACTCGAGCAAATCCATACAGGAGCTCTTTTTATCAGTTCAATGATTTCCATCAAGTAAACAG
>NZ_QRQL01000010.1:0-145427 GCF_003475485.1 Dielma fastidiosa | reverse complement strand
CCTCCCCAGGTATTGAAAGAATGTCTTAAAAGGTATACTTTATACCACACTGAAGGAGATACAAAAAACAACTGTGAAAGTGCATAAAAAAGCCTGCGAGCCTTTACAAATGACTCAAAAATGCCTATAATGAAGGAGAAATATAGTGTCTCAAAAGGTATACTTTTCGAGACAGTAATACAAGATGTCGAATATTATCAAACCAAGTACAGTCTGGCTGTACTTTTTTAATGTTAGGCTGTTTTACTAAAATTCACACAAAAAAGCATAACCTTTAGAACCCTATTTCCGGTACTTTAGGTTATGCAATATATCCTCTTAATTAACGTCTTACAATATGCTCAGGCAGCACAACACAGCCGCTTTTGCCATGCTTAACCGCCTCGATCAATACCCCATGCGGATGTTCCTTATTTTCATCCCGAATCAGCTGCATGGTCTTCATTTCTAATTCAACTTTTCTTAAACCGCATAATAAATCCGTTAACCGGTCACAGCGGTGAACCAAATAAAATCTGCCGTTCTCTTTCAGACATTGACTCACTTTCGCCGCCAATGTTTCAAAATCCAAATTTGTTTCATGACGCGCGATTCGCTTGGCCAATGACTCATTCAGCTGATCTTCATGTGTAACCCTGAAATAAGGCGGATTACAGACAACAACATCACAGGGTTCACATTCAAACGCCGCCGCATCCGCACAGCAGATCATTGAATTAGTCAGTTTATGATATGCCAAATTCTTTTCCGCAAGCTCACAAGCTTCCTTTTGAATATCAACACCGATCAGCTTACCCTTGGTATATTGTGAAGCATAGAGTAACAAAGCCCCGTTATTGCAGCCAATATCAAGCACTGTATCATTCTCTTTGACACGCATAAAATGACCCAGCAAGGCAGTATCCGTATTCATCCTGAACATATCCCGGCGCTGATATAAATAAATATCAGTACCCGGCAAATAATCAAAACTAAGCAGGTTGTCCATTCACCCAAACTTCCTTACTAATATGATAATCAATCAAATCATGCAGCAGTTTGATCGACGCGTTTAATTCACGTTCATTCATTACTGTTACTGTCTCAAAGGTTTTCTTCATAATACTTGCAGACACATCATATTCATTACTCAGATACTGAGCCCACTGATCACTTGATTCCAGCTGCTTGCTGTTTAAAATACCTTCTACGATTACAATAGACACAATCTCACCATTCACAACCACAGGAATCGCCACTTTAATAATACCGGCATGACAAGAATAAATATATTCTTTTTTAGTTTTCAATATAATATCAATTGCTTCTGCCGCGCATTCTTCACATAGCTTCACTGCCTTTGTTGAAATCTTCAAACATTTACAAAAATAATTCTTTTCTGAAGGACTATTCAAATCTTCTTTATTCAATACCATGTAACTTCTTAAACCAGTAATTTTTTGATAATCATTCATTGCGTTCTGAATACTTTTGTTAATTTCCATATGAGCCCCCTTGCATTTAAGCTGTTTTTTTCCATCTCTTTTTATTCTATCAAATAAAGCGTCGTTTCTCAATGGCAATAGTATCTTTTATAAATCTAATTTTTAAGCTATAATAGCTTGTATAACTGAAAGAAGGTAAAATATGCAAAGCTTGATACAGCGTTATTTTGGTCCCAAAGATTTTTATCAGCGAACCGCGAGAGTAGCTATTCCGCTGGCTCTGCAGCAATTGCTTTCATCAGCCATGGGAATCGTCGATACCTTGATGGTATCCTGGATTGGCATGGTTACCGCCGTAGGGACTGCCGCTCAGATTGATACTTTATGCAGTATGATTGCCTATGGTTCAATTGGCGGTACCGGTATGTTTTCATCACAATTCTATGGAGCCAAAGACTATCGAAATTTAAAACGTGTTTTTGGTTTCTCCATTGTACTTGGTATGATCAATGCATTATTCTGGCTGGTGGTTTCCATGTTCTTTGGTGAATTTATCTTAAGATTCTACATGGATGATCCGCAAATTATTCAGAATGGACTTCTATATCTGAATATCGCCATGTTTTCATTTGTACCCAGCTGCATCAGTTTTGCATTCAGCTATATTTACCGCAGTATCCAAAAAGCATCAATTCCATTAAAGGTCAGTATTGTATCTATGCTTGTCAATGCCGGATTAAACTATGCCTTAATTTTCGGTGTCGGTCCGTTCCCGGAGATGGGTGTCCAAGGCGCGGCTTTAGGTACAGTTCTGGCACAATGCTTTGCGGTAGCTGTTTATACGATTCACGGCTTTATTACTAAACAGCCCTTTCTTGGTTCATTCACTGAAATGTTTAGCTTTGACCGCAGCTTTGTAATGCCTATTTTACGCAAAATTGCGCCGCTTATTTTTAATGAAACTTTATTTGGTTTTGGTTCCACTTTATTTGTCAAGGCCTTTGGCGTATTAGGCACACAAGCCATGGATGCCTATTATGTCGGCAATCAAATCAGCAATGTTTTTCTATTTGTAGTCTATGGCTATGGCAATGCGATTTCAGTTTTATTAGGCGGTATTCTCGGTCAGGGCAAGATTGAAGAAGCGCGCCGTGAGGGTGATTATTATTGTGGTCTGTCAGCGATACTGGCTGTAGTGCTCGTAACCGCGATGATTGTCTTCGCCGGTCCGATGGTTTCGATTTTCCAGCTTCAGGACCCGGTGGTTATTGGATATGCCGAAGCCTTGGTAATGGTATTCGCGGTTAAAATATCAATGCGGCTTTTTAATTTCATGATTTTCTCAGTGCTGCGCTCCGGCGGTGATTCAAAGATTATTTCCGTTCTGGACAGCGGCATCATGTGGGTAATCGGCATTCCTTTAGCGTTTATCTGTGTTCATCTCTTTAAGATGCAGGATATCGCCTTAGTATTCCTCGTTGTTCAATTAGAACAGCTTGTACGTCTGGTCATTGGCATGAAACGCTTTAACAGCGGCTTATGGGCCAATGATTTAACCTCCCTAATAGCATCATAGGTGATACCGATTGGCACCACCTATTTTTAAATTATTCAAATTGTCCTATAATGACGTTTACCCGCAGCAAATCAGCGGGTTTTATTTTAAGCGTCAGCCTCTCATTGCCGGTACCGCCAAAGACAAAATCATGCTTTAAAAGCTTTTTATCAAAAATACAATCAAGCCCTAAGCCTGCCAACGGAATCGTGCCAATATCATAACCGGTTTCTTCTTTAATCACTTTTCGATCAGCTAGTTTTAATTGTATAAAACCAAATTGACGCTTTAATTCATCAAAGTTCAGTTTACCATGCTGAAAAGACACAATACAGCCAAGCAAGCCCTTTTCACTTTGCAAGACCAACATTGGCGCGGCCTTTTCAATTGGATAATACTGCTTGGCATCAGCTGCTGAAAAAATCGGTTTATCTTGGGCGATCAATTCATAACAGCACTTATGCAGATCAAGAATCTGCTGGATTTCACCGATATTCATTAGTTAATTTGATTATATAATTCTTCAAAGCTGCCCTGCCACTTAACCTTGATTTCTTTGCCATGCTTATTAATCAGACAATCCGTAGTCAGATAACAGGGTACGCCTAATGTCTCAATGACACCGTCTTCATCAAGGTCATTGCCAATCATGATACAGTCTTCCGCCTGCAGCTGAAAACGATCCATGATTTCTTTAAAATAAGCAGGATTGGGCTTGCTGAAAGAACTGTTTTCATAGGTTGTAATCCATTCAAAATCCTCTGGATCACAGCCCGCCCAGCGAATCCGCTGTTGTGTCGCAATCCTTGGAAATAACGGATTGGTTGCCAGAATGACCTGATAACCCAAGGCTTTGCATTTCTTCACCATCGCGTCAGCTAATGGATTCTTGGCAGCTAAAGAAGCGCAGTTTTCAAATTCATGGGTATAAAATGACAAAAAGTCTTCTTCGACATCAGCGAGCTGATAATTGGAATATTGTGTAAACACATGCCAGAATACTTCCTCATTGGTTGCTGAACCATTATTTTTTATCATGGCTTCTAAACCAGCGCCTAAGCCCTTCATGACCCGCTCTACATCATAGCCCTTCTGTCCGAAGGTCTTACCTAAAAGCTTAAAATATGCTTTCACAAATTCATCGATATCCATATGCAGCAATGTGCCGTCTAAATCAAATAATACTGTTTTCATGCTGTTCCTCATTTCTTTTTAAAAAGATTATAACATAAAATCAGTCACTGTAAGCTGATCAATTCGATCAAATGCAGTTTTCATCTTATCAATTCCTAAGGTCATCGCAAAGCGTACAAAGCCTTCTCCGCTCTTACCGCTGTCATCTCCCGGCAGAACAAGAATATGTGCTTTCTTTAAAAGCCGCTCACAGAATTGCTTGCTGGTGCAGCCTGTTTGACGCACATCTACAAATAGATAAATACTTCCCTGCGGTTTTATGGCAGATAAATATGAACAGGCATTGATCCGCTCATATGCATAGCGGCAGCGCTTTTCAAATTCAGCTTTAAGCAAGGGCTGAATCTTATCCCGCAGCTGTAAGGCATGAATCGCAGCCCATTGCGAAGGTGCCGGTGCTGAATATACAATGGCATCATTGATCTTTCTGACAATCTGAATCAATGATTGATCCGCCGCGATATAGCCAATACGCCAGCCAGTCATGCAATAATCCTTGGAAAAAGAAGACACCGTAATAGTACGCTCCCGCATTCCTTGATAACTCATGATTGGCGTAAAGGCTGTTTCATATGAATAAAGCGTATAGATATCATCGGCAATCACAATCAGATCGTGCTGGATAGCAAAATCAGCCAGCTGCTGCATTTCATCATTAGAAAGGCACACACCGCTAGGATTGCATGGTGTATTCAATATCAAAGCCTTTGTTTTTTCACTGACACAGGCGGCAAGCTGCTGAATATCCAATCTGAAGCCCTTGTCTGGATCACTTGGACAGCTTACAACACGGCCGCCAGCCAGCTCCACCTGTTCCTTATATAATGAAAAATACGGCTCTAACAATAGTACCTCATCACCAGGATCTAAAATAGCCATTAAAGCCAATACCATCGCATGACAGCCGCTGGTGGTAATCATAATTTCCTCAGGTGTCACCTTTAAATTATAGGCTTCCGCATAAAACTCACCCAATAATTCTCTAAGCTGTAAAAGTCCCTGTGAATCTGTATAATGAGTCGCACCTGCTTTCACATCCTGAAAAGTTTGTTCAATGATTTCCTGATCGGTATTAAAATCCGGATCACCGATACTGAAGTTAATCAGATCTGCCATATGATCTGCCCCCTTGATCGCTTCAGCAATTACACTGCCTTCACAATTTTCTTGAAATCGTTTCGCAAAATGATATTTCTCCATAGTTCTGCCTCCAAAATACAACAAAAGCCCATCAAATTCCGATGGACTTCATTGTCTCATTGCTAATAATATAGCACAACCAATCATGCTTGTACAAGTTCTAATATTGACAATTATACGCATAAATGCTATATTTTACCCATAAATCATAAAATATGATTGAAAAACTGAAAGGATATAGCCCTTGGACATACACGAGCGATACGAAAAAAGAATCCTTTAAAGAAATCATGCGGAGCATGAATTTTTGTTTATTTCAGTTTTACATTTAATATAGGAGGATGATTATTCATCATGGAAGATGTACCCTTATCGAGTTTACTCATTGTTTTAATTCTCTGCGTTTTGTTTTCAGGTTTCTTCTCAGCAACTGAGACAGCCTATTCAACCTGCAACAAGATTCGTCTGCGTCAGATGGCTAACCGCGGAAATAAACGAGCAGAATCCGTTCTTGAATTCTGTGAGACTTATGATAAACTGATATCGACTATTCTCGTTGGCAACAACTTTGTCAACATTCTTGCTACTACTGTAGCAACCGTATTATTTACAGCTTTATTTTTAAATAATGGGCCATCCATTTCAACAGCTGTAATGACTATTGTAATTTTATTATTTGGTGAGATTACACCAAAAACCATCGCTAAAGAATATGCCGATGAGTTCGCAATGTTTGCTTATCCGCTGCTTAAATTTATCTTTGTGATTCTTACACCGTTTACCTTTATTTTTAATTTATGGCAGAAGCTTGTTATGCTGCTGTTTAAATCAAGTGACAAGCAGGGTATGACCGGTGAAGAATTAATTACGATGATTGAAGAAGTTGAAAAAGACGGCAACATTGAAAAAGAAGAAAGTGAATTGATTCGTTCCGCGATTGAATTCAGCGATGTTGACATTGAAGATATTTATACACCAAGAGTAGATGTTATCGCGGTTGATATTGATGATACATTAGATGAAATCACAGAAAAATTTGAAGAAAATCATTTTTCAAGACTGCCGGTTTATAAAGATACAATCGATAATATTATCGGTTTTATCCATCAGCGTGATTTCTATGAATTAGATAAAGAACATGAAGCACTGACCTCAATCATTCAGACACCATTATACTTGCCGCTTACAACACCGATTTCTGATGCCTTAAAACAGCTTCAAAAAAGCAAGGTGCATCTAGCGGTTGTCTGTGATGAATTTGGCGGTACAGCCGGGATTATTACCTTAGAGGATATTATTGAAGAGCTGGTTGGTGAAATCTGGGATGAACATGATGAAGTCGTCGATGAGATCATTCAGCTTGATGAAAAGACTTATAAGATTGCCGGTACAGCTAATATAGATGATATCTTTGACTTATTTCATCTTTATGAAGAAGATATTTATACTTCCAATACGCTGAGCGGATGGATTATTGAGTTTTTTGAAAAGATGCCGTCGGTGGGTGAAGAGTTTGATTTTAAAACAATGCATATTAAAATTCTTGAAGCTGATGACCGCAAGATTAAGTGGGTTCAGATCAATGAGCAGGAATCATTGGATGAAAGTGAAAAGAATGAAAAAGACTAAAAGCGCCGAAAAGCGCTTTTTATTTTGTGTTATTGATTATAAATATTTAACTTATTCAGCGTTCAATTTGCCGGCTTTCTTTCATCGCGTACATTTGGGCATCGGCCTTATTCAATAGCTCTTCATAGCGGCAGGCATCCTGCGGATAATCGGCACAGCCATAAGAAACGCCAAGAAATTTCAGCTTTCGCTTTTTAAATAGCGGCCATTCATAAACAGCTAAACGTTCCAGAATTTCAGTCTTATCACTTAATTGTCCAAGATAGATAAACTCATCCCCAGAGATGCGGTATATATTCTCTGAACCGCCAAACAGTCTTGATAGCTCTTCGCTGAATAGCTTCAGATACTGATCACCCTGAAGATGGCCATAGGTATCATTAATCTCTTTAAAGCGGTCAAGATCCATGAAAAGCAGGAAGAAAGCCGTATCCTCATGCAGACGCCTGTCTAGTTCAATTAAAAGACTGTTTCGGTTGCCAAGCTCAGTCAACGCGTCCCGCATCGCCAGTTTCTGCAGGGAGCCCACTGTTTCATAATTACGAACGGTATCATAAAGCAGAATATAGGTACGGTAACTGTTAACTAACAGAATTATCATAATCAGAAAATTAAATACGCCGCCAGCTTGCATAACTAAAGAGAAATTAACCATGACCGCGGTTAAAAACCAACTGATGCTTAATGATCGTAAAGAGCGGTATGTCTCCGCCGAGGTATGATGCAGGATATAAAGAAATTTATCCTGAACCAACCGCCAAAAGCGTCTGACCGTAAAAAGATAAATTACGGACTGCAAAGTAAGGGCTATGATTTCAAAATAGGCTTCATCAAACATCTTAGCGAAATTAACACTGATAGAAAAACAAAACATCGTATAAATCCATGAGGTACAAATTACAATAAGGATATAATCAATGGATTCTTCAAATACCCAGCCAGCGGGAATCAGGTATAAGAAACCAAAAAGCACAAACAAACCATTCCCATTGCCATAGATACCTAATGCCTTGATAATAAAAATCGCTGAAGATATTACCAAAAAGCTCCATAATACAAAAACAGCTATGACAATAGGTCTTGTCTTCTTACGTGTGCAGCACTTTCCGGTTGTAATCATATTGATGCAGATCATCTCTATAACCACCAGCATTTGCAAAATAAATTGTACCATGTGCATCAGCTCCCCTATTTACTTTAACTTATTTATTAAAATTCACCCGCCGGCATTCGGCAGTGTTTTTAGGCTTGCCAACAATTTTATCAAAATTCTTATGAGTATTTTTCTTTTTTGCCTGACGTACCTGTTCAAGCAATTCCTTAGCACTTTTCTTTTCCATTCTTTCACCTCCTATAATAAATATGGCAGAAACATGGTTGCCAGTCCCAGAAAGAAGAAGAAGCCGAGAACATCCGTTACCGTTGTCACAAAGACCGCGGAAGCTAATGCCGGATCAACATGCATCTTCTTTAATAAAAGCGGAACAAAATATCCAGCCATTGTAGCAGCAACCATGTTTAAAAACATCGCGACACCGCAAACTAAGCCAAAAATCATTTTCCCCTGAAAAATCAAACCAATAATACACATCAATAAACCAATCACAACACCGGTTATAAGACCGACACCCAGCTCTTTAAATAAGATGCGCCGGGCATTATCACCGGTCAGCTCACCCAACGCGATACCACGCACGATAATGGTCAAAGACTGGGTTCCGGCATTGCCGCCCATTCCCGTTACAATCGGCATGATGGTCGCTAAGGCGACAACCTGAGAGATCGTGCCTTCAAAAGCGCCGACCACAGAGGCCGCTAAAATGGCAGTCAGAAGATTTACCATCAGCCATGGCAGACGGGAACGAATTGACTCCGCCAGTGTGCCATCGACACGCTCTTCACCAGAGACACCACCTAATTGGTGAATATCTTCGGTATTCTCATCCTGAATGATCTGAACGATATCATCAACGGTAACGATACCCAGCATTTTATTTGTTTCATCAACAACCGGCATCGTCACAAAACCGTATTTTTCAAATTTATGGGCTACTTCTTCCTGATCCATATTCACATCAATCGATATGACATGGGGATTCGTAATTTCTGAAATTAACGTATCAAAGGGTGTTGATACAAGCTCTCTTAAGGAGATAACGCCCTTAAGAATAAAATTCCGGTCAGTAACAAATAAGTAATAGGAGGATTCCATCTCCTCTTTGATAGACTGCAGATATTCCAAGGTTTTCTTTACTGTCTTATTCTCCCAGATAGCAATAAATTCAGTAGCCATAATACCACCAGCGGTATCTGGATCATAAGCGAGCAGCTGTTTGACATCTTCCCTGTCCTCATCGCTCATCTTATTTAAAACATCGTCTAATTCTTCATCTTCCAAGGAACCGACTAAATCGGTTAATTCATCGGAAGACATTTCTTTTAATACTTCACTTTGCTGATAATCAGATAATACTTTTAAAATTTCATACTTTTCTTCTTCATCTTCCTCATCAATCAAGTCAGCCACAAAGGATTCCGGCAGCCGCTTTAAGATGGTTTCAAAATTAGCGTCATCATCCTCATGCAGAATTTCAAGAATATCAGCCGGATGGATGTGCTCCAATTCATGATTTAATTCTTCGCTGCTCCCCTTCAGCAACAATTCGCGAAGCAGATTTTTACTTTCTTCAGGTGTCACGTTTCCCTCTCCTATCTGAGTGTCCAGACCG
The DNA here is from genome assembly GCF_003475485.1 of Dielma fastidiosa. NCBI lineage: Bacteria > Bacillati > Bacillota > Erysipelotrichia > Erysipelotrichales > Erysipelotrichaceae > Dielma > Dielma fastidiosa. The sequence goes on along the minus strand of NZ_QRQL01000010.1, from coordinate 135,756 downwards.
TGATTTAACACCGGCTGGGTTTGCTCGTACTTAATTCATCTGGTTCAATTTGCAATCGCTCGGGTACTGACGCATCCATACCGGCCACCTCTTTTCCTTATCAACTTTTTTATTATAACACTTTTTGCTTTCGCTGAGAGTTTAAATTGCAGCTCCCCGCAGTCTTCTTAATTCTGAACTAAGCGCAAGCAGTCTTTTTTCTTCATAGTCCTGAGCCTTTAAATACAGAAAGGCTTCCATCAATGTATCATTCAATTTTTTAAGATTCTCTACCTTTGATGGATCAGCAGATTCACAGTTTTTCATTTCTTCCCGCAATTCATCAATAGCTTTAAAAAGACGATGATCTTTCATTACTTCATCAAAGAAATCAATGAAATACCAGTTGCGGTTATGTTCAGTCAGCATTGCCATTACGCCGCTGAAGCGGAAATGCTTTTTCAATTCATCGGCGAACTGATCTACCTCCGCATCACTCAGATTGGCAAACAAAAGCAGCTCCTCATCAAAATCTGATTCTGCCACCGGCCGATCCTCATATGGAAAATCAGGCAATTGCGCAACAGCGCCGATTTTCTGATTCAAAAGCCTTTCATTTAGTTTGACAATTGCGATATTTTGTTTTGCAAGCAGGCTTTCAATTACCTGTTCATGCTCCTTGCTTAAGTTATAGACACAAACTATTTTCTTCATATTCCTTTTCTCCTTCCCACCAGATGATTACCTCAACATCAAGCGCCATGCGAACCGCCCTTGCGGCTGCCGCTGTTTGTTTGCTGCAATGCGTTAACAGCAAGCAGGAAGCCGTTTTGTTAAACCGGCTGATCAGCTGTTTAGCTGCCTTGATGAAAGCCGCCTCATCGATTGGATCATTAATCTTACACTGACAATATTCTGCGCTGAATGCCGCCGGATATGCAGCCTCAGCAAAGCTTTGACCATAAGCGCTCATGGAAAGCACCGCGATACCTAATGTCATAAAGTCAACCAAGCTTGGTTCATGGTCACGATCAACCTTAAACGGGTGATTGTGATTCCCATCCGCTTCTATCAGCATCAGATCACAAAGCGGATAAAGCTGCCTTAAACATTCCTTTGTAAAGCCTGTAACACCACGCCGAGAGTCATGCACACAGGCAATGACATTTTCATGCATTAATGCCCTTTGAACTTGATTAATATCTTCCTTTTCAACAATCATGCAAGCCGGCCGCTCCATATGTACCGTTGTTGATACAAAGACTTTGCGATCCTTATATTTATCCATCAGCAGCCTGATCAGTGACGTTTTGCCGCCTGCCCCGATTACGCAGATACACTGACGTTTAATCATCAAAGTCGCAGCTCATCAATAGTTCCAGCTGAGCATCGGCATCCTTCAGCACCCGTTTAGACTGCTTGAGAATAGCCGCCTCCACACTGTTGCGCGCCAGCCGCCCATTGCCGCCGTCCCGGCCTTTTTCAAGCTGAACCGCCGCATAACGCTTCGCGAGCAATTCACACGCTTCATCATCGATAACATATCCTTTGCCTTTCGCAATGGAACAGGCGATTTGCACAAGCTCCTCACCAGTATAATCATTAAATTCAAGGATATTGGGAAATCTTGATTTCAAGCCGCTGTTTGCCTGCAGGAATTCATTCATCTCTTTCGTATAACCAGCCAAGATAACAACCAGATTATCGCGGTGATCTTCCATTTCTTTAACTAATGTATCAATCGCTTCATGACCGAAGCTGTCATCTTTACCCCTGACTAACGCATACGCTTCATCAATAAACAACACGCCGCCTAAGGCTGACTGAATAATTTCACGCGTCAGCGGAGCCGTATGTCCGACATATTTGCCAACCAGATCAGCCCTTGTCACCTCGACCAGCTGACCGCCGTTTAATACACCGATCGCTTTCAGATAACGGGCACAGATGCGCGCAATCGTCGTTTTACCTGTACCTGGATTGCCGGTAAAAATCATATGCATGCTTAACGGTGAGGTTTTTAAACCCTTGCTGCTGCGCAGCCGCTGTACATTCACATGATCTTCAATCGCATAAATATATTCCTTCACATTATCCAAGCCGACAATGCCGCTCAATTCTTCTTTAACTGAGCGCAGTTCTTCATCATTATCCATAGCTTTTATAAGCTCAATCACATCATCGCCGATGACCGCTTTTAAATCAGGCTCCGCTTTTAAAGTAACGGTTCCTATCTTTTCCGGATTCAGTAAAGCGAACTGTGACAAGGCCTTGTATACATCATCAAGCAGCTGCTGCAAAGAAGGCACACCTAAAGCAATACGATAATAAGTGGCTGCCGCCTGCATAAAGCTGTCTTCAAAGATTAAATCAAAACGCAGATATTTCATAGCCTTATGCTTTAATGCTAAACATAACTGAGCCAGTATCTGTTCAATGTCTGCCGCATCTAAAGCTTTAGTCACACATATATCATTCACGGAAGCCATAAATTCTCTGCCTAAGATAGAACCCAGCGATTCCGGCTTCTGTTCAGTGATAAATACTAAATATTTATCCTTAGCACTAAAACTTGATACCGCGCTTTTCACTAAAGCATTACCTGCTTCAACAAGAGAATCCTTTTGAATCGCATAACGCTTATTCAAAGGCGCACTGCCGCTGAAGGCCAATGATGCCAGCAGCTTTAAATAACCTGGATAGGCTTGTTCTAAATGTTCAAAGGCAATGATTGAGCCTTCCTTTTTTAAAGCCGTATACAAATCCTGAAGAAACAGCTTTTCTTCATTGCTGGTCGGATATTTACTCAAATCGATAAACGCGACTTCATCAACACTTAACAGCCGCTGTTTTTTCATCCCCTGAGCCATCAGCTTCAAGGCTGTATGCCGGCCGCTGCCTTTTAATGATCCGATAATAATATTATTTTTAACCTTGCCCTCACCCATGACTAAAGGCCGTTTAAAGGCTAAAATCAGCGCGTCAATAAAAGCGTCCTGACCAATCAAGGCATTCTTTAGCTCAGCTGCGATGCTTTGAAAACGCTCTAGCTCATTCACCGGCAGCGAATCCTCACTCACTAAACCAAAATCACGTTCAATTTCTTTATTGATCCGATCAAGATCCGCATCCAAAGTATGCAGCTTTAACGCTTCAATCTGCTCCTCATTGGATCGTATCAGCGCCTCTTTTTCTTTTTGTATCGTTTCCAGATATTGCTTGGCCTTAGAAGGTGTCGCAGCCGAAGCCGAACCTCTGATGTCCGCTAAAATATCATCAAAATCTTTTTTCATAATTTCACCAGCCTGTCGCTAAAATTGTATCACAATTCAATGGTTAAAACCACCGGTAAGCCATTCAATCATTGATTGATGCAAGCTTAAATGCTACACTTAAAGCTAGGTGATAAAGAATGAAAAATTGGGTTGGTTTCTTATTAAAGCACTATCGATTAAAGCTTAATTTCTCACAAAGCGGAGTCTGTAAGGGGATTTGTACGGTTTCTTATCTCAGCAAGATAGAAAATGGTACGGCCCAGCCCAGTGAGGAAGTCATTGAACAGCTGTTTAAGGCTTTAGGCATCAAATCATGCTGGAATGAAGCTGTTTTAAAACAAGGCGAGAAACTGCTTACCGCTTATTTTGATCAAGTCTTTCATAATGAAGATACAAGTGAAAGCTCTGAAGCGATAAGAGCTTGTCTGAAAGAAGCGGAAATCAATCCGCTGTATCTTGCTTTTAAGTTATTTGAAATACAGGAAGCCCAGCTTCAGCTCAATGTTGAAGCAATGAAAGAACAGCTGAATCAGCTGCAGCCCTTTATTGGCTTCATGGATGAAAAAATGCTTTTTGTTTATGAACTGCTGGTTGGCAAAGCGTTCAATGAAGAAGCGGAAAGCGCCTATTTGAAAGCGGATCAATTAAATCCATGCAGTATCTCCAAATTAAAGATAGCCTCATTGTATTATGAAAAAGGACAATTTCAAAAAGCTCTGCAATATTGTAAGAAAGCGTATGATCTGGCAGCTTATGAAGGAAATATATCTGTGATGAGTGAGGTCAGCATCATTGAGGGCGGCTGTTACTGTAATTTATATCAATTTGATCTTATGATTCAGACCTATGAGCGCTGTTTAAACCTTAATCGTGATAATTCTCATCTGCGCAGTGATATTAAGTATAATATCGGTGCGACTTATTTAGAAACTGGCTGTTATGAAAAAGCATATGAATATTTAATTGAGGCTGAGCCAGGACGGCTTGATCCGTTAAGCAAGTTTCTTACTTATCATAAATTATCCCTCGTTTTATATTATCTGAACCGGCACTCAGAAAGTTTGGATTATATTGAAAAAGCGGAAGCGGTTCTGAATGAAGAGCAGATTCAAGATCACTGTGAAGATATCTATGCGAAAATGATTCAGGTGGTCAGGATGATGTCGGAGGGTAAAATGAATGAGGAATATTTAAAGCTTTTGGAAGAAGTATATGAAGACTGCGGCAAGCGAATCATCTTTGGCTTCCAGCAATTTCATGGCCATATGCTGATTGATGCCTATAAGGCAAATCGGCGTTATAAAGAAGCCCTGCAGCTGGCGATGCAGATGCAGGAAATGCTGATGAATTTATAATTTTCCTAAAAATATAATTTTAAGTGTTTTAAGCACTATTTTATAAGCGCTATTTTCTCAAATATGCGCTATTTTTAATTACTTAAATGAATGCTATACTTTTCTTGCATAGAAAAGAGGGCATTTATGAAAAAGACTTTATGGACTAAAAATTTTACGATTATTACAATTGGTACGATTATCAGCTGTGTGGGCGGTGTCGCGATGAATCTGGCATTGGGTTTAGTCGTTTTTGACAATACAAGCTCAGCCCTGCTTACTGGACTTTATCAGGCATCGATCATGATACCTTCGATTTTACTGCCGATTTTAGTTGCCCCGTATATGGATTCACATAAGCGTAAACCCTTTATATTTGGCTTAGACGCATTGATGGGCAGTATCTATTTATTATTTGCCTTCTATTTGATGAAGCATGATTTCTCTTATCTGCTGTATATGCTGTTTGGCTTTGTGACTAACGGCATCAGTTCGATCTATTCTACGGCTTATAATGCATTCTATCCCGATTTGATCAGTGAAGGGTTTATGCAGAAAGGTTATTCTGTATCTTCTCTGATTTATCCAACGGTTACTGTCGTTACCGCGCCGCTCTCTACGATGATCTATGTGCAGCTGGGAATTCCTTTTCTGTTTTGTATTGTCGGCGGCTTATTGCTGCTGGCATCAGCTTTTGAATCACAGATCCGTATTGAAGAGAAGCAGGCCAGTGCGCAAAAATTTAACTTTAAAGCGTACCGGCATCAAATCAGTGAAGGGTTCAGCTATATGAAACAGGAAAAGGGACTGCGGAATATTTATTCTTACATGGCTATTACCAATGCCTGCGGCAATGGTACTGAGCTGATGACGATGACCTATTTCCAAACCGCGCCGGGGCTGACAACAACGATGTATGCGCTGCTGACCAGTGCGGTGACCTTTGGCCGAATGATCGGCGGCTTTATCCACTATGCGATCAAGATTCCCCAGCCGCTGCGTTATCCGATGACAGTATTTGTATATCGTATTTATCAATTCATTGACGGCATCGTTCTCTTTCTGCCCTATCCGCTCATGCTTGCCTTAAGAGCCTTATGCGGCTTCCTTGGTGTAAATTCCGCAACCCTGCGGGAAACCGCGGTGCAGTCGTATCTGCCTACGGAAATGCGCGCCAGAGTGAATTCCCTATTGAATGTCGCAATCAGTTTAATGGTATTGATTATGCAGCTGATTGTTGGTGTATTAGGTGAATTCCTGCCTTATCGCTTAGTCGCCGTCTTCTGTGCTGTCTTTGGCTTCATTTGCATCCAATTATTTGTTGTCAGAAACCGTAAGGATATTGAACCATTGTATGCTAATTCATAAATGGTTTGGCATTAAAAGATGAATCATTAAGAATTCCCGACATGCTTCAAATCACCAATTTTTAATGCCAAAGCAAAAAGGTGGTGTGCCAAATAGCACACCACTTTATTATTCGATATCTTATAAAAATGAAAGGCTCGCTTATTCTAATTCATTTTCATTAGAATCAATCACTGAATCATTCCCTGTATTATCCACATCTTGTTCAGTTGATTCATTTTCACTAGAATCGTTATTAGTTCCATTTTCAGGATTATTGTTATCTACATCCTGATCTGCCCCTGAAGATTCTTCTTTTTCTGATTCATCAGGTTGTGAAGGAATAACCGTTTCCTTAATTGCCACATTCTTAACGATTAAGCCAGTTTCTGGAACACGGTAAAACCACATATATCTTGCTGTTGTACAATCAGCTGTTTTTACCTCTGAATTATTTATCGTGAATTTAATGTTATTAAATTTGCCAATTTCAGTTCCATCTTCGGTTGTTACTACAAAAGTACCGGTTAAGTTTTCACCGCTGCCATCAATAATCCAACGAAGTGTATAGAAACCACTTTGAGAGATTTCAATAGTTCCTTCATGTTCAAAGCCAATAGAAGCAGTGAGCGTTCCTTCTTTAGACCAAATAAAGTCAACACACAATTCCGTATAGTAATTGCCATCTTTGTCATTTATACCAACTGAGACGCCAAATGATTCTCCTACCCCATATTGTGATGGATCAACTTTGACAGTAACAGCTTCATTAATAGTTCCTCCATCTACAATTGTTGAATGTAAATCCTTAGTCATAGGGCCTGTATATCCATTATTACTATCGGACCAATTACCCTTTGCAAACAAATAGTTTCCATCTTCTTGTTTTTCAATCGTGCTGCCATCCCATGCTTCCCATTCATAAGTCTTAACTTCAGGAAGTGTTGGCTTTGTTGTACTGCCGCCGCTTGAAGATCCGCCGCCAGTTGAGCCACCAGTTGAAGGTTTGTTTTCTTTTGGTGCTTCAGTTACATCTTTACCTGTTTCTACATCTTTGATTACTGTATCCTTACCAGCTTCTACACCATCAACATTGGCTTCTACCTTGTTGACAGTTCCTTTTCCATCGATGCTTACTGGTGCGTCAGCTGTCAATGTGCCTACCGTACTGCCCTTTGATACTTCAATGGCTGTATCCTTTGCACTTTCTGTTACTACAACATTCTTAACATCGGCATTTACCTTGATTTGAGTATCTGTTTTTACTTCAAGACTTTCTACCGGCGCTTGGATATCCACACTCGCATATGTCCGTGTAGTTACTTCCTGTGCCGGGACTTCAATCACGATTTCATCTTTGGTTGTTGACTGTACTTCAATCTTCTCTACTTCCCCTTTGAAGCTCTTATCAGGTGTTACCGCTGCTGTTTCTTCCAATACGATCGTCTTAACTTCTGTTTCGCCGCTTAATACGACTTCTGTATTTCTTGTCTGTGTGCTGATGGATTCGATTTTTGAATCAGTGATCGTTAATTTCCCGGCTGTCTTGTTGTCACCAATAACAACTAATTTACCTTTTACAGTTACACCTTTTAATTCTAATGCTTTCGCTGTTGTTACATCAACATACAGGTTGCCTTCAATGACTTCACCTTCTATTGCTTCTGGATCTGTTAATACTACGGATTTTGATTCAGCTAATGGAATAGCTTTGCCATCTTCAGTCAATTCATAACCGTCTTTGACATAATCTTTTGCCATAACACCGGTACCTTTAATATAATAGCGGGCACCGTTATCTTCTACCCAAGCATCTGCCTGCATGACACCGGATTCACCCATGAAATACCAATGTTCATTGGAAGCAATCCAGCCAGTACGCATTGCACCGTTATCATCGAAAGCATACCAGCAGTCATTGTCTTTGATCCAACCCTTAGCTATACTGCCATCTTCCTTAACATAAGACCATGTGCCGTTGTTATTGACCCATTGAGCCTCTGCTGCTCTGATTGGCATTGCTGCTGAACAGAGCATTGCAGCTACGACTAAAGCAGTCATCGCTGACTTTGTTTTGTTTGATTTCATTTTAATTACCTCCCCAGGTACTTTATTGAACCAGTGTCTCATAAAGTATACCTTATGCAACAGAATTACAGAAGCAAAAACAAGTTATAAAATGTCATAATTAGGCTGAAATCTGTTTACAATATATCAAAAACAACCTATAATGAAAGAGAAATCAGGTGTCTCATAAAGTATACTTTATGAGAAAATTCACACCTTCGCACAAATGATTAATATTGTATTTTTCTAAAATAAAAAGTACCTCTTATTACTAATTTGATAAGAGGTACTTTTATCTACCATTATATGAGCAGCTTTAATTATTATCCTTCACCTTTTTTATTCTTACGCAAGATATCCTGCAGTAAATGATAGAGATAATTCACATCCAGCGGTTTTGGGATAAAGCCATTCATACCGGCTGCCATTGCCGCTTCCACATCTTCTTTAAAGGTATTGGCGGTCATGGCCACAATAGGTATAACGGCCGCGTCTTTACGCGCCAGCGAACGAATCGCGCGGGATGCCGCTAAGCCATTCATTTCCGGCATCTGGATATCCATGAGGATCAGCTGATATGTATTTGGCTCACTGCCGCTAAATTCATCAAGCGCCTGTTTGCCATTGACACAGCGATGCACCTCAGCGCCTTGAATTTCAAGCAGCTGCACAGCAATATCAGCATTTAAATCATTATCTTCAGCCAATAAAATATTTACACCAGCCAGCACATTATTATTCAAATATTCATCCGCGTTGCTGCTTTGCTCTACCTCTGCACTCAGCGGCAGGATAATGGTGAAATAGAATTCACTGCCCTCATGCGGCTGACTGCTGACCTTCAGCTCACCGCCCATCATGGCAACAATACTGCTGCTGATCGGCAAGCCTAGTCCAGTTCCCTGACTTTTAGTGAAGCTGGCGCCTACCTGTTCAAAGCTTTCAAAGATTCGTTTCTGATCCTCTGAAGAAATGCCGATGCCGGTATCAGTTACCCTGAATGTAAATGCTGCTTCATTTTCAGATTGAGCGTCTTCACTGACACTCAGCGTCACAGAACCGCCTAATGGTGTAAACTTAAAGGCATTAGAAAGCAGATTTGTTAATACTTGCCGCAAGCGGAGAACATCACCAGTGAGATTGTTATGAACGACATCTTGTTTTAAAACATACGTTAAGCCCAAACGCTGAGCTTCAGTTTCCATCATTGTATTGATTTCACTTAACATGCGCTTTAAAGAGAAAGTTTCCTTTTCAAGTGTCAGCTTGCCGCTGTTAATCCGGCTCATATCGAGAATATCATTAATCAGATCCAGCATGTAATGTGAAGAGGCCCTCAGCTTTTCCAGATTGCGCTTCACATCATCCGGTACACCTTCCATCATATTAGTAAGATCAGTAAGCCCAAGCACCGCGTTCATCGGTGTACGAAGCTCATGGCTCATATGAGACAGGAATTCTCCCTTCGCTTTGCTTTCAGCTTCCGCCTGTTCTAAGCTGCTCTGCATCAGCGCCGCCCGCGTCCGTGCCCGGTTTACACCTAAAACTGCCGCTACCAGCACTAACAGAAATAATGAAAGCACCGCGATAAAGGTCATCGGATTGGCATAAATAATTTCCGTTAAAGACATTTGCGTATTACCGATAGAAATCATGTTTTGATCCAGAATCAACGATTTATCCTTTTCTGAAATACTGTTGATAGCTTTATTGATAATTGAAAGCAGATCAATATCAGCCGGCCGTTTCAGCGCAAAATTAAGATTGCTGCGATCATTCACTAAAGTCACCGGCACCACATTCGTAAAATGATTTCTTTGAATATCCTGTTCCAGACGCACCGCTAAACCATAGACAAAATCCGCACTGCCATTATTTACGGCCTTAAGTGCCTCCGTGATGGTTGGATAAGTCTGAACCTTGGCAGCAGTAATATCTGAAGGCAGTGACTGCCCTTCCACAATCGCACAAATTAAATCATTATCAGGGTAGGTAGAAGCCTTATTGCGCACCACGATGCTGTTCATATTTACATAGGGTGATGTCAAAGCCAGACCCGTATCAATGGACTCAGCTTCAGTGCCTAAGTAAAAGCCTAGCATATCAGCATTCCCCTGCTGAACCAGCTCAACCGCCTCAATATAAGTATCAGTATATACAAAATTAAATGTTAAACCTGTAAAATCAGCTATTTTCTCAAGAATATCAGGAATGATACCATTGTGAAGATCATCTTCCGATTCAAGACAGATCAGCGGATGAAACTTCCTCGGCAAAGCAACATTAACAGGTTCACGGTTTTGAATGTAGCTGCGTTCCTGCTCATTCAGTACAATATCAATCGATGATACAGTTGGAAAATGCTCTAAATAACAATTCTCACTAAAATTAGGATCAGAATCCAAAATTTTTGCCATTGCCATATTCAAGCCATCAAGAACTTCCTGATCACCCACTTGGGTTACGATATAAAACGGCTGTGAATCAAAAGCAGCCACAGTACGGAAACCATCCGGATCTTCAAAGCCATTGCCAAGCAGCAGATCAACCTCACCGCTTGCTAAATATGGATATAAATTACCGTCAATTGAAAGCTCCTCATAGCTGTATGCATGGAGTTCACATTCCAGATCATTGATTGTGAGAAACTCCTTCAATCGGCGGATATTTTCGGCTGCCCGCTCATATACACCAATCGTCTTGCCATTTAAACTGCGCAGATCAAAGCCATTGATTTGCTTGTCATCATAACGTGCAATAAGCACTGATTTGCTGTATCCTATATTAAAATCAGGATAAGCAAAATATTTCTCAAATCCCGGTGAATAATAAGTACCGCCCATTAAATCATATTTGCCTTCTAAGAATTCATCAACCATGTAATCGCCGTCAGTATCAATATATTCATATTCCCAGCCGGTATATTTGGCAATCTCATTCAGATAATCAACAACCAACCCCTGACGGCTGCCGTCTTCCGCGATTTCCGTAATCCCTTTTACCGGTGAAAAAGCAACCTTCAGCACCCTTGGCTGAGCCGCCGTTGGTACTGCATTGAATAATATAACTACGGTTACTGTCAGAAGTACAGCAATACCCCGTTTAATACGAATCCATTTGCCCATAGCGGTGTACACTCCTTTGGAAAAGACATCCAGCCACTGCAGATTCCTTTTTTTGACATTTAGCAGCCGCTTTTATCTATAATATAAATGATTAACCCCCATGTGTCAAGGTTTGCACAAGCTGCGCCAATGCTGAAAAAGTATGAATTATCCGCTGAAATAAAGATAATAAGACAAAACAAAAAAAGAGCTCATCATTGCTGATGAACTCTTTCAATAATCAATTTATTTAGCGTAAGCTGCCGCGTTTGCACCCGCAATACGTCCGAATACAACGATATCAGCAACTGCGTTGCCGCCTAAACGGTTGCCGCCGTGAACACCGCCAGTTACTTCACCAGCAGCGAATAAACCAGGAATGACATTGCCGTCTTTATCCAATACTTCTGCAGATGTGTCAATCTTCACACCACCCATAGTATGGTGAATACCAGGAGCAATCATAACTGCATAATAAGGTGCAGTATCAAGGTGATATTTAACTTCCGCTAAATCATCACGGCCAAATTCTGCATCTGTCTGCGCAGCGATATCAGCTGCCCAAGCATCCATAGTTTCCTGAAGCACAGCCGCGTCAACATTCATAACTTTAGCCAGATCCTCAATCGTATCAGCTTTAGTCATATAGCCTTTATTTACATAGCCCTGAATAACTGTAGAATCCTGATACATCGCATCATCAACGATCAGCCATGCAGTTGAACCAGGCTGAGCAATAACATTTGCTGATACAACATCACGAGTAAGAATTTCATTAGTGAAACGCTTGCCTTCATTGTTAATCAAAATTGCACCGTCACCGCGTAAGCTTTCGGTAATTAATGCACCGTTAGACTGTACAACGGTTGGGTGAATCTGAATTTGATCCATATCAACAAAATCAGCACCTGCTGCTTCCAGCATCTTGATGCCGTCACCGGTAATTGTCGGTGCATTCGTTGTTACATAACCTTTTAATTCAGGCTTATATTCAACAACCATATCTAAGTTGCCGCCGAAACCGCCAGTTGTAATGATCACTGATTTCGCGTTTACTGTCAGATTAGCAGTTTTAGATTCAGCTTTAACACCGACAGCCTGACCATCTTTCATGATGATTTCAGTTGCTTCTGTTTCAAGCATGATTTCTACGCCCTTATCCGCGCATGCTTTTTCCATAATTGGTACTAAATAGCTGCCTACAGATAAGATTTTACCATTTTCATCTAATGGACGATGAGAACGGCTCACACTGGCACCGCCAGCCTTACCAACGTCATTTAAGTGAGCGCCGATTGAATCCAGCCAGTCAATCGCTGAAGCTGAATTTTCAGCTAATGTACGAACTAATTCTTCATTATTCAAATTATGTCCGCCTGTCATTGTATCTTCTACAAATAGGTCCACTGAATCCTCAATACCAGCTTCCTTCTGATATTTTGTTTCAGCAGCGTTCATACCGCCGGTTGCTCTTGAAGTATTACCGCCAACCATCGGCGCTTTTTCAATAAGCAATACCTTTTTGCCTTCTTCAGCAGCTGTGATAGCCGCACTCATACCAGCACCGCCGGCACCAACGATAACAACGTCAACATCCATTGTTTTATCTTCTTTTTCTACTGGGCCGCTGACAACTGGCTTCAGGCTGGCAACATCAACACCCGCTGCCTCCAATGCCATTGTAACAGCCGCTTTAATCGCTTCTGAGCTTACCGTTGCGCCAGAAACAGAATCAACGTCTACTGACTGAGCGTCAACGATAGCCTGCGGCAATGTTTCAACCGCCTTGCTGCCGATACCTTCAGTTTCACTGTTTTCAGTAACCGTTACGGAATCGATCGCTTCATCGCTTAAAACAACCTCAACTTTTAAATCACCGCCAAAACCAGCAGCACTGCCTTCATAAGTACCAGCTTTGAAAGTAGCTCCATCACCAGTACCGCCGCCTGTTGAGCAGCCAGCAATAAGCATTGCTGAAACAGCTAAAGCGGCAAGTTTTTTGAACTTCATGTTCTATACCTCCCTATGTTAAAAATGTTTATCCACTTTTTAACAATCTCATTATATATAACCCTTCTTTAAATTTCAACTGCTTTTGATATATAAAATTGATATCCTGCCATAAATCAAAACAATACCAGATTTTAATAGAATAATGCCGTAAACATCACTGTCTACGGCATTCGTTCATTTGTTAACTATTGTCAGCTAACCGCGAACATGCGGCTACAAACCGTTCAACCTCAGCGGTAGTTTTAAAGCGGGCTAATACGACTACATCACCCATTGCCTCTGCCAGCACGGACGGCAGACGCCGGATATCCAAAACCGCTTCCTTAAATTCATCGCGGATATCCTGCAGCGAATATTGATAGCTTAAACAATCCTTGCGGCCCATAAAGACAGCTGAATATGGCCGCTCACTAGTCATGGATGTCTGATTGGTGACAATCATATCTGCCCATAGCTGATAGATATTAAAATCATTGGCATAATTAATCAGATCCAGCAAGAAACCACCCGGCGGACGCATGTTTACCTCCAAGCCTAAAACATCGCCCTGATTGCCAACCCCCGGCTGATCCTCACTTAACACAAAAAATTCAAAATGAAAGAAACGGCTGCGGGTATTAAAAGCGGCAACCGTTTTACGGCCAGCCTGCTTCAGCTCATCAGGCAGCGAAAGCCGTGAGTAACAGCCAATTCCCTGATGCTCATTCACCGCATCCATAATAGAAGCGGTATAGACATGAGAGGTCTCAAAAAGGATCTCTCCCCGCTCATTGACAATACCATCATAGGAAGTCACATCTCCCTTGATAAATTCCTCAAAAATCATCGCTTCATTAAAACCGGCAGCCACTAGGCTTCTCAGCTCATCCATCGAATTAATCTTATGCGTATTCCCGGCGCCTACACCAATATTGGGTTTCGCAATCAATGGGAAGCCTACCTGATTCGCAAAGGCCTCCAACTCTTCCAGATTCTCAGACAAACACCAGCGGGCAGTTTTCACACCCGCCTTCGCGTAATATTCCTTCATCCGCGACTTGCACTGATAGCCGTCAATGGCTTCCAGCTGTATGCCGGTTTGAATATTAAACTCCCGGCGCAGACGGGCATCCTGACGCAGCCAATATTCATTATTTGATTCAAGCCAATCAATCTTTCCATAACGATAAGTGAAATAACCGATAGCTTTTATCATCTCATCATAATTAGACAATGAGTCAACCCGATAGTATTCATTTAGGTTCTGTTTCAATTCTTCACTCAATGTTTCATACGGCGCGTCTCCGATACCGCACACATTGACCCCTAACCTTTTTAAGCCCTGACAAAACAGCCAGTAATTATCTGGAAAATTAGGAGAAATAAATACAAAATTCATGATTAATGCCTCCTTTGATGCAAATACAAATAATTCATGAAGCATGGGATTTCCTTTTCCCAGCTGGCTTCATTATGTTCACCCTCTACTTTAAGATTCAAATAAACCTGGCCTGGATGGATGTTTGCGATATTGATTAAAGCAGCGCTGTATTGGGCAAGGGATTGTTTAGAACGGCATTCTTTAGCACCCCAGCTGATATAAATCCTGGTATCATCCTGCAGCGTTTTGTTTACTTCTCGATCAAGGGCATCATTCATGCCAAAGATATGCGGAGAAACAGCGGCTGACAAAGCAAATACATCATTGTGATGCAGCACCGTATACAAAGCCATCAAGCCGCCCATTGAACTGCCGCCGACAGCTGTGTGCGCACGATCCGGCAAAGTTGGCAGCTCCTGATCAATCAATGGTTTTAATTCCTCACAGACCCATTTCATAAGCTGTTTGCCTTTACCCTTGATTCTGCTTTTCCGATAAGTGAAATCATAAGGTGAAAATTCTGAAAGCCGCTCATTGCCTTCATGATTGCATTCAATACCGACAATGATTAAATTCATTTTATTTTCATCCAGCCACTCCTTCAATCCCCAGCTTTTGCCATAGGTTGCTTCCTCATCATCAAACAGATTATGACCGTCAAACATATACATTACCGGATAACGCTTTTTACTGCGAAAAGCACCATCAGGCACATAGATATGCAGCATGCGGTTCAGATTAAAGGGGGTTATCAGCACTTCTTTCTTAATGATCATACACATTCCTCCAGCCATTTTATTTTAATTATTATAGCACGTTCAACCTCAATCAAAAGAAAAAATCCACTTTTAATAGCGGATTTCCCATCGATCATAATTTTCTTTATAATTATTCAGCACATATTCAATCCAGCGCTGATAAGTTTCTCCCTTGCAATACTGCTGCCATAAAGCATATGCCGGATCTGCCAGCATCGCATCCCGCACTTGATAGATTTCACCCTGCGCATAGGCCAGATAAAATTGTTCCATAAAAGTCTGCATCGCTTGAATATCCAGATCATCAAGCTGCTTAGAAGCAAGTGCTGTGCTGCCCATGCCGGCCGCTTTCGCCGCGCACAAATCGTATGAATACGTTTTAAAATTCAATAGCTTTTCATCTTGGCTTGCCTGCTTCACCGCCCACGCGGAAACATCAAGCTCTTTGCCTTCATAAGTAATTGTACGATCGGTACTAAAATCTAAAACGCCATAAATGTTAGGATAGTTTAAAAGCATATCACTGACAATTTCAGTGATTTCAGCATGCCCTAATGTCTTAGTCTGAATACTGCGGCCATGACGATGCCCGCTCAGATAAAGCGGTACGCCATAACGCAGCAGCAAATTAGCCAGCTCATCTGCCTTATCAATCATAAAGCTATTTTCAGTTCCCTGCATAGAATGACGCAGCAGATTATGATGAGAGATTCCCAATACATAAGCATTTGCCTGTTCAGCTTCTTTCAGCACCTTCTCGACCCACATTAAAGTATTATCACTTAAGTGTCCATAAGCCATTTGTTCCTCATTGGTATCCAAGGCCAAAAGCCAGCAGTCATCATTGATTTTAACAGCGTAGCTCAAGGAATCACGATCTCTTGAAAAAGCCTGATTAAAACCAAAGTCAGCATATATTTTTTCAAAATCAGCCGCTGAAGACTGCTGAAGATCATGATTGCCGGGCACAACATAAACATCAACACCCGCTGCCTTGATACGTGCCAGTTTTGCCGCCATCCGCTCATGATCGGCATAAGCGCCGACATTGCTTAAATCGCCAAGCAATATTAAAGCCTCAGGCTGATTTTCAATCGCTGTTTCACATAAGGCATCAGCAATCTCATCATTATAGACCATCTGGCCGACAATTGAGGCACTGACAGAACTCAGCTCCTTTTGATAATGCAGATCACTGGCAATCATCAGCTTAAGCTCATGCGCGGGCGCGGCGCTTTCGACAGCATTAATACTCCCGCAGCCGCATAATATACATAACAAACCAAGACATAACTTTTTCATACGATCCCTCTTTGGCATAAGCATACCATAGACCACATATTTTAGGTGCTGTTTTGCCCAGCATAATCTTTACGGTAAAGAAAAAGAAGCATTGCTGCTTCTTTAGTGCTTATTCTGCTTTCATACTCCGGATTGGATGCCGGATAACGGTTTTCAGCTTATCTGAAACACACTTACGCGGATCACTGAGATAGATCTCATGATGCCAGCGTGTTTCATTAATATCAGTACAATAGCCATTAGCCTCAAGGTACGCGTTCATTTTCGCTAAGGTTGCCGGTTCATCATCATAGGAACCCAAATGCATGCATTGCACACAGAGTCCTTCCTCATAAACCTTATAAAATAATTTACTGACATCAAGCTTGGGTTTCTTTGCATGAAGCATTTCGACAGCCTGATCAAATGCCTGTGCATCGATAAATTCAGGCAGACGGATCATCGAAACCCAGACAAACTGTTGTTTATCGATAGCATCATTCAATTCACCGCCATTCTCCCATAAGCCCTCCAGCGGCGGCACGACATAATCAAAATAACCGGCAAATAAGTGATCTGAGCGCTTGCTCATCTTAATCGTATACAAAAGACCATAAAGCAATTCTAAGGCATCTTTATAAGCCTTGGATGTATTAGGATCACCAGAGCCCTTCACCGCCGCATAAGCGATAGGCGGCAATGTAATAAGCGAAGGCTCGGTTTTAGGCAGATAAATGTCTTTACAGCTTTTCTTATAATCGACAATCATTTCAAAGCCCATCGCTTCAAGGTTGGAAAATATGCCTTCATTGAAGCTCTTGCCTGTTCTTCTGTTATAGTTGGATCAGCCTCAACACAGAATGGCACACATTGTTCAATCATCTCATCCATTGTGCACTGAGTAGTGAATTCACCATCCGCATAACAATACTCACAATAATCTTCACTCAATGTCCCATCCTTTTCCTTACCATAATTAGCGCCTTCCATCGGCATACCGCAGCATTGACAAAATTTCATTTTCATATCCTCACTTTCTTTCATGCCCTTATTATAAGTGATGACTGTGACACCCCTGTGTCATATTTTATTTTTTTGTTTTACTTTGATAAAGCTTTTCAATGCGCCGAATCAGCAGCGTATATCCGCGCAGGATAAAAGGAATCGCCGCCAGCAGCACGGCCAGCAAAATAAAGGATGTTAATCGCATCGGTGTTTCAATGATGTATGGCAGTGATAAAATCGACAAGCCAACAAATAAAGAGGCCATGACAGCTAAAAGGATTTTACGCATCTGACTTAACGGCAGACATGTAACCAGCAAAACCAACAAACCGCATGTGCCGGCGCTGACCATACAGATATATGAGGTATGGTCACTGGGAATTCCCATGATCATGCTCGCGCACACCGCCGCGATAATAATTGTGACATTGGTTAAACCACCCGGCAGCGCCCTAAGCAGCACGGTTTCCATAAACTTTCCGCGCACGCGGCTGGTAGAAGGCTCAAACGCTAAAATGAAGGAAGGAATACCGATGGTCAGCGAACTGATCAGCGTCAGCTGAATCGGTGTAAATGGATATGGGAAAGCAAAAAACATCAGTAAGACTGCGACTAAAAAGGAATAAATATTCTTAACCAGAAATAAAGAAGCAGAGCGCTGAATGTTATTGATAACCCTTCTTCCCTCTTCCAGAATCTTCGGCATTACCGTAAAATCAGAATCAAGCAAAACAAGCTGAGCCGCATGGGATGCCGCTTCACTGCCGCTGGCCATCGCAACCGAACAATCGGCTTCCTTCATGGCTAAAATATCATTGACGCCATCACCAGTCATCGCTACTGTATGTCCATTCTGCTTCAACGTCTGAATCAGCAGTTTTTTCTGTTTCGGAGAAACACGGCCGAATACAACGGTATCCTCAGCCGCCTGAATCAAGGCTTCATCATCAAGTTTAGAAGCATCTGCCATCCGATGCGCATCTTTAATACCGGCACGGCTGGCAATCTGCCTTACGGCAATCGGATTATCACCGGAGA
Source organism: Dielma fastidiosa (assembly GCF_003475485.1). Lineage (NCBI taxonomy): Bacteria > Bacillati > Bacillota > Erysipelotrichia > Erysipelotrichales > Erysipelotrichaceae > Dielma > Dielma fastidiosa. Next base: position 117,195 of record NZ_QRQL01000010.1, on the reverse strand, counting down.
TTACCTTTAAGGTAACACCCTGCTGTTCAAAATAACTTAATGTCTCATTAGCATGATCACGAATCTTATCTGAGAAAAGCAGAAAGGCCAAAGGCTCATTCTCCTTCGCAAGCAGTAAAACCCGCTGTCCTTCTTCAAGATAACGATTGATTTCAGCTGTATAATTTGAAGCCAGTGAAGGAATTACATATTCAAAAGCTCCCAGTACAAAACGTCCATGCTCTTCAAAAGTCAGTGAGCTTAATTTGCGCTGTGAAGAAAAGGGCTGTTCATCAATCTTAACCCAGTCACTGGTATCATGCTTAAAAAATTCTTTGATAGCCTGCGCGGTCGCGTTATTATCCGAGGTATTGTGCGCCATGGCATTTAATATTTCTAAAATCTGCTTCTCTGGATGATGATCCAAAGCGATAATTTTTTCTAACAATAAACTGCCTTCTGTAATCGTACCCGTTTTATCAAGACAAAGCACATCAACCCGTGCCAGTGTTTCTATGCAGTACAGCTCATGAACCACAGTCTGACGTTTCGCCAAGCGCAGAATTGAAAGAGCCAGCGCCACACTGGTCAGCAGCACCAAGCCTTCGGGAATCATTCCAATCAGTGCCGCTACAACTGAAACCGCGGATTGCGAAAAGTCCTGATGCAGCAGCCAAGTCTGCTTAAGAAACATCAGTACGCCAATTGGAATAATCGCGATACCAATTCCCTTAACAAGCTTTCTCAGCGATGTCATCATCTCTGACTGAACGACTTTACTTTTACTGGCTTCTTTAATTAACCGTGATGCATAGGCATCAGCGCCGACACGAATCAAACGGGCACTACATTGACCGCTGATCACAAAACTGCCGCTCAAAAGCTCATCGCCGGCCTTTTTAACCAGCGCGTCTGCCTCACCAGTCAGCAAGCTTTCATTTACTTCAAGCTGTCCCTCCACAATTTGGGCATCCGCATAAATCTGATTTCCTGCCTCAAACACCACCAGATCATCAAGCACCAGCGCATGCGCATTGATTTCCTGTAATTCACCATCACGGATCACATGGGCCTTAGGCGCTGAAACGAGCCGCAGGGCATCTAAGGTTTTCTTGGCTCGAATTTCCTGAATAATACCAATGGATGTGTTAATGACAACCACAAACATAAACAGCATATTATGAAAAGACCTGGCAGCAATTAATATCAAGGCCAGTATACAAAAGATCAGATTAAAATATGTAAAGATATTATCCTTGCAGATATCCTTGATCGTTTTTGATTCCGGACGGATTTCCACATTGACCTTATTTTCATTTTCCCGCTGTGTAACTTCAGCCGCTGATAAACCTGTGAATCTAAATTTCTCTGTGTTCATTCAAATCCCTGCGCTTTCTATTTTTATTATAGCCCATTTTATAGCTTGCAAATGTTAAGAATTTCAAAAGATTTGTTTAAAAAAAAAAGTAATGCTGTTGCTTAATAATAAAAAAGCGTGATGTAAATCAACGCTTTTCATTTTACAGCTTCTCACCATTCGAGGCAATCACCTGCTTATACCACTCAAAACTTTTTTTCTTAGAGCGAGCCAGTGTGCCATGCCCTTCATCATCACGGTCAACATAGATAAAGCCATATCGTTTTTTCATTTCACCTGTGCCGGCAGAGATTAAATCGATGCAGCCCCAAGGCGTATAACCCATCAGCTCAACACCATCTTCATCAACAGCTTTTATCATCTCTTTAATATGCTCTCTTAAATATTCAATGCGGTAATCATCACAAATAGAACCATCGGCTTCAATTCGATCCATTGCGCCTAGGCCATTTTCCACAATAAACAACGGCAGCTGATAACGGTCATAGAGGTTGTTTAAGGTTAAGCGCAAGCCAACAGGATCGATCTGCCAGCCCCATTCACTGGCTTTCAGATATGGATTTTTAATTCCTTTCAGCATATTGCCGCCGCTCACTTGTTTATTCAAATCCGCTGACGCGACCATGCTCATATAATAACTGAAGCCAATATAATCGACCTTACCCTCACGAAGAATCGCATCATCTTCAGGTTCAGCAGCTAATTTGACACCCAATGCCTGCTGCATCTTCTTAGCCTTAGAGCTGTAATATCCACGCACCTGAACATCGCTGTAATAATACTGCATATCCATTGCCTGCATCTGTTTCAGCGCGTCAAGCGGATTGCATGTTTCCGCGTAAGTCTGCGGATAAAGCATCATCATGCCGATTTTAAAATCCGGATTGATTGCATGTCCCAGCTTGACGGCTTTTGCTGAAGCCACAAACATATGATGGGCAGCCTGCAGTGTTACTTGATGGAAGTTTTCATCAGTGCCAATACGAATACCAGCCGGTATTGCAGGATGCAAAGAGATGCAGTTAATTTCATTAAAGGTCATCCAATATTTTACTTTATCTTTATAACGATTAAAAATCGCTTCACAGAAACGCGTATAGAAATCAATCATTGAACGGCTGCGCCAAGAGCCGTATTTTTTCACCAAGCCATAGGGTGTTTCATAATGGCTGATTGTAACTACTGGTTCAATGCCATATTTCAGACATTCATCAAAAACCCGGTCATAGAACTGCAGTCCCAGCTCATTCGGTTCTTTTTCATCGCCTTGCGGAAAAATGCGCGTCCAGGCAATCGAAGTTCTGAAGCATTTGAATCCCATTTCCGCAAACATGGCGATATCTTCTTGATAATGATGATAGAAATCAATGCCCTCATGGTTGGGATAATAAACACCCTCCTGAATGCCGTCAGTGTAGATTCTTTCCTTATCCACAGCCCCGGCGCTCATGCAGTCCGCTGTACTGATTCCCTTGCCATCAACATTCCAAGCACCTTCAAGCTGATTGGCGGCTACTGCGCCGCCCCATAAAAAGTTTTCCGGTAATCGGCTCATCTTACATGTTCCCTTTCATTTTCTTATATACATCGATAAACTCTTGAGCTAAAATGCCAAAAGCTTCCGCGCTCATCAGCTGATCCTCAGCATGCATCAGCAATAAAGCAAATTCAGTTTTTTCACCATTCGCCTCATTTTGAATCAGCTGAGCATGCGCGTGATGTCCCTGAACAAAAAGCTCCTGTCCTTCCTCCAACAGCTTTGCCGCCTCATCAAAACGCTCTGCCTTGGCTGCCTGAATAGCTTCAATATACATTGAGCGGGCAGTGCCGACCGCGCTGATAATTTGAAAACTGATTAATTCAATACCTTCCATTTCAATCACCCAGCACTTCTTTGACCCGGCGGATCACCTTGGCACCGTCCATCGCGCCATAAGCAGCCATATCAATAGCTTCTACCGGACAGTTAGGACACTGTTCCTTTACCTTAGCCAGATTAAAACGAACCTGCGGCCCCAGTAAAACAATATCCGCCTCAGCGCCGTATTGCTTTGCTTCCGATACGGCATGAGCATCGATCTCACAGTCATACCCTTCACTTTCCGCATATTTTTTCATCTTTGTTACCAGCATGCTGGTACTCATACCGGCCGCGCATAATAATACGATTTTTCTCATTTTATTGTCCTCTAAATTAAGTTTCTTTCTCTTAAAAATGCTTCCATCTGTTTCAATGTATCCTCGTAACAGAATTTATTATCATTCTTGTCATAATTAAAAAAGCCATGCTCTTCGCCCTGATACAGCACCAAATGACAGTCATTGCCTGATTCCAATGCTTTTTGATGAAACAGAATCACACCCAAATAAGCGATTGGATCATTGCTGCCCTGCAGAATCAATGTTGGCGGAATTACGGCATCATCCAGCTTATGATAAGCTGAAAAATGCTGCGGATAAAGCTTGAATTCTTCACCCCATGCCTGCTTATAGGTTTCAACCTTATTTAACCCTGCCGCTTCCCCGTTGATCTGAACCATGATTTCCTTAGGCGAAATCTTCTTGATGTTTTGTTCACCAAAAAATAAGACCGGATTAAACAATACCTGAGCACATGGGATTGATGAATTTAATGAACACCAGCAGGCTAATGTGCCGCCGGCTGAACCGCCGCAGACAACGATTTTATGTCGGTCAATGCCTAATTGTTCCGCCTTCTCAGCCACCTCATTCAATACAGCCTGCGCGTCAGCAAAACAAACAGCTAAGCCATCACCTTCGTTTGCCAAATGATAATCAGCAAGAATACAAATGACACCCAAATTTCTAAAATATTCAGCCTGGCGTTTAAAATGCTTCAAATTGCGCTTTACAAAGCCGCCGCCAAAGTAAAAGATTATACAAGGCCGCAAATCACTGACAGACCCATCGTCAGGCTTAAGCATTTCCATAGTCAACATGCCCAGCTCACTTTGAACATTAATCGCTGTCATTTTGTCTGCCCCGCTTTTTTATAAGCTTTTATTTTTTCCATATCCATCTCAACCATGGCATCATCAACAAGTTTCTGTGAACGGCTGTATGCCCTCAGTTTTTTCACTAACTCATGAATGATTGGCTGATATTCTGGATCATTGATTCGATTAACCTGTTCCATAGGATCTTTAAGACGATCTATGAAACAAATATCCTCATCCGCTTCACTGACAAATTCACCATCCATCATGCTGTTCATGTCCAGCCGAAAGCGGGTTGTACGAATGCAGACACGCTGCGGCCAGCCATGATTCATTGACCATGCTCCCTAATTTTTATTTGGAAATGCTTTGCTGGTGCGTTTGCCGTAGCCAACCATTGAATAAACTTCTTCCTGTGTCTTTTCAAAGAGATTGATACCCATAAAAGACTTAGGCACCGCGATACCATTCATCGCCAGCAGGGTAGGTCCCAAATCAAGATTACTGCAGATATCATGACGGCGTTCTTTACAATTATTATTGCTGATCAGCAGCGGAATCCGATGACAGGAAGGCTGGAATGTCTGCTTCGCCAAGGCACCGTTTTCACCGCGGTTTGCGCCATGATCGGCGGTAAATACAAGCATCGTATCATCCATCAGATGATGATCCTTTAACGCCTGCATAATTCTGCCGACCTGTTCATCAATCCACAGCACCATCGCATAGTAATACTTACGCATCCGTTTGACATCTTGAGCGCTCATCCGTTGAATGTCACAGATTTCACCAAAACGCTTTTCAAATTCACTGGTTGAATAATACGTCAGTGAATCATCAAACTCAATGTCGTTTAGACGTTGGACATACTTTTCAGGTACAACGATAGGTGTATGCGGCTGCAGGTAGCTGAAACGGACAAAGAAGGGCTGACGCTGGTTAAGCATCCATTCGATGCCGTGATCCGTAACCTGCTCTGGCCAAAATCTTTTATCAGCCGGATAATCAGCCGCTAACACAGACTGAAACTGACCGGGCAGCTTCATAATCTGACTTGCTTCTTCCTTAATATTGATTCCCAGATTCATTTCACCGCCCATTTCATCATTCACATCAAAAACAGGTGTCTGCACCGCGGGAATATGTGTCTTGCCAAAACTGGCTGTGCAATAGCCCGCATCCTTTAAAACCTGAGGAAATGTGATAAAATCATGATCCAGCTTAAAGGCAGGCATTGCCGCCTCATTATGATAAACACCGGTTTGTGTTGGCGGCAGGCTGGTTAAGGTTGAATAACGGGAAGGCACACAGACCGGAGAGGCACAGTAGCATTCATCAAACATGACGCTGTGGGCGGCCAATTCATCGATGTTTTCCGTCTTAATGCCATAAGGGCTGCCGTAACAGCTTAACGCATCACAGCGCAGCTCATCGCAGTATATCATCACAATATTTTTCATCAGCATTTCCCCCGCACCGGCTTTAATTTATTATAAACACGTTCCTGAAACTGCCAGGAAGTCACAAGCGGATTCATCACCTTGAAAGTCTTATTCACCGTATGCACATGCAGCGTCCACAAACTGGTTTCAACACGGACAATATCGGCTATCGGCACCAATTCTTCTCTGATTTGAATCGCCTGCTCACCAATCAGAATGACCCGTTTGCTTTCAAAATAAAGCACGATTAAATCAAGCAAAGCAATCAGGCTGATAAAGATGCTGCCTGCCTTAAGTGAAGAAAACAAACACGCTGCCGTAATCGCTCCTACGCTGCCAATCTCAATAATGCTGATAAAATCAGCACTGAAATGCAGTGTCGGCTCCTTTTTGCGGTTGTGTGACAGATTGGTGATAAAATGAAACAGCAGATAAATAATTGCGCCTTTTAGTATCAAGAGTATCATCCAGCTCATAAGCATCCTCCTTTTCAGACCTTTAGTTTATGCGGACTGCTCCTCATTCACCAACAGTTCATGATCATATTTTTTAAGCCATGGAATAAAAATCAATACATTAACGACTAATAATACAACATATAGAATGACAGCCCTAAAATCCATTGTACTTAAGAAGGCTTTGAAAATCGCCGGTACTGTATATGGGATATTCACAAAGGAACGATTGATTAAACCCGCTGAAGTTGCCAGATAAGGAACCGCTGCATCTAAGGCGAAACAAAGCAGATAAGGCACCAAAATCTTAAAATTCATAACAATTGGCAGACCGAAAGTAATCGGCTCACCGATATTAAATAACGCCGGTGCAATGGCTACTTTAGAAATAGCTTTCAGCTGTTTTGATTTGCAGACAATCAGCATTGCGATGACAATCGCTAAAACACCCATAACTGTCCATGTCTGGACAAACATCTGCGTGAAGATATACAGCATTGCTTCATTATTCACAAAAGCTGTCGCGTTTTCAATTAAGGTTACAGATAAAATCGGTGTCATCACCGCGCCGGCAATATTGCCGCCATGCAGACCGAAGAACCAAAGCAGACGCACGATAACCGAATATAATACAACCGCTAATAAGGAATCACTGGCAACAAACAACGGCGCAAACAGTGAATTAATAACCGCCGGCAATAAAGCACCGCCGCTGAGTGCGCCCACAATTAACCGCACCGCAACTACAGCCGCAATAACCACAATATTTACGATCAGCGCGTTTAACGGCTCCGCGACAAAAGGCGGCACTGCTTCCGGCAGATTGATTTTAAAACCATGCTTCATCAGCCAGCAGCTCAATTCCACAACAAAGTAACCAACTAGCAGCGCTGTAACCAAGCCCTTAGCGCCAAGGAAGCCAATGGCCATATTGCCTTCAACTAAATTAGCGGAAAGAATCAGGAAAGAAGCGCAGCTGATTACCACCATATTCGTCGGTCTGACATCATTCATATTGGAAACAACAACTGCCATACCGATCAGTGCATATAAGCCGACAAATTCAAGCGTTACCTGATACCCTAAACCAAGCCATGAAGCATTGGCCGCTGACCAAGCCCGCCAAGCGTCAATAAAGACATTGCTGACATCGGCAGGAAACGGCGGATTCATCATGATCATGAAAATAGAACCGACAACCGTAGCGCCTAAACCAGCTGTTACGGCTGCCTGCATGGCTCTGACAAACTTAAACTGTGCAAATTTTGTAACTGCAGGTATAACCTTATTATTTAGAAAGTCACTCATATATTTCTCCCTTTACTTTAATCCAAGACGGATATATTGAGCTTCATCAGCTTCTGATTCTGCCAGCCCTTTTTTCAGCAGTTCAATCATATGCTGTTCCAGCTCTTCATTTTTAATTGGATGACATTGATTATAATCATTTTTAATATCAAACAGCAGATTTCCATAAACATAAGAATTCACAAAAGTACCGCCCGGCAGCTTCAGCACCGGCAGATCGTCTAAAAACTTAAATCCCTTATACAATTCCGCTTGTGATAAACACCGCTTCGGCAGAAAACCGCGCATGCTGGTCGGCATCAGCGTATACATATACAATGGCTGATTCACTTCATTGCTGGCACGCATATACAAGGTATCTTTAGTTATCACATTCACATGACCGCCATAAGTTCCATATAAGCCAGCCTCACGGATTTCACATTGTGAGGACAAGGCGTTAATCAATGATTTCCCCTGCATGCTTGCTGGGATTTCACAGCCAAAATAATCTAACAGCGTAGGCGCGATATCAATCGTCTGCGCCAATAAATCCGTGCGTTTAGGCGCAAGCTTTGGCACATGGAGATAAAATGGCAGATGGGCAATTTCTAAATACTGAGGCTGAACGTTTTTACCCCACCAGTTATGCTCACCCATCAGGAAGCCATGATCGGTATTGACAATCAGCATTGTATCCTGCCAGAGATCATAACGGTCAAAGGCATCAAGCACCTTGCCCAAATATTCATCACACATGGCAATTAACGCGGCATAGCGTTTCACCAGATGATCGCATTCCGCTTCAGTCTCACTGACCTGCTTATAAGCCGGCCAATCAAAATAATCACCCTTATAAGTATCCTTTACTTGATCAAGGAAACGCTGCGGTACGACAAACGGCTCATGCGGATCAAAGCTTTCAATCTGTAAAAACCAATTATCCTGATCATGATAATGATCAAGAAAGGACAGACCAGCCTGCATCGTCTTGACGCTGGACATTTCCGCCTCTTCACTTTGCTGAAGACGATTCGCATAGTTGTGATAAAGTGAATCTGATACTTTCGATGCAGCCGCCAGCTTTGGAATCTTTAATTCATCCTTATTTAAGGCCGGCATCCAGCGATCCCCTTCCTGACCTCTAAAGCCCTCCCAGGAACTGTACCGAGTCAGATAAGTAGCGCCGCCATCCTCCCAATAATGTGAATGGTCAGTGACGATATGCGTGTAGATTCCCTTCGCCTTCGTCATTTCAATTGAAGATACGTCAAAGGGTTCAATCGGGCCCCAGCCGCGGTGCAGAAAATTGTATCGTCCGGTATGCAGCTCACGGCGAGCCGGCATGCATGGCAGTGAACCACAATAAAATTGATCAAAAACCACACAATGCTCTTCAAGTCTTTTAAAATTAGGTGTCAAAACCCAGTCATTGCCATAGGTAGACAAATAACGTCTGGATAATGTATCAAACATGACAAGTACTGCTTTCATTCAATACCCCCTCTCGATTAGTTGAAACGTTTCACAATATTATAATAGCATAAATGTAAGCGTTGTCAACCATCAATTTGAAACGTTTCAACAAATAATTGACCAAATAAAAAGCTGATTAAGAATCAGCCTTGTTTTTACGTCGGTCGATAACCGTTTCCCGTTCCGCGATTTGCATATTCACCGGCATATCTGAAAGTGCTTGAATCTGCTTCTGAACATCCGCCCCTTCAATCAGCGCAACCAATGCGTCGATAATCATTGGAAAGGCATCACTGGAATAATTTGAACCTACGGAGGTCAGCTTCGGTGATACATATTCAGCCAAGGGTGAATTGTTGCTGCCAAGAATTGAAACATCCTCAGGAATGTTAATCTGATGCTTTTTCAGACATTCCATACCGCCGATCGCGATTTCATCATTGCTGTATATGATTGCATCCAGTTCACTGATATGCGGAATGATCTTCTCAGTAATCCGATAACCATCCATGCGATCACTGCCATTCGCATCAAAAATCAGCGTTTCATCAATCGGCAGACCATGATCGCGCAAACCAGCTAAATAGCCTTTAAATTTACGCTGAGTACCTAATGAATAAGGGGAGCCTTTCACAAACGCAATGTGCTGATGACCTTTTTCAATCAAATAGTTAACCCCCTCAGACTGCACATCATTGGGCTTTTGAAAGCTGTATACATGCTCTGAGCAGATTTTGCGGCCTAAGATAAAGATCGGAAATGACTCCGAGGCATTTTCAATAATAAACTCTTCTGAGATTGTCGATGTATAAACAATCACCGCATCTGCGCGCCGTTCCTTGATGTAACGCTTTGCCGTCTCATCATGTCCTTCAAAGGTTGTAGCAATCAAAAAATCATAACCGTGACGGGCAACCTCCCGCTGAATCCGGTTAATCGTTTCCGCAAAGAAAGTACGCGCCGGATCATTAACAACCAATAAAATCAGATTGGTTTTACCCTTCTGCAAATCAACCGCCGCGGTATTCTTCACATATTTTAACTCTTTAGCTTTTTTCAGCACTAATTCTCTAGTTGCCTTAGAAATGCGGGGATTCCCATTCAATGCCATTGACACGGTTGAAACCCCCAGATTCAATTCACGCGAAATATCCTTTATAGTAGCCACTTCAATCCCTCTTTTTTTCTTATTATAACAGATTTATGATAAAACTCAAAAAAGCATTGACGATAGGGTCAATGCTCATTTATTAACACGCTGGGTCAAGCTGTTCCCTGATGGGCTGATTCATTTTATTGATCAGCTTCCTAAAGGAAATCGTAAACATCGTAACAGTGACGGAAACAGCAATGAAATCAGCGATTGGTTCAGCCATAAAGACAGCCATGGTCTGATCGCTCATAAACATCGGCAGCACAAAAATTAATGGAATCAGCAGCAATACCTTACGAAGCAGTGCCAAAAAGATTGAAGCCTTGGCATTGCCTAAGGCAATAAATGTCTGCTGACAGGCAATCTGCGCGCCAAACATTAGCGATACCGCCATATAAACCCGCATCGCTTTTTCACTGAATACCATCAGCTGCGCGTCATTGGTAAAGATACCGATAAATACCTGCGGCAAGAAGATTGCGATTGCCCAAAGCGCCGTAGAATAAACAAGACAGCTGACCAGCAAAAGCTTAAATGCCTTTTTCACACGATCCGCGTTGCCAGCCCCGTAGTTAAAGCTGATAATCGGCTGCGCACCCTGAGTCAGACCTTGCAGCGGCAGCATTGAAAACTGCATGACACTGGTTAAGATTGTCATCGCGCCGACCGCAATATCACCGCCATATTTTAATAAAGACGTATTAAAGCAGACGGAAATAACACTCTCAGTAAACTGCATGATAAATGGTGATAAGCCAAGGGCGAGACATGGCAGTACAACCCGTGCAGATAATTTAAAATACTTAGGCTTGATTCTTAGAAAGCTCTTTTCTGAGAAAAGGAATTTTAACACCCAGATTGAAGAAACCGCCTGTGAGAGAATGGTCGCCCATGCGGCACCGGCAACTCCCATATCAAAAACAAAGATGAAAATCGGGTCTAAAATAATGTTGCAGCAAGCACCGATCAATACTGTCATCATACTTGTTTTCGCATAACCCTGTGAAGTGATAAATGCGTTTAAGCCCAAAGAAATCTGTACAAATAAAGTACCCAATGTGTAAATGCGCATATAATCCCAAGCAAAGCCGATGGTCGTATCACTGGCGCCAAACAGCATTAGAATTGATTTTCCATACAGCATAAATACAATGGTTAAAATCAATGCTAAGGCAAAAAGCAGAATTGTACAGTTGCCAAGAATCTGTTCCGCGTGTTCCTTATCATTTTTACCCATCATAATGGATGAGCGCGGCGCACCGCCCATACTGACTAAAGCCGCAAAAGCCGAAATAGCCATGATGACCGGCATCGTTACCCCAACGCCGGTCAATGCGCTGGCACCAACATTAGGAATATGACCGATATACATCCTATCAACCATATTATACATAACATTGATCAGCTGCGCGACAATGGCCGGCAGAGACAGCTTAAACAGCAGCTTCCCGACACTCTCGCTGCCTAGATTTGCTTCATTTTTCATCCTCTATCATCCTTACTTTCCTTAAATAGTTTACTAATGAACATTATTTATAGTAGCTTCTCAGCTACCTTTTGTCAAGGCAGAGCTTTTTATCACAAATATTATTTCGCATCCAGCTTGACACACATGACAGGAATGGTTATACTAAAATTAAATAAAGATTAGCCTTAGCTAACTAATTGGAGGTGAACCAATGTCTGGATTAGGTATAATTATCATCATTAGTTTAATGATGATTGGTTTAAATAGATTAAAAGAATGGATACGGCGTCACACGAATAGCTGCTTTCCCATCTAATAATAAACATCATGAGTAAACCTCATGATGTTTATTAATTATCATTTAATTAAGGGATAGGAGTTAATAGTTTCAGGAAGCTTAGGGTAAGCTGGGGGCTTGCTTCCTGATAAAATGAAATCGATTCTTTATTATAATTACTAGTTTACCATCATCTCCTTTCAATCCGCATCGGATGTTTATCTTTAATGATAACTGCATTATAGATGCTGATTGTGAACATTTGCTGAACAATGGGTGAAAGCTTTCTGATTTATATGAGCATTCAAATTGACGCATTCCCTTTGATACTCTATAATGAACATTGTTCATATTAACGAAAGGGGTTCATTATGAAAAAATCTAAAAATTTATTAATTAATACAGCTTTCACCTATGCGCTGCTGGCAATGGCTGGCGGTGTATTCTATCGCGAGTTTACTAAATTCAATGCTTTCAGCGGTGTAACAGCCTTAGGTGTCGTACACACTCACCTGTTTCTGTTAGGTATGGTTTTCTTCCTGCTGGCAGCATTATTTCAAATGAATGTGAATTTACTCGGACATAAAAATTTCAAGAAATTCTATCTGATTTACAATCTAGGTGTTGCAATCATGGTAATTATGCTGATCGTGCGCGGTGTTACGCAAGTTCAAGGTATCGCATTAAGCCGCGGTTTTGATGCCGCAATCTCCGGCATTGCGGGTATTGGACACATCTTAGTCGGCATCGGTATGATTTTATATTTCCTGATGCTGAAAAAGCTGACGGCTGAAAAACAATAAAACCTTGCATTATAGAGTATTTTGAAATACAATAAAGGCAAGAAAGATGAGGTGATCGTTATGAAAAATGGAAAACAAAGCTTCAGAATTATGACGAACACTCATCATTGCCAATGATTTCCATCGGTGTGTTTGTCTGACCTTCTGAGAAGGTCTTTTTTTTGATGGAAAGAAAGGAAACTATGAAATTATCACTCAATGAATACTTAAAAAATGCCGGCTTTACTGAGGCGATGCTGCAGACGCTGGACACGCTTGAGCTAATGGATGAGGCTTATTTAACTCATCTGTTTTATATGCATAAGGATGCTTTATTTCAGCATTTTGAGCAATATGATGAATTATTAAAATACCAGCTGTATTTAAAATTCTATACCCATTTATTCTATCAGCGCTATTTAAAAGCCAAAACAAATCAGGAAGCAGCTCTATGTCTTGATGGCTGCAAGGATCTGTATGAATGGGCAATACTTTGTCATCACTATTTTAATGTGTACGGCATTCTCCCGATGATGTGGATGTTTCTTGACCGCTTGATTGAAGGTAAAATCACGCGTCTGGGAAGGCTTGAATTTGAACCGAAAGCGATTGATTGTGAGATACAATTACCAGAAATTTATCTTCCTAAAAACAGCGTTTTACTGAATGTCCATGTGCCTGCCGGACCACGTTTGACAAGTGCGGATATAACTGACGCGTATCAGCAAGCGCTTCATTACTTTAATGGCATTGTCCCAATCTTTCATTGTTCCAGCTGGCTGCTCTCCCCTCAGCTAGATGAATGCCTTGATGAAAGCACTCGTATCATGCAGTTTAAAAAGGATTATTTAATCTATTCGCTTGAAGATAACGCTGATCAATTCATTGAACGGGTATGGCCCGACAGAGAAAATGAAGCCAGCGATTATGTGAATTATGAAGAAAATACAACACTTCAAAAAAATGCCAAGCTGCTTTTATTATCCGGCAGAATACTGCAGAAAGCTAACGGCATCTGTATCAAATACTATCATCCGGAAAGTGACAATGTGTGACACCAAGACAGCGCTGAGCTTTTTTAGTGTATAATAGGCGGTGAGAGGATGTGCTGTATGAAAAAAGCCCTTTATCGATTAGAAACCTATTATAAACAGAAAGCTACCGCCAGTGAGCGTGATGTTTTGGTTTACTTATTGAATCAAACACGCGAAGCTACGGCGATCGATATTCATACCTTGGCTAAAAAATGCTATTGTTCACCGGCTACGATTGTCCGTATCTGCAAAAAGAATGGCTTCAAGGGCTTTAAAGAACTGAAGCTTGCCCTGCTGAATGACCTTGATTTTTCCAGAGAGCTGGAACAGGCAAATATTCAAAACAGCAGCGGTCAAAATCTGCAGACAATCATTATCAACGCGCTGAATGAAAACATTCATGCCATTCAAAATACTTTCAGTCTGCTTGATTTTCAGGAATTAAATACCATTGTTGATCTGCTCTCAGCATGCCGTTATGTCTATCTGTTTGGTATCGGCGCCAGCTTTTTAGTTGCCCGTGATTTACAGCAAAAGCTTGAGCGTATTAACAAAAAAACAATTTTATATGAAGATATTCACTTACAGCTTGTTTCATCGACCAACATCGAACAGGGTGAAGTTGCCATTATTTTCTCCTACTCCGGCTTAACGAAGGAAATTATCGAAATGGCCCGCAATATCAAGCAGCGCGGCGGCATTATCATAGCGGTAACTAAATATGGCAGCAGCAAGCTGATCTCACTGAGTGATTATAATTTATATGTACCTCAGATTGAAGCGCCGCTGAGAATCAGTGCCGGATCAAGCCGTATTTCACAGCTGAGCGTAGTTGATATTCTCTATCAGGCATATCTTGCCAGTGTACACTCACAATCTATGGATAAGATTATCGCCACTAATAAATTACTTGAGAAAAAGGAAGAGGAATAGCACTGGTTCGCCAGTGTTTTTCTTCGCTTGAGATTGAAATTTTAACATTTATAGGCACAAGAAAATGCCAATATATGAAACAATGTTTCACATTATTTTTAATCTATTGCAAATGAAAGCGCTTTTGTTTATTGTGTAGTCATGGAGGTAATTCAATGATAGATTTAAGTAAAATGACAACTGAGCAGGTGAATCCCAACACCGTTCACCTGAGTGCCATGAGTATTCGCGAGGCCATCACAACAATGAATCAAGAAGACTACAATGCTGTAAAATGTATTGAAAGTCAGATTGACATGATTGAAAAGGTGATAACGATAACCAGTGATGCCCTTGAAAACGGCGGCCGAATTATTTATATCGGCGCAGGTACAAGCGGCCGTTTGGGACTTTTGGACGCGGTTGAATGCCCGCCTACCTTTGGGGTTGATTATAACACAGTGGTCGGTCTGATTGCCGGCGGTGACAACGCGTTTGTGAAAGCAGTAGAAGGCGCGGAGGATTCAAAGCAGTTTGCGGTTGATGACTTAAAAAAGATCGGCTTAAATGAAAAAGATGTCGTAATCGGTGTAGCTGCCAGCGGACGCACCCCTTATGTCATCGGCGGTCTTGAATATGCAGCAAGCATCAATGCCTTCACCTGCGGTCTGGTTTGTAACCGCAGCAGTGAAATTGAAGCAATGTGCGAGCATACGATTGTCGTTGAACCAGGGCCTGAAGTTTTAACCGGCTCTACCCGTTTAAAGGCCGGTACCGCAACCAAGCTGGTGCTGAATATGATTTCAACAATCAGCATGATCCGCATCGGCAAGGTCTACAACAATTATATGGTAGATGTGAAAATGTCAAACCAGAAGCTGATTACCAGAGGCATAAACATCATATGCTCGGTAACTGACTGCAGTCAAGAAACTGCGCAGGCAACCCTGGAAAAAGCAGATGGATCAGTGAAAACAGCAATTGTCATGGTGTTGCTTGATTGTGATAAGGACAGTGCTGAAAAAGCTTTATGCAAAGCAAAGGGACGTATTCAGGAAATCATGGATACAAAGGAGGATTAACATGACCAATCTTGAATTAGCCAAGCAGATCGTATCATTACTTGGCGGTAAAGAAAATGTTGTAAAGGCGGCTAACTGCATGACACGCCTGCGTGTGACTTGCAGAAATACAGAGCTTGTTGATAAGGATCAGATCAAAGCGCTTGAAGGTGTTTTGGGTCTTGTCAATGAGGGTGATTATTATCAGATTATCTTAGGGCCAGGCAAGGCTAAAAAAGTAACCGATATCTGTGTTGAAGAATTAGGCTTGCCAAGAGATGCGGTATCGACCGATTGGCAGGAAAACAAGGCTGAAATCAAAGGTCAGCAGAAACAAAGTAAATTAAAAGACGGCATGAAGCTGATTGCTGAAATCTTTATTCCATTGATTCCTGCTGTTATCGCAGCCGGCTTATTTAATGGCTTTGGTTCTTTGATCGGTCAATTAATGAGCGATGGTGTTATTGCCGGACAGGCATGGACAATGATTCAATTGTTATTCAGTCTGACAGGCGGCGCCTTCTTAAGCTACTTCGCAATCTATACTGGAATTCGTTCAGCTGAAGTATTCGGCGCTACCCCTGCTTTAGGCGGTATGATCGGTGCTATCAGCATTGGCGGCAATATTGTAGAAATCTCAAAAATGATCGGTTTATACAATGAAGCAATACCTCTTGAATCAATCCTAACCACTGGCAAAGGCGGTATCATCGGTGTCATTTTCGGTGTTTGGGTACTTTCCAAAATTGAAAAGAATATCCGTAAACGTGTACCTGATGTTTTAGATCTGATCGTTACACCATTTACAAGTTTATTAATCGGCGGTCTTTTATTTATCTTTATCATTATGCCGATTGCCGGTTTCATCAGTGATGGCTTAGTTTCTGTATTAACTATTATCATTAATTCCACAAACCCAGTCATCCGGGTAATCAGCGGCTTTGTCCTATCCGCTTTATTCCTGCCAATGGTATTGCTCGGTTTACACCATGGTTTAATTCCGATTTATGCTGTACAGCTTGAAACCTTTGGCGGTGTCTCTTTATTCCCAGTTCTGGCAATGGCCGGTGCGGGTCAGGTAGGAGCTGCAATCGCGATTTACTTAGTTGCTAAAAAAGTAAAAAACAGACGTTTACAAGGCGTTATCACCGGTGCGCTGCCGGCTGGCTTCTTAGGCGTTGGTGAGCCATTGATTTATGGTGTTACATTACCGATGGGCAAACCGTTTATCACAGCTGGATTAGGTGCTGGCTTTGGCGGTGCTTATGTAATGCTGACCCAAGTAATGGCTAACGCATGGGGACCAAGCGGTTTAGTTGCTATTCCGCTGATGCAGGGTACTTCCGGCATGATGAATTTCTTTATCGGTTTAGTAATTTCTTATATCGCAGGCTTCTGTATTACTAAAATTGTGATTAAGGATGAAGATGTTATAAATGTCTAAGCTTGGTTTCTCTGTTTATTGTTCAACATTTAAGGAAATTGAAACAAGACTTCCCTCTTATGCACAGGAGGGTTCTCTTGTTTTTACCTCTTTGCATATCGCGGAGGAAATGAATGCAGCCTATTTTGATGATGTTGAACATATGCTGAAGGCACTTAAAAAAATGGGCTTTCAGATTGTCTGCGACGTTTCCAGAAAAACTTTAGAAATGTTTAACTATACCGATATCCTTCAGTTTAAGAATGACTTTGGCATCGACGCGTTGAGAATTGATTATGGCTTCAGCTTTGAAGAATGTAAAGCGCTGGCTCAAACAACGGCTATCTGTCTGAATGCTTCTACAATCAGTGAAAAAGAATGTGAAGAATTGCTGGCAGTCAATCCTGATATTCTTTTTATCCATAATTTCTATCCGCGCCCGGAAACCGGTCTTGATGATGAAACCTTTGATGCCATGAACGCGATGCTGCTGGCACATCATGCCAAGATTATGGCTTTTATCAATGGGAATGAAGTGCTGCGCGGGCCGCTGTATGAGGGCTTGGTGACACTTGAAAAGCACCGTCATCAAAATCCTTATGTGAATTACCTTGATCTATGTTTAAATCATGGCATTGAAAATATTTTAGTCGGTGATTCACTGATTGATTCAATTAGCTTTGAGCGGATTTCCAAATTTAACAGCGAGGGAATCATTTCATTGCCCTGCCATCTGCATCATGGTTATGAACAATATTACAATCAGACCTTCACCATCCGTTCAGACAGTCCAAAGGGATTAAAAAGACTCGCGGAATCACGAGGCTATGCCGCTGCCGGTGAAAAAATTAAGCCGGATAACTGTATTTACCGCAAGCGCGGGTCTATTGTCATGGACAATGAACGCTATCAGCGTTATTCCGGTGAAATCATGATCCCTATTGATGACTATCCGCAGGATGATCGGGTTAATGTAATCGGTGAGCTTCATGAAGATTATATGGCTTTGCTTGATTGTATTAAAAACGGCAGTAAAATTATGTTTGTTAAATAAAACGTTCTAACCCGGAACGTTTTTTCTATCTTAATAAAAGCTGCAATCAGGTGTAATTAATGCCGCGGCGGCCGCTAACCCGCACTTAACAAGAGCATCACGCACATAATCAAGGACATGGCAGTAACAGTCTGCCAATGCTTCAGCAAATTGCTGAGCATCCTTTTCCTGCAGTGCCTCAATCGCCAGCCAGCTTCGTGAGGCAAGTGTCTGCTCGCTTGCCGGGCCCTGAGCGAAGAATGAATAATAATAGCCCCAATGCAGCAGCTGACTCACCTGCCGCAGTATTTCTTTTAAAGGCTGCAGCGGCTGATGGGCAATGACACATTCGCTAATCAAAGCCAAGGGTATCGCTCTCCCTTGCTTCACTTGCTGACTCAATGCTGCCTTTGTCTTCGCGTCAATCTGATCCCATGCGAGTCTGGCCGCCGGTTTAATCAAGATTGCCATGAGCTGCAGACCGCTCAGATAAAGCAGAGTATCACGGCGATACGTGTGATGCTGCATACAGCGATAAGTATCTGCCGTGTCTTGAAGAATCACCTTAGTTCCCTTCACATTCATCGTTTTCGCAAAACCTAATTCATTGAGCACTTTTAAAGCACTGCGGATCGTGGCGACTGAAACGCCGTAGAGCTTGGCCAGTTCTGCTTCCGGCGGCAGATAGTTATTTTCCTTATAATATCCAGTACCGATCTTATCAATCAAATCACGGACGATGCTTGTATAATACTGATCACGGCCGCGGTTGGCAGACCATTGATAGAGCTTAGTCTGACCTTGATGTTCATCATTTTCAATCTTTAAATCGATCATCGAGTCATTAATAGCGGCCGCCACTGAATCAAACATTGTTTGACTGCGTTCAATGATTACTGCCTGATCCTTCTTTGCAATCGGCGCTAATACCCAGCCGATATTATGAAATGCGTTATGCTTAAGAATGTAATCTAAAAAATGCGGCTGATTACGAAAAAAAGTAATATAAGTAAATATTTCCAAGCTGGCAAATAAATCACGTGATAAAAGATTATGCGAACGATCCAGCAGCCGATAGAATTCATATGAACATATCTGAGTCCGTGCCTCGATGGATTTATTTTTAAGCCTTGTCAATTTGTATATCAGTGCTTTTAAATCCTCATCATCATAAAACTGCACCGAAAAAGCCAGCAGCCGCGGTATCACAACAGCCAGTGTCTGATAAACCTCGCGGATATTATCCTGATTCGCTAAAATGGTATGCACGGCAGTTTCCTGATGCAGGGGATCGTTTTGACAATAAATCACAACTGCGGCTTTACGTTCCTCACTGACGATATACCCTTCATTTTTTAAACGGCTTAAAACATCGCGGACGGTACGGATGCCAACATGATAAAATTCACATAACTGGCTCATTGAAGGCAGCTTGGTTCCATAAGGACGCTGTCCGGATATGATTTGTTCACGCAGATGATGATATACATAATCATGCAGTGTCTGTTTTTCATGCATTGCTATCCCCTCTTTCAGCCTGTCATTATACTGTTAATCAGCTTAAAAATCAATTACTATATGCTTATGTACACAGATTTAATCTTGTTTGAAGGTCATAATGCTGATAGTATAAATTGGGAGTTGTTGATATGAATAATTGGAAATCACCGGTTCAAAAATATGTATTAACTTCAATCATCAGTTTAACATTACTCACAGCTGCCTTATTTTTGTTGATTTATCTTATGAATTGGCAATCCTTACCCATGATGCTGCTGATTGCTTATGTTAGCTGTATACTTATTAACCAAATGATCTTTAGTATCCTGTTTAAATACGCACACCAAAAACAGCTTGAGAAATATACGATCACTGATACTTTGACCGGCGGTCTGAATGAAACCGGCTTTGCCATGGCTTATAAGCATGCGGCAGCAGCGATTCAGCCAGACAGCTGTGCGGTCATTTTCATTCATATGCAGAATTTCAGACTGATTAATGAAAATTTCAGCATAAATACCGGCAATGAAATACTGAAACAAATCAGTCATGGTTTGAATCAGACAATCAGCGATGATGAATTTACAGCGCGTGTTAACGGTGATCAATTCTATTTATTCTTTCATGAAGGAAATCAGGCGCTTATTCATGCCAGATTACATCATCTTACTAAAACCCTCTTATCAATGATGCCCGCTTATATCCAATCTTATATTAAACTTGAAATCGGGGTCTGCGTAATTGACGATCCAGCGCTGCCCGTTGAGATCATACAGGCCCGAGCCCATGCCGCCTGTAAATTTAATCAAGGTGCAGAATGTGCCTTTTATGATGCCGTGATATTGAAACAGATGAACCATGAACAGGAATTGAATCTGCTTTTTGATAAAGCTATCAAGAACCATGATTTTCTCGTTTATCTGCAGCCCAAAATCAATCTGGCAAAGCAGCAGCTTGGCGGTGCGGAAGCGCTCATACGTTGGCAAATACCTCAAGCGGGACTGCTCTCCCCCGCTGAATTCATGCCGCTGTTTGAACGTAATGGCAAAATTCGTCAATTGGATTTATATATGTTTGAACAGGTTTGTATCATAATGAGGAAATGGATTCTTCAGGGGAAAGAGCTGATTCCCATTTCCGTTAACCTGTCCAGGCAGCATTTTTATGAAACTGATTTCTTGTACACATTTGACGCAATAGCCGAAAAATATCAGATACCCGTAATTTTCTTGAATTTGAATTAACAGAATCAATCTTTTTGAATCCGGATCAAATACATCTTGTCAAAAACGGTATCTTAAAGATGCATGAGCTTGGGTTCAAATGCTCTTTAGATGATTTTGGTTCAGGCTACTCTTCCTTAGGTTTATTAAAAGAATTCGAAGTTGATGCTTTAAAGCTTGACCGAATCTTTTTCTTGGATATAGAAAATAAGAAAGCTAAAGATGTCATTGGCTGTCTGATTGATCTTGCAAAAAAACTTCATGTTGCAATTGTTGCGGAAGGCATTGAAGACATTCAGCAGGCAGACTATCTGAAGCAGCTTCACTGTGATTTCATACAGGGATATGTATATTCTAAACCCCTTCCCGTTGATGAATTTGAACAGTGGGCAAGTGCCTGGCAGGCAAACCATGCGGCCAGTGAAGTACATATTGATTAAACATTTAATAAAGAATATTTCGTTAATAAAAGCTCCCTTGTCATTCCATGAGGGAGCAATTTCTATTTAGCAAGAAAAAAAATCGGACTTCTAATTACTTAGAAATCCGATATTTCTTTACATGGCGCCTAAAACAGGACTCGAACCTGTGACCGTTCGGTTAACAGCCGAATGCTCTACCTACTGAGCTATTTAGGCAACTTGCTTAATTATAATAGCATAGTCCATGTTTTGTTTCAAGAGCTTTTTAAATTTTCTTTATGTCGATGAAATAACTTCCGCTTCCGGATGCTGAGCCAGGTTAACAACCCATTTTTCCTTTCGTACCAGATGAGTCGATACACATAGTTTCAGCAGGTCTGTCGACTGGCCGATCAGATACATCCAGAAGATATTGAGATTTGTGAAATAGGCCAGAATTGCCAATAAAGGGATATTCACAAGCCACATAAAACAGCTGTCTGTAATCAAGGTGTTTTTCGTATCGCCGCCGGCTCTTAAGATAAAATAGTTTTGACAATTCATCGTATAGATCCAGAAACAGAAAGATTGAATGATTATCTGCATGCGGGCTACATTGAGCGCTTCTTCACTGATTGAGTAAAGCTTAGGCACTAAAAACGCTGAACCAAACATCAGGACGCTGACAGCCAAAGCAATAGAAGTAGCGGTACCGACCATCTTGTAGCCGTTGACTCTCGCCTCCTTGAGCTTATTTGCCCCCAGCCGCTGCGATACCATGACGGTGGTAGCAATTGCCATGCCTTGAAAAAGCGTAAAAAACAAATCGGTGGTTGTATTAGCCACAGAGTAGCCTGACAGTACCTCAGGGCCGCGCGTGCCGTACAGCTTAAAGATCGTAGCCATTCCAGATGCCCAAAGCACTTCATTTAATGCCAGCGGGGCTGCCTTGATTGCGATGCGCTTCGCCAATGCGCCGCTGATATGAAACAGCTCTTTAATTTTAGTCGTGAAATCAAAATCGAAATGATAAACAATGAATAACAGCAATGACATTTCAACTAAACGAGCGATTAATGTCGCGATGGCCGCTCCCACAACGCCCAGCATCGGAAAACCAAAATTACCGAAAATCAGGCAGTAATTTAAAAAGGTATTCGTAAATACGGTTGCGATGCTGACATAAAGCGGCAGCCTTGATTCACCGACTGACCGCAGGGCGCCGGTAATCGCCAATGACAGGCCGGTCGGCAGAAAAGAGAAACAGGCCATTTTCACATAATCTAGCCCCAGCGCAATAACCTCTGGTTCATTAGTGAAGAAGCCAACGATTTGCTCAGGAAACACGTAGGCTAGCATGAAGATCGGCAGCGTAATCGCATAAGCGGAAAGAATGGAAAAGCGGAAAGACTGCTGCATATGCTCCTTATCCCGCGCGCCGAAAAACTGAGCGATAAAAATACCCGCCGCGGTAATCATGCCATTGGTACCAAACATCCCAATCATATAGAATCGGTTAACCGCCGCGACACCGCCGATGGCCGCATCACCCAGCTGTCCCACCATCAAATTATCTACCAAATTGATCGATGTGGTAATCAGGCTTTGCAGCATTAAGGGAACAGCGACAATCAGCACTTCTTTGTAGAAATGCCGGTCACCAAAATATTTTGTCATAAATTTTTTCATAAACCACCTCTGCAATACCGTTAATATATCGTAAAGCCTTCCGAAAGGCAAGATGTTTTACTTCCCTTTATGTTAAGAAAGCATGAATTCGTAGTATAATAGAACCAAAGGAAGAAGGGATAAATTGGAAACTAAAATCAAGAGCACAGCTATTTTTAACGGTAAAGTCATTCGTGTCACAAAGGATGAGGTAAAGACCGATAACGGTATAACGGCAGTTCGGGAATGTGTTTATGCCAACGGCGGTGTAGCGATTCTGGCCTTTATTGAAAAGAAGCTGCTGCTGGTCAAGCAATATCGCTATGTTGTCGGTGAGGAAACTATTGAAATTCCAGCCGGCAAGATTGAATTAGGCGAAGATCTTAAGCTTTGCGCGTTAAGAGAGCTGGAAGAAGAAACTGGCTATGGGGCTAAACAAATTAAAAAAATAATCTCTTTTTATCCTACACCTGGCTTCTGCGGAGAAGAACTGCATATCTTTTTAGCCCAGCAATTATATAAGCTGCCGCATCCTAAAGCGATGGATGAAGATGAATGCATTGAAGTCATGCTGATTGATCCTAATGAAGCCTATCAAATGATTCAGCAGGGAATCATTAAAGACAGCAAAACAATTATTGCCATTCAGCAGGCATTGCTGGAACAATGGAAGGGAGAGGCATCATGCTGAAAGATTTAATTATAAAGAATCGAAGCTATCGGCGGTTTGATCCAACGGTACATGTGACAATGGATGAACTAAGTGAAATGTGTGAGGCGGCAAGACTGTCAGGATATGGAATGAATATTCAGTCAACCAAGTATATTCTGATTAACGATTCCAAGACTTGTAAATTGATTACTGAAAATTGTGTCTGGGCCGGCTATCTTACCGATTGGCAGGGACCGGCGGAAAATGAACAGCCGAGTGCTTATATCATGCTTTTATTTGATAAAACCTTAAAGAAACAAAGTCAGCACAGTGAGGGCATCGCAGCACAGTCCATCCTATTAACGGCGGTTGAGATGGGTTATGGCGGCTGTATTATCGGCAGCTGTAAACGTCAGGCGCTGATGGAAGCTCTGGCAATTGATGCTGAACGCTATGAGATTGCTTTTGTGATTGCCCTTGGCAAGCCGGCTGAAACAGTCATACTTGAAGAAAGTGCTGATGATATCAAATATTATCGGGATGAAAATGGCTGTCATCATGTACCAAAGCGGCCGCTGAATGAATTAATTATCAGAAAGATAGGTGAATAGAATGTTTTTTAAGAAACAGATCAAGCGATTGAAAAAAGCTGGCAGTGTGCTTGCTTTAGGCGGTGCGGTTTATTGTGCCTATCATGTGGGCTGCCATGTGACAAAGGCTAAATTAAAAACATCTAATGAAAGAAAGCTTAATTTCCAGCATGAACGTACAGTGATTCCTGCCGTGCTTTCCATGCCGGTCAATATGAAACGGCTGCGCACATATCCTTATGTGCTGATTCTTACCGATGCTGATTATCCGCAGGAAAACAGCCGTAAAATTGCTGAGGCTCTGGCTTCTAAAGGCATTATCAGTCTGCGTTATCCATTAACAGCCGATCTCAGTGACGAACAGCGCTTAGATATTGCCCAATCGGCCATGCGGCAGCTTAAATACTTACTGCATGTCAATCAGAAACAGATGGGTGTAATCGGTATCGGCAAAGGCTGCCGGGAAGCGATGGCTGTAAGCGGCAAACACGCTCCCCTTGCCCGCTGCTTATGGAATCTGGATATAGCTGAACCGACGGCTTTAAGTGAGGGTTCCCTGCTATGCGTTAATGCGAGTGAAGATAGTGCTGACAGCCGCAATCATGCTAAAACGCTTGTCAATTCAAGTCATGATGCCGCTTATCTGCTGATTAAAGACAGCCGTCAGCTGCTGGCAGGCAAGGGTTTAGATGATGCTGTCCTGCATACTTGCGCGTTCATGAAACGGCATTTAATATAAACTGATTTTTTTTAGATTTTTTTAATTTTATTGTTGACAATCATAAATCTCCATGGTAATATATACAAGCATTCGATGAGTATGGGCCTGTAGCTCAGGTGGTTAGAGCGCACCCCTGATAAGGGTGAGGTCGTTGGTTCGAGTCCATTCAGGCCCACCATCGAATTTAATATACATGGGGTTTTAGCTCAGCTGGGAGAGCGCCTGCCTTGCACGCAGGAGGTCAACGGTTCGATCCCGTTAAGCTCCACCAATTAAAAGATAAACACTTGTTCGCAAGTGTTTTTTTATATACTAAAAAAGTTTGCTTGCATTGCGCAGAAACAGACAGGCAGAAAGATTTTGACTTTGTTATAATGATGAAGAAAGGAAGCAAAAAATGAGTACATTATCCGCAATTGAAAACGCCGTGTGCTATATTGAGGATCATTTGGCAGATGCCTTGTCAATCAGTGATCTGGCAAAACAGAGCGGTTATTCTGAATTTTATTTCCAACGCTTATTTTCAGCTGTCTGTGAAGTTTCACTCGGTGAATATATCCGCTGCCGCCGCATGAGCATCGCAGCCGCAGAGCTATTAAACAGTGATCTTCGAATTACTGAGCTGGCTTATAAATACGGTTATGAAACACCGGAAAGCTTTACGAAGGCATTTCACCGTTTTCACGGCGCGTCCCCCTCTGAAATCAGACAGCAAAAACAGCCTGCCAAACGCTTTGCGCGAATCATTGTCAGCCATAGCACCGCACCGCTTGCATTTCATGTCAGCAAACGTCAGCTGCCTGGCTTCACACTTATTGGCACAAGCTGCCGTTTTCCGATTTCAGAATCCATCTACCGTGATGATATCCCTCAATTTTGGAAGCAATGCCAAAAGGATCAGACGCTTCAAACGCTGATCGATTCAAGCGCCGATGCCCTCTTCAAAGGAATTGCTGCCTGCTGCTTAGCAGCCGATCAGAGTCATTTAAATTATCTGATAGGCACCGCCAGTAATACTTGCCCCATTCATTCAGCAAGCATTGAAATCCCAGCGTGTACCTGGCTTTGTTTTAAGGGCAGCGGCCGGCTTCCGCAAGTGATCCAGCAAGCGTGGCATCAAATATATACCGATTATTTTCCAGCCAGCAATTTTGAGCCGCTGGGCAATTACGATTTAGAAATCTACCCTGATAAGCAAATGGATCAATCCGCTTATCCCTTTGAAATATGGGTAGCAATTAAAGAAAGCAGGAACATATAAAATGAAAAAACCTTTTTGTACATTATTTATGCTGATGTCAGCCGATGGTAAAATATGCACCGGTGATAATGACCATCTTGACGTAGATCGTGATTTTCCTAAAGTTAAAGGGGTTCGTGAAGGTCTGCATCAGTATTATGAAATCGAACAATGTCAGGATCTCTGGTCACTGAATACCGGGCGGGTAATGGCGAAAATCGGCATGAATGAAGCAGCGCTGGATCTTGCCAAGACACCGGTGTCCTTCGTCATCATTGATAATCAGCCGCATCTGAACGCCCATGGCGTCAAGGCCTTATGCCAAAAACTGAAACAGCTGATCCTTGTCACAACCAATCCCAAGCACCCAGCCTATGATTTATCCATCAGCAATCTGCATATTATTTCACAGCCAGTCCTCGATCTGCCGAAGTTAATGGATTGCTTAGCTGTCAATTATCAGATTGAACGCATTACGATTCAATCCGGCGGTACTTTGAACGGTTTATTCTTAAGAGAACATTTGCTGGATCAGATTGATCTGGTCATCGCCCCGGTTTTAGTCGGCGGCAAGAATGTCGCAACCTTGATTGACGGTGAAGCCATTCATGATCCCGAGCAATTGGATCAGCTTGGCGTGCTGAAGCTTGAAGCCTGCACCGTACTTGAAGATTCATATCTCAGATTGCAATATAAAGTAATTCATGAATCATGATGCAAAAAATAAAATACCCCTTTTCTTTTTTACGATTAGTGCTATAATTGTAAAAGTAATGGGGTTTTAGCTCAGATGGTAGAGCGCCTGGTTCGCAATCAGGAGGTCAGGGGTTCGATCCCCCTAAGCTCCACCATTATACAAATAAGCGCCTGTTTATGGGCGTTTTTTTATTATGCAAAAAGCCGGCGAACCAGCTTTATTCATAACTCAATTCCTTAAAGTAATTCAGCGTACCCGCGAAAATCAGATTAGCCACCTTATCTTGATAATCTGCTTGCGAAAGCTGTTCCCTTTCCTGAGCATTGGAGAGAAAACCGCACTCAATTAATACTGCGGGAATCCGGGAATTATTCAATAAATAATAATCACCCGGTTTAGGCGACATCCGGCTGTCAATCGCTAAAAATTGTACCTGAATACAGCTTGCCAATAATTCACTGGATAAGCTATCCTTTGGATAAAAGGTCTGCGCTCCTTTCACTG
Source organism: Dielma fastidiosa (assembly GCF_003475485.1). NCBI lineage: Bacteria > Bacillati > Bacillota > Erysipelotrichia > Erysipelotrichales > Erysipelotrichaceae > Dielma > Dielma fastidiosa. The sequence continues at coordinate 89,882 of NZ_QRQL01000010.1, read as the reverse complement.
AAGAATCACTATAACTATTCAGATGGATGCTAAGCAGCAAATCATTCTTTTCATCATTGATAATATCAATACGGTTCTTCATATCCTCACGCTTATGATTGGCTGCTGTTGGCGAGGAGAGATCATTTTCATCCTTACGTGTTAATACAACCGTAGCCCCCGCGTCTTCAAACAGCGCCTGCAGCTTTGTGACAATAGCCATATTAATGGCTTTTTCAGTAACCCCCTCAGCCATCGCCCCCTCATCCTTACCGCCATGACCGGCATCCAAAACAATCACCGCTCCTGATAACGGTGCGTAAATCACATCCTGAACGGCCGCAACAAAATGCTCACTGATAAAAAAGCAAGCCGCAGCCACCACGCAGATGATTAATAGTTTCATTTGTTTCATAAGCTTCACCCTGCTTTACTATATGAATACACCCAAATAAAAAGACCGTCAGACGGTCTATAATTTACGTTTATAATAGTTATATGAGAGAATATAACCCGCTAATAACACGCTCATATTCAACAACAATAACTGAATCAGACGTTCATCAATCATGATACTGCCAATCAGGGCTGTCACATAAAATGAGATAATCATTATCAATGCTGCACTGCGGAAAGCACGGCTGCTGATTTCCATATTGCGTTCATCAGAATTATTCAAACGGGCCGCTTTCAGCTTCTCCTCACTGCTTAAGGTCATCTGTGTCTTAATAATCAGCACAACCCCAGCCAAAATTAAACCAGTCCCCATGCCCGCAAATGTACCATGCAGATGCTCATTGAATTCAATGCCATTAGCTGATGCGAAATAAGTGATTGCCAAGGTAATGACACCAACCATAATTATCAGCACATAATAAATACGTTTCTTAGCCAACTCCTGACGATACTCCTCATTCGTCACTGCTTTTGTGGCACATAAGATTCCTTTCATAGATTTTCCTCCTTTAAATCAAAGATAAAGATTTCCTCGATCGTTACACCAAAAAATTGAGCTAGTTTATGTGCAAGGATCAGCGATGCTTTATATTTGCCATTTTCCAGCGATATAATTGTCTGACGGGTCACATTAACCGCATCAGCCAACTCACTCTGTGTTACCTTCTTTGCTTTACGCAATTCCTGTATTCGTGTCTGCAAGCAATCACACCCTTTCAAGTATAGTTAACTTTACATTGATAGTATAGTTTACTTTACATAAAATGTCAAGTGTACTATACAAAAAAAACTGCTACTGCAGTTCTTTTAAATAATCGATCAAGTCATGCCAATGCTTAATATGCAGGCATTCCCTATCCGTTTGCTCCCATTTTTCACTGGCACCGGTATACCAAATCGGCATTAGCCCGGCATTACGGCTGCCATCGACATCGTTGATTAAGCTGTCACCCGCATACCATACATCATCCGCCTGTAAATCAGCCTTCATCAGCAGCAGCTCATAGATATGCCGATTGGGTTTACGGAATAAATAGTCCTTTGTCGATAAGATAAATTCAAAATGATGATTTGGCAGAATGCGGTTGATACGGCTGCTCAGTGCCTTCTGTCCATACGCATTATTACTTAAAACCGCGGTTCTGATGCCATTATCATGAAGATATGCCAGCAATTCCTCAATCCCCGGTGCCGCTTTCCCCCAGGCAGCGCTGTCCCAGAAAATCAATTCAGCTTCTTCATAGGAAATTGACAATTCAATACCCTGTGATTCATACAAAAATGCCTGAAAAGCTAAATTACTGATCTCACCATAATCACCGAAGTCAAGACCCGGTTTAAAATTACCGAGTTCTTTTTTTAATTGTGCCGATATGCTTTGAATTTCTTCAGGTGTTTTATTGAACTTATTAACCGCCGCATATTTCATAACCTCGGCAGTCCCCCTGACAAAATCTACCGGATGCTCATCAATAATTGTCTGCCCATAATCAAATGCTATCATAACTGGTTTTTTCATCGTATCGCTCCCTATTAGTAATCAATATGTATCACTATTGATTTTATCATATTTATTCATCATTTAAAGGATGAACAATCATTTAATTTCCTATATAATAAAAAATCCTCTATGATAAATCATAAAGGACTTTACTTAACCTTGCTGACCGTTTGCCTGCCGTTCCATATTTTCTATTACGACATCATAAATCTCACCTAAAGACGCCGCATATTCAAGCACCTGCCATGGCTCATTGGTATGAAAATGAATTTTGATTAATTCATCATCACCTACCGCCAGCAGACAATCACCTTTAAAATGTTCCGTTATATAATCATTAATTGCATCTTCTGAAAGATTTTTTCCTTCGATTAAAAGCTGAGTATCAAATTTAAATTCAAGCATATTATTCCTCACTTTCGCTGTATTTATTATGGCACACCTAAATCAGAAAAACAACAATCCGCCTTTAAGACAACAATGAAATCATAATCTGATTAAACTGCTCCGCATCACTCCATTGCGGAAAGTGACAGCTTTTTTCAAAAAGATAAAGCTGCTTCAAACTTGTCAGCTGATTATAAAAATCAACGGCCAGCCCACTGTCAACATGATGATCATGTTTTCCTTCTATCAATACAATTTTTACTTGCAGTTCATGGATATCCTTAAAGCTTACTGACATTAATTCAGGCCATAAGGCTTGAATGCTTTGCAGGGAACCCTTTTGCCGATTGATCAGATCCTTTAAACAATAAGAACTTGAAAAAATGAAATCCTTGATCATCGGATTATAGCTTTGATGACCATAATAGGACCCTTTATACTTTACCACCGTTTTAGTGACCAGCATTAAATCATTAAACCAATTTGTTCCCTGATATGATGGATCAACCGTTGTCAATCGCTTTCTCGTTTTAGGGTCTGCAGCCTGCATCGCATATTCCCATGCCCGCTTTGAGCCTTCGGCCATATCAATTACCTGACCGCAGCCGACATAACATTGCAGAAGATGCGGAACCATAAGAGCGATCTTCATCCCCAGTACACTGCCCCATGAATGGCCTACAAGGGTCAGCTTCTTTTGCTGATAACGTTTTAGCAGATATTCAATCAGGAGTTGAAGATCTTCCACATAGGTGTCAATCGTTACTGCTTCAGTAAACGGATAATAAGACTTACCAGCTCCCCGCTGTTCCCAGACAACCAGTGTATAATGTTCAGCAAGCACACCATTGTATTTCAGCACTAAAGGCAAGGCCGCATCACCCGGGCCGCCGTGAACATACAGCAGCAGCGGATTGCCCGCATGCTTTGCACGTACTGCGATAAATTGTTTAACCCCGTTAATTTCAATCATTTCATTCACATTAATTTCCATAACCTTCTCCATTTTCCTGTCCAGCCGTCAGCTGATTGATAAATTTTATTATTAATTCATTAAAATAAGGCGCATTATCATAATTTGAATTATGGCCGGCATCTGGGATAATGCAAAGTTGATAACCTGTTGCCTGACTCCACATCTGATTATATTTTGGCACATAGCCAACCTGATCATGATCACCAAGACAAAGCAGAACCGGACATTGAAATTTTACCTCATCATATTTTTTAAAATCACGGTAGACACTGCGTACTGCCTTCAGCATATCCGCCTTTCCCAAGCGCAGCAATGATTCATAGAAAGCTTCTCTGGCTGTTTTATGCAAAGCCGCATTATTTGCGCTCAGCCGGCAATAGCAGCGATAAGGCAGCAAGGCCGCAAAAGCATCATAATGATCAGTCCAAAAAGTTTCTGAACGCTTATAATAATGACTGCCAAGCGGCGTAGAATCGATAGCGATAAAGCCCTTAAGAAGATGAGGGTATAAGTGTGCAAACACCTGAACCGCATAACCGCCCGCTGACTGACCAGCCATAACTAGTGAATCAATCCCTTCCTGATCAAGAATTTGTTTCATATCCTGGGCAGCATGAATAAATGAAAAATCATTATACGGCCGTGATTCGCCATGCAGCGGCATATCCCATGTGATAATGCGTATATCATTCAATGCGTCAAGCTGCAGATCAAATAATGAATGATCAGCTGTTAAGCCATGTGTCAGCATCAATGTTGTTTTATAAACCGAAGGCTGATTCAGCCAGTAATAGACACGGCCGCGGCCAGTATCAATATATTTTTTTATCATAGGGCCCCTCGTAATTGTTAGCTCTATTGTATCATAATATCGCAATCATCGTTCACTTGGTTGATTTTATATCGGTAATTCACTACAATAAAGAGTATAGAAAGCGGGGCTGAAAAATGAAAAAAATCCTGATTATTGATGATGATGTCTATATTGGCGATCTGCTTCAGGAGCTGCTTAGCCGCAATAATTATCAGATTTACCGCTGTTACTCAGGAACCGAAGCCCTATTATTCTTAGATACTATGACACCTGATCTGATTCTGCTTGATCTGATGCTGCCGGGTATGTCAGGGGAGGCTGTCCTGGCTAAGATCAAAGCCATTCCCGTAATTGTATTGAGCGCCAAAGCGGATATTAATGATAAGGTAGAATTATTATATCTGGGGGCCGCTGATTACATGACAAAACCCTTTGATACCCGCGAGCTGTTAGCCCGCGTTGCAGTTCAGCTAAGAAATGAACCGCCTGGCCCTAACGCGGCCTTGGTTTTTAAGGATTTGACGCTTGATCCGCATACCTATCAGGTGCATATAAGAAATCAGCCGGTGCGCTTAACCAAAACCGAATATGCAATCTTAAAGCTTTTGATGACCCACCCATCTCAGGTCAATTCCAAATCAACAATTTTAGATCGGATTGGCGAAGAGAATGACTGCATGGAAAGCTCCTTAAAGGTACATATCAGCAATCTTAGAAGAAAGCTGCGTGAGTTCAGCAATGAGGAATACATTGAAGCAGTTTGGGGAATTGGTTTTAAAATGAAAGAAGATTAGATTCTTTACTAAATCTTAACCCTTTTCTTTACCGCCTGCTTAACTTCTCTTTGATAAACTGTACCGTGTAAAGAAAAGGAGTGAATTATATGGACACTATTTTAACGACAGAGTCATTGTCCAAGCATTATGGAAAATTTAAAGCTCTGGATAATGTCTCAATGCATATTCCTAAGGGTGCCATTTATGGCTTTGTCGGCAGAAACGGGGCTGGTAAAACAACGCTGATCCGTTTAATCTGCGGTTTACAGGAGCCAGACAGCGGCACTTACACGATTTATGGCACCGCTAATGACGATAAAGCGATCAGCAAGCAGCGGGCACGTATGGGAGCGGTTATTGAAACACCCTCTATTTATATGGAAATGAGTGCTGAGGAAAACTTGAAACAGCAGGCCCGCATTCTTGGTCTTCCTTCTTTTGATGGTATTGATGAACTATTAAAATTAATTGGTCTCGAACAGACGGGAAATAAAAAAGCAAAACATTTCTCATTGGGCATGCGTCAGCGTTTAGGTATCGGCATCGCATTAGTCAATGATCCTGATTTTTTAGTGCTTGATGAGCCAACCAATGGACTTGATCCGCAAGGCATCATACAAATCAGAGAACTGATCTTAAAGCTGAATCAAAACCGCCAGATCACCCTTTTGATTTCTTCGCATATCCTTGATGAATTATCTAAATTAGCAACCCATTTTGGTTTTATTGACAATGGCCGCATCGTTAAGGAAATCAGTGCTGAACAGCTTGAAATGATGTCACGGCAATGCCTGCGGCTTGAGGTTGATAATATTCAGGCATTAATTAGGGTGTTAGACAGCATGAAGCTGAATTATAAGCTGATTAACGAAAATACGGCGGAAATCTATGGCAAGCCATCAATTACCCATCTGATTCAGGAACTTGCGGATCAGCATTGTGAGGTACAATCCATTCAGGAACAGGATGAAAGCTTAGAAAGCTATTTCATTAATCTTGTAGGAGGGTCGCATGAATAAATTACTAAATGCCGATTTACACCGCATGATTAAAAACCGCTGTTTCCAGGTTTGTCTGACATTCATGTGTCTGCTGGGACTGCTCATACCGTTTATGCAGTTTAGAAATATGCAGGCCTATGGCACATCTGCTGTATTGGAAAGTACCTTTTTTGCCTATCCGCTGTTTGTCAATATTCTGCTTGCTGTATTCTGCTCGCTGTTTACCGGCACTGAATATAGTGATGGAACAATCCGCAATAAACTGATTATCGGACACAGCCGCTCAGCGATTTATCTGTCTAATCTGATTGTCTGCTTATTTTGCGGCCTGATAATGTGTCTTGGCTTTATTATTTGTTACTGCCTGGCAGGCATCCCTTTGCTTGGTTTCTTTACCGTTGATCTTAGAATCATACTGATTTTGATTTTCTGTTCAATCCTGTGTGCCGCGGCCAGCAGTGCCTGCTGCGTGATGGTTGCCATGCTTTGTCAAAATAAAGCGCTGAGCGCGATTATCTGTGTATTGGGAGCCTTTGTGTTATTGATTGGCGCCACCTATGTACACAGTCAGCTGAATCAGCCTGAAACCTATGCAACTTATGAGCTCACTAACAATGGCGATGAACCAGGTGTAAGCAAAACAGTGCCTAATCCACGCTATCTGACAGGCGCAAAGCGAACCGTCTATGAATTTATTTATGATTTTGTACCCCCATGTCAGGCAGTTCAGCTGGCAAATATGGGCGTCGCTCATCCATGGCGGCTGCCGCTATACTCGCTGACGATCCTGATTACAACCACGCTGGCAGGTATCGGCCTGCTTAAAAAGAAAGACATTAATTAAACTATGGAAATCGTAACCGTAAGCCTGTTTGGCATCCTCATTCTGATAATCATATACCTGCTGATCCGCCTGACTTTAATACGAAAGGGAGCGGATGAAATCAAGCAGGCTTTTCATGAACGGCTGAATCAGGATACCAATACCTTGATTACGATTTCCACCCATGATGCGCATATGCGTCAGCTGGCAGCCGATATTAACACGGAGCTGAAACAGCTTCGCAGGCTGAGACATCATTATGAACAGGGAGATCTGCAGCTTAAAGCGGCAGTGACAAACATTTCTCATGATCTGCGTACACCCTTAACTGCCATGTGCGGCTATCTCGATCTGCTTGAACAAGCTGAAATGAGTGAGGAAGATAAACGGATGCTGGCAATCATCAAAGGCCGCTGTGATGTTCTAAAGCAGCTGATTGAAGAGCTGTTTGCTTATACCTCAGGTACGGCGCTGTTAATCACTCATCCCCAGCTTGAAGCCGTAAATCTCAATCGCTTCTTAGAGGAATGTTTAGCTTCCTATTACGCGGCATTCAAAAAGCGTCAAATAACGCCAAAGATTACCATCACCAAGCAGCCAATTACCCGCTGCCTCGATAAACAAGCACTCAGCCGTGTTATTGAAAATATTCTTGGCAATGCTTTAAAATACAGCAGCGGTGATTTACTAATCAGCCTGTCAGATAACGGCGTGATCAGTTTCACCAATCATACCGAAATCTTGGATGCGGTTATGATCAATCAGCTCTTTGACCGCTTTTATACAGTACAAACCGGCGGTGATTCAATGGGATTAGGTCTATCCATCGCAAAAGAACTGGTAAAACAGATGCAAGGTACGATTGACGCTGTCTGTGAAAAACAAATGTTAACGATTCGTATTCAGTTTCCAGTATAACCAAAAGGGCAGTCCAAGCTGCCTTTTTTAATATTCATCGCTTCAGCCGGCTTATTATCAAGCCAGCTGTTCTTTATTATATTCGCTTACCAACCACGGCTGCCGCCGCCACCGCTGCCGCCGCCGCTTGAGCCGCCCGATGAAAAACCACCGTCACCGCCTGAATAACCAAAATCATTCGATGAATCAAAGCTGCTATGGGCTCTGGCTTTGGAAGCAAGCTCAATTTCTTTTTCAATGTCATGAACTATAAAATCGAAATCCTTTGCTGACCAAGCTTCTTCACCAACATACCAAGTCGGCGGCGGAATGGTCAGATCTTTAAATTTATTGATCCAAATCTTACTAACATGCAACACCTGCGCATAAGGAAGCACATGATAATAGTATTCCGGATCTTCCTCTAACAGCATTTCTAATCGGTCTTTTTCGGCTGCTTTAATAAACTCCTTAAAACCAAGCAAAGGAACTAATAATTCATTGCGATACTCACTATTTTTATGAATGCCGCTGGCAATAATCAAAAGAGCCATGCAGCTAAACAGACTAATCAGAAGCTCTATACTCAGCGATACTTCTGTTATCAAAATACAAATATAAATCAGCAGCAGTCCCATCAGGAAACCAAAACCAAGATATACCTTATTATTACGGCCTTCCTTTTGCCTGAAATACATTGTGAGCATTCTATTCGCAGCCAAAAGCATCGGCACAAGCATTACACATAAGATAACCAAATTAAAGCTATCTCGATATATTTCATAATTATTTAAAAGCAGAAAGATAAGCAAAGGTAAAAGTGAAAGATTTATAAACAGCTTACGCATAACATCAGCACTCTTTAATGTCAGCGATTTATCTCTTGTATACTTTCTCTCAATGCTCTTTTTCGCATCTCTCAGATCATAATAAAAAGCTCTGAGCATGGCATGGCTAACAAAGCCATCACTACTATATCGAAACATCGCATTAAATAGGCGCTGTTCATAGTCAGCCATCAATGAATCGGCATTTTTGATTTTTTCAAAGCTGCATTCCCCGTCAATAAAGTGGATTTTTAAATATCCGCGGTCTGCCCAGTTAAAAATCAATGAAGTAACATCACTGTCACTGAGCTTGAGATCGATGACATAACCCGCTTCCGCACTGTTCATTCCCTTCGGCGGATAGAAGTTCACTGGTATCGTCAGCGATTTCTTTCGATATACAAGAAAGCGCAGCGCGCATACAATCATCACTAATAAACCGCCTAAACCCGCTGCCAGCCTTGGATAAAAGCCTGAATCACGCTGATAATCGGCAGCATTGATCGGCAGAGTGAGCTTAAAAATTTCCGCAGCTTCAATCGGCTGGGTTGTCTCAAGCATGATTGTATTATCCGCTTGGGTTATCTGATAGCGATCCGTATTTGTAGCGGCGTCATACCGCTGCAGATAGACATTAAGTTCAGGAATGCTCGGCATGGTCAGAGTAAGGGTGAAATGTTTAATCTGTGTATCCTCATCAGGATCATTCAATACAAAGGATATATCTTGATCCAATAAATAATATGGATGTATGATATAGCTTACCACAACGCTGCCTTGTTCCTTCTCAGGCTGAAGTCTGAACGCATTGCCAGAAACTCTCACCTCGCCGTCACCAACAGCTTCAAAATCATCAATGCGATAATTTGAAGCATCCCAGCCGGCACTGATAAAAGGAATTGAAATACCGAGATAACGGTTCTCAGTTTGATAATCAATGGTCTGCGTAACATGCAGATCCTGGTTCTTATCGATTTCAATCTGACAGTCACTGTTTTCTAAAACATAAGGATATGGATACGAAGGCGCTGATGAAAAAACACCTTCCGTAAAACGCATCTGCACAGTGACACCAACCTTAGCGGGAAGCGTATCATCGGCCTCGATCATCAGCCGGTCATCCGCCATCATCTCATTGACATAATTGTTCCATGTACTGCCGCGAGTGCCAGAGGTTACCTTATAATTGATCAATTCATCAGCAAACGGGAAAATGACCTCCGCATGAAAATGTTTAATTTCAGCATCATAATCCGTGCCCAAAACATTCACATAAGCATAATCATATTCATGATCATAATCCTGATAATGCGTCAGCGTATATTCCAGGGTAATTTCCTGTATACCGCTTACTGTCACATCTGGATCACCAATACGAACAACCGCATTTTCATGCTCTTCCGATACTGAAAAAGGCATGCCGGATACATCAATATTCTTGATTCGAACCTTTTCCGTATCACTCTTTAACGGAATATTACGGATAATCCCATGCATTTCATTTTCAAAATCGACAACCATCGTTTCAGTCACATGATATTCTCTTTTATCATTGATTTCTACCTTTACATTCAAATCTTCATAAACATAACCAACATCTTCTGCCAGTATTTCATGCCCTGAAAGCAAAACCAAAATCATGGTTAAAACCATAATGATCCCACGCTGTATTTTTTTCATCGCAATCCCCTTTGATGTTTTCATCATAATTAAAGATGATTCTATCATAAGAGTTTCGTCATGCTTTTTCAAGCCATTAGGCAATAAAAGCCAGCTAATGACAAGATTCAGCTCAAGAAAAAGGACAGGCGAACCTGTCCATAAACATTAAGCGATACTCGCTTGATAAATTGAATCAATAGAAGTCTTAAGCAGCTGATCAAATTCAGCCGGTGTCTGGTTAACGTTTAAGCCCTGTGACAAAGCTCTTGAGAAGCTGGCAATCAGTCCTGGATTACGGGAAAGCCTTTCATTTGCTTCATCACGGCTGTAACCGCCGGACAAGGCAACAACCCGTACAACATGCTGATCCTCCATAAGATCAGAATAGAAACCGTCAGCACTTGGGATAGAGAGCTTAAACATCACTCTGACATCATCCTCTAACAGTGATAAATGACGCTTAATTTCACGTTTCAAAATTGCTTCGCTCTTTTCCTTATCAGCAGCAAAAATATCAACCTCAGGTTCAAGAATCGGTACAAAGCCTGCCGCATAAATACGCAGTCCTACTTCGAATTGCTGATCCACGATAGCCTTGATTCCTTCTTCATCAGCCTGTTTAATCACTGAACGCATTTTAGTACCGAAGATATGCCTTTCTTTGGCACGCTTCAGCAAATCATCAAGATCAGGAATCGGCTTCATCAGCTGAACACCATGGGCCAGCTCAGCAAGCCCCTTATCCACCTTCAGAATCGGCAGGATTCCTTTCTTAAGCCATAAATAATCCGCCGTGTATTCACCCTCTACTTTTCGATCCATCGTATTTTCAAATAAAATTGCCGCAAGGATATGCTCAGAAGTAAAAGCCGGACTTGTCATGATTCGAGTCCGCATTTCATGAACTAAATCAAACATTTCATCATCATTATGATACTGTGATTCATCGATACCATACAATTTCAGTGCCTTAGGGGTACTGCCGCCGCTTTGATCAAGCGCCGCGATAAATCCCTTGCCCGTGTGCATACGTACTAATTGTTCATTCATCATCGATGCCTCCTTTGTCAAGGCTGAACCAACAGCCCTTTGATAATTTTATATTAACACTTTTCGATTTAAAATACCATTCAGAGTATTCAAATAAGAAAAAGCGGGCGCTGACCCACTTTGATTAGATAGAATTAATAATCGCTCTTGAAAGCAATGGCACGATTTGATTCTTACGGGAAAGAATATCCTCCTGGAAGCTGTGTTCCTCTCCCTCATGATCCGGGAATGCTTCCTTGACCGCTTTTGCTAACTCACCCGCCGCATAAAACACTGAACCATTTTCAAGAATACTCGTAAATGCCAGAACCAGCAGATCGAGCTCCTTATCTGACGCATACTCATTCATTACTTCTGCTATTTCTTTTTCAATCTCTCTGGCTTCTGAAACCTGATAGGCAATGACCTGAGCGATAGCAACCTTCTTGCCGTCAATATCAAACTGCTTGATGTCTTGATTCAGCAATTCATTGACCGGTTTGCCCATAATATTGCTGCTGACCTTAAACATTTCCTTAGCGAACTGTTCAATATCCAATTCAGCAATTTCCGCCAGAACCTTGGCCATTCCCATATCCTTTTCCGTTGTTGTCGGCGATTTGAACTTCAATGTATCGGATAGGATTGCCCCCAGCAATAAACCGGCCAGCTGCTTAGGTATATTCATCTGGTTTTCCATATAGATGGAAGTAATGATCGCTGCTGTACTGCCGATAATCTCGTTGCGGAAAAAGATCGGCCGGTGGGTAGCGATATCACTGACCCGATGATGATCGATGACTTCAAGCAAATCGGCTTTTTCAATAGATTTAACCGATTGAGAATATTCATTGTGATCAACAAGAATTACCTGCTTATTATGCTGATTTAAAATATGATAACGTGATACATAGCCGCATAAACGATTATCATCATCAACCACTGGATAGCAGCGAAATCTTGACTTCATTAATTTCTTACCGACTTCTTCTACAAATTCATTAATATTGAAGCTGATTAAATCGGTTTTCATAATCAATTTTACCGGCGGTGCAAAGAACAGATAACGTGTTGTATTCATTGTTCCATGTCCGGATTTGATAATTGGACAATGTGATATTTTTGCCATTTCCAATACTTCCTCAGCAACTTCATCCGTCCACACAACAACCAACATCCCCGCGCCTTTCGCAATCGCGGTGATCTGAGCATCCTGATCATTGCCGACAATTACCATACGATCCTTTAATTCATAATTGCGCAGTCTTGTTTCCGCGATGGCAATGATACTTACCTTTCCGTTAAAATGACGGTCTTCATCATCATACAGCACCTGACCGCTGATCGTTTTTGCGATAAATTCAGTCGGTGTTTCTTTCAGCAGACGGATTGATAAGGCGGTATCACCCAAGCCGATATTCGCTAAGTCTGACTTTGTCACCATCCCCATCAGCTTCCCCTGATCGGTTACAACACTCAGTGACTGCTTATTCTGATCGCTCATCATCTGCAATGCTTCCATCATTGTTGTCATCGGTGAAATAGTGATGGGTTCATCAATTTCAATTTCATCAAGCGTCGCTCTGGCGTCCTCAAAAAGCATCGGCGCTTCTACATTAAAGCGATTCAGCAAATATTTTGTCTCTGCATTCATCTCACCTAAACGGCAGGGAACAGCATGAAATCCTTTTCTTTCCTTAAATTGTGCATAGGCAATCGCCGATACGATAGAATCGGTATCTGGGTGGCGGTGGCCTGTGATATAAATTGTTTTTTTATCCATGGAATCTTCCTCTTTATCGTCTTAATTATATCGAAGACTGTGAAAAATGCAATCCTATTAACCAAGGTTTCTTGAAAGCTGTGATTATTTTCTGCCTAAAAGAAAACCGGCCGCGATTGCAGCCGTTCTTTCTATTCTTGATTAAACCATTCATGACCCTGTTTGGCAAGCAAGGCAGCCGCTTCATCAGGCCCCTCACTGCCAGGCTGATACACATGGATTGGCAGAAACTCATTGACAGCCCGCTGTTTCAGCTGATCGACATATTCCCAGCTTGTTTCAATCTGATCCCATTGTGAGAACCACGAAGCATCCCCTAAAGCTACTGCCATTAATAATCGCTCATAGGCTTCAGGCGTGTTAATGCGGTTGATTTCCTGACAGCTTTGACAGAAATCCATGCTGGCGTGAACGATCTCCTCGCTATTTCCCGGTTTTTTAATATTAAAGCGTACATATACCCCTTCAGTTGGCTGTATCTTGATGATCAGAATATTGGGATCAGCAGTTGGCAGCGGCCGTTTAAAAGTAATGATGATTTCCATTTCCCTGCGATCAAGCTTCTTGCCGGTACGAATATAAAAAGGCGTTCCCTGCCAGCGCTCATTATCGATAAACAAACGTAAGGCGGCATAGGTTTCAGTCTTAGAATCAGCGGCTACATCCTTCTCCTTCAAATAACCGTCATATTGTGCGAGAATCAATGTATCTTCCAGCTTTAAGGCGGATGCTTTCCGCAAATGCTTCAGCGCGTCAAGCTGACAGCGATGCATCTCTTCACGGCTGTTATCCCGCATAGGTTCCATCGCTACAATGCTTAGAATCTGAAAGAGATGATTTTGTACCATATCCTTTAATGCTCCGCTTTGATCATAATATGAGCCGCGGGTTTCAACACCGACTTCCTCCATTGCAGAGATTTGAATATTTTCGATATAATCATGATTCCAGATATTCGCAAAGATGGGATTCATGAAACGAATTGTCTGAATATTGCGCACCATTTCTTTGCCGAGATAATGATCTATATGATAAATTTGATCCGGTGCGAAAAAGGCTTCCAGCTGAGCATTTAATTCACGGGCTGAGGCCAGATCCTTGCCGAAAGGCTTCTCAATGACAACCCGGCCCTGCCTTGCGTCAGGCACATGCGTCAAACCTTTGGCAATGAGTTCAAAAAAACGCGGCGCTACGGCAAAGTAAAAGATATGTTCATGCATATTATGCGCTGAATAAAAGGCATGCAGATCTGCATAAGCCGCTTCCTGAGTGAAATCCATCTGATAATAATACAGGTGCTCACAAAACTCTCTGAATGAGTTATCATTATATGGCAGTCTTACAAATTGTCTGATCCAGCCATTTGCGATTTCACAATACTCATCATGCTGATAATTGCGGCGGCCGATAATTACGATTTGAAATGCAATCAGCTGTTTAGAGACAAAAAGATTATATAAAGCCGGCAGCAGCTTACGATAAGTTAAGTCACCGGTACCGCCGAAGATGGTAAATGTATAGCTGTGGTTTTTAGTTAATGCTTCCATTTTTCAAGTCCTCTTTTCTTAATTTTATGATAACGCGGATGCTGCTTATTGAATACTCATATGCCTGACTTTTATGTTTCGATACTTATTATGTGAAGCGATAAGCCGTTTATGATGCTTTACTGGTTAATAAAGCGTGAACTAAGCCCACCGGCAGATAGAAAATCAATGAAAGCAGCAGGGTAATTTCATAGCCCAGCGAGCTGCGGCTGTCAATTCCTTTATGGGTGATTCTTCCCTTTAATGAACCAAAGGCTATGCCGTAAACATTACCTGCCATGATAACATGAATCGCATGCATGATGGCATCCGCTTTGACTTTTCCATATGTCTGATAGATGATGACCTGTGCCTTAGGCGATGGTTTGCCCCGACTGTCCGCATAATGCTGAGCAAACAAAATAGCTGCCGCTTCATCCTCTGGGACATGATGCATAACGCCTGTTAACAGTCCGCTGATTTCTTCACTGCTTAAGCCAGCCTCTAAGGCCATCTGGGTATGCGCATAAGAACACATCGCACAGCCATTAACTTCGGTCACAGCCAGCATAATTCGCTCTTTAAACGCCTGATCCAGCACACCGGCGGATGCTTCCTTTTTCAATTTAGGCATGGCGCGGATTGCGTCCACAAGAATGCCATAGGCTTCCTTTAAATTATAACGCTGCTTTTGTGTCATGATTTCACCGGCTGATCACACAGATCCCTTTCAGCCCATTATAGAAGCGGCATCATAAAAACGTCAAACACAATGCACCAGAAAAGAAAAAGGTACCGTGAAGTACCTTTCATTCATTATTTCTTTAAGACCAGCAGATAACGATGTTCGCTGCCGCGAATGCAGCCATGCTCCGCAAGCTCTTGAGCTAATGTACATAATTGATCAAAATGTGACTCAACCTGAAAGCCGCCAAATTCCCATTCGATAATATGAGCAAAATAGACAAAAGCACCAACATCATAAAATTCAATCGGGGTAAATGCTTCATAGCCCAATTCAATATTGAATGACGCCTGCAACGCAAAGTGCATCGCATTTTGTAAATCAAAAGTCTTAGGATCAGGAAGCTCTTTTACACAGCCAAGCTTTGCGACTAAATCATCATCATTCTTGCCGCCGACCTGCTGTGTAATAAAAGTACCGCCGGGCTTTAATATGCGGTATACTTCCTTAAAATCATAAGCCTCATGACGGTTAATAACAAGATCAAAAGAAGCATCAGGATAAGGAATATGAAGCGGATTTTCAATCTTACGCACCGTAATTCCTAACGGTTCAAGCCGTTCTTTACATAATTGCACATTGGGTTCATAACCCTCTGTGACACTGCATTGTGAATATGGATGATTAAGCGACAGCAGAAACTCGCCGCCGCCGGTTCCCATATCCAATAGCTGATGTTCACAGCTTAAATAGCGGCGCAGTAATTGTTCATAATCCCATGGCAGCTGTTCATCCATCCATCTGCCTCTAATATGTGAAAAATCCCAGCCCTTGAAGCTTGCCTGTTCCTCAGCAAGCCATTGTTTTTTTAATTCAGTAAAATCCATTGGTAACTCCACCTTTCTTATAATTTAAAAGAATCAGTGCAGTTGACACGCCAATGCAAGTTTAGTTATCCGCAAACTCAGCGCAATCTGCCTGGCGGTTTTGAAACTGCACTGAGTTGTTATCTCGTAGAAGGTACATATTGAATCCTCGCTTTATGAATTTATTATAACATAGTCCTAACGATATTTATTCAGTAAATAAAAATTAACCGCCAGTGATAAAATAATGATTATAAGTAAGCTAATCAGCCAGAATGCTTTAAATATTATTAGACCAATCAGACATAAAATCAGTATCAGCAGATTGGTAATTAAATTGATCTGCAGTGTTTTCTTACGCTTTATCTTAGGCATTGATGATAGAACATACTTGTTTTGCTTTTCAATAATTTTCTGAGTTCGCTGCTGAGCGATATTCAGCTGTTCCTTTAGTGGGTTCATGCGATCACCTCCTTTTGAGCTGCCAGTACACCTTTCGCATAGTTCGATAAAAGCACGGCCATTAAACAGGCAAAGAGTACGATCCATGCGGAATGTGAAGCGAAGTATTCAAAACACAGACCATATAATGCCTGACCGGCAGGAATGGCACACATTGTCAGTGTCATTACATAGCTGCTTACTTTACCCAGTAAATGAGTTGGCGTCTGTTCCTGCATGAAGGCCTGCGCTATAACATTAAATACAGCAATGAAGCTCATGCCAGCCAGCAATGACAATACAATCAGCCCATAGGCCAGATAAGCGTTAATCTCGGTTAAGATGCCTAATCCGATAGGAACCATTGCCAGACTGCCCAGCAATAAGTATTTATGTGAGATTTGAATCTTAAGTTTACCGGCATTATTGGCTGCATAGAGGCTGCCAACGATCATCCCGATAGCCAATGAGCTTTCCGCAAAACCATAAAGCTGTGAGCTTAAGCCTAGCTGAATCTTGATAATATAAGGCAAACCGACCTGCAGCATAGCAGTCAGAAACATATTCAAACCGGAAAGCAGGATCAAGAGCTTAAAAATAGCTGGATTATCATGAAGAATAAAACTGATTGCCTCTTTAAAATCTGCCTTTACTGTCCGAAAAATGGAGGCTGCGCGCGGCTGGCGGGTATATGGTATATGCAGAAACAGTTCAAGAATTGACGAACAGAAGAAACAGAAAGCACTGAGCAGGGCGATGACCTGAATCGGAAAGAAGCCATAAAGCAAGCCGCCTAAAATGGGACCTAACAGATTAGCAAGCGCATTGATCTGATAGACCACACTATTGGCAGCTACCAGATTATCCTTATCCGTAATTGAGGGAATGCTGGCTTGGACCGAGGGCTGATAGAAGGATTGAATCAGTGATAACAAAACCATAAATACCGCTATCACCACTACTATATAAGAGCTGCCCAGACTGCAGACAAAAAGCAAAATCAGCAAAGCCGTGGCGAAGTCTAAAATCACCATGATATATTTACGGCTTAGCCGGTCAGAGACCATGCCGCCAATCGGTGATAATAAAATAGTCGGCAGCATGGATATTGCCAGAATACCGGCAAAGATACTGGCAGAACCAGTAAGATCTAAAACATATAAAGAGATCGCAAAGCGTAAAATTGAATTGCCAAAAATAGAAATGATTTGACCGATGACCATCATCGTAAAATCCTTGTGGAATAGTTTTTTATTCATAAAGTCCCTTTCTTTAAATACCGACTGTCGGTATGTATTTGATTAAAATTGAACTGCCCCTATTTAGGCAGTATATTCTTATAATATTCAATCATTGTCTGTTTTACTTCTTCATCGATAACCGGTAAGCCTAGCGTATCCAGTATCTTACCAATAGTTTTAACTTTATAAGCAAATTGTTCTTCACTCATCTCCCAAAACAGCGGGTTTGCCCAGACATTGGCTAATACCATGAAAATCTCAGCTGTCATCTGTACATCCTCTACCTGAGATGAGCCATCCTGTTTGGATTCTTCAATCATTGGAATCAGCATAGGAACACTATGCGTTATGGTATCCTGAATCATTTTCATCATGAAATTTGGTTCAACGGCTAATGGGGCTGTGAAGCGGTCAACCTCCTGCTTCTCAGTGTTGGAGAATTCATTCATCAATACCCAGCGCAGCTTCTGTAAGCCATTTAGTTGCTTCAGCTCATAGACATCCACAAAGCTGTTACGCTTCATAAAGCTGTAAGTAGATACCGCGTCCACCAGTTCTTCCTTTGATTTAAAATGGTGATAAATCGCTCCCTTAGACATGCCGAGTGCATTCACAATATCCTGCATCGTAGTTTTTTCATACCCTTTCTCAGAAAAGAGCTTCAGCGATACTTCCAGGATTTTCTCAACAGTCTGTTCGGGATATTTATTTCGAGCCATATTCCACCTCCGAACCATATACATACCGTTGGTATGTATAGATACTATCATGGTTCTCCTACCCTGTCAACCTTATTTAAATATCTTCTTTTATATCAAAACCTACATCGGTTTCAAATTCTTTGCCAGCCGATCAAGCATCCACTCAAGACGGCGCTTCCTGCCAGCTTCCGTTTTAGCGTCAAAATAGGCTCGGGCATACGTTTTCTTAACAGATTGCGGCATTTTAATAAAATTATGATAAGCCGCTGTATTTTCTTTAAGCTGCTTTGCGACTTCATCAAGCTGTTCATCAGAGATGGGCATTGGCGCATGATCCTGATCCCATTGACCGTTTTGTTTAGCTTCTTCTATCTTTAAAAAACCAAAAGAACTCATCAAACCTTCTTTTATCAATTTCTCACACAACGCTTTATTTTTAGCTGACCATTTGCTGTTTTTACGGCGCAAGGCGAAATATTTTATGTATGAATGTTCATCAAGACTTTTCATCTGTCCGTCAATCCAACCAAAGCATAGTGCTTCTTCCAGCGCTTCACTCGCTTTTAATGTTTTAATCTGCGCTGATTTACCAAACCGCAGCCAGACACCAGCTTCTGAAGAGTGATGCTTTGACAGCCAATCCCTGAATGCCTGCCGTGTTTCAAAGGTTAATATTATCATACCAACGTCTTCTCCATTTTCAATTTTTTTTGACATTCACTGCATTCTTTGTCATGAATTGAAATAATACCACCGCATTTAGGGCATGAATACAGCTGTTTCTGCCACGCCATAAATGCTGATAAACCATTTATTCTCACAAATTCACTATTACTTAAAAGACTTGTCTGATAACGCTGACGATAGCTCCGCTCCAAATTTTTTATCTGCAAACAAGGATATTTTCCACATTCATAGCAATAACTAATACCCCTCTCTCTGACGCAGTCTTTTATTTTACATTTACGGCAATGCTCAGGCTTATTTTGTTCATGATTCAAACAGCCGGCACATGGCTTTTTATGATAACAATGCTTATAACAAACCATGCAATTCATCCCACAGGGCGCAAACATATTTGTATCGATATCCGTATCAGGCATTTTCATAGCAAACTCCTTTCCTCTATCCTCAGTGTATCATAAAGCTTTGCTAAATCAAAAAAATGATTTCCTTCATCAATCAAATCATGCCATTGGACCTTTGATGCTTGAAAACGAAAGTTCCTATAATAATAAAAAGTCCTGATTGGACTTCTTAATTCACATAATAAAGTAATGAACCGCACTGATAACCGTCCCTAAAATCACTGACATAATAACCATTGGAATCGCTGATTTTTTATCTTCCTTCATAACCATAATGATGGTCGGCAAAGCCAGTGCCAATCCGATGATGCCGCCCTTAAGCCACCATGCTATACCATATAAATCGATATTAATGATCACAAAAGGCAAAACAAAATAGAATACAAAAGCAGAACTGATAGAAAATTTATCCAATTTCATTTTGATCATCGGCAGAATATCAATCAGCCCGACAACGATACCCAGCAATGCGGTTAATAAAATTTCTTGAAACATAATTTCCTCCTTATTGTCGATATTTTTCAACCCTACATATAATTAGACAATAAGAAAGCTATATTGTGACAACAAATAATGCTTTTTTAATCAAAACGTTCAATCTTTACCGTTGCAATCGCTGATTGTCCTGCTTCACCGCTGATCAAATCCTGCATCGCCGGCACAAGCATCATGAAACCGTCCTGTCCATAGCGTTTATCATAGCCCCTTGCATATGCTTCCTCAACGAATATATGCTGAACTTGACCGACAACCATAGCAGTAATCTGAGCGCCGCTTAAATCCATTACCTCTTTTAAAGTACATTCCATGTTTAGAAAAGCTTCCTTAATAATTGGTGCATGAATTGTTTCAGCGTGTTCCAAAGTAAAATTCCCAACTTGAAATTCATCAGCTTCATCCTCATTTTGATTAATTGTCGCAATCAGCTGATCATAATAACGGATTGGCAGAAAGTTGATACAAAAGCATTTGTCCCGCATAATATTCGCATAAGTATGCGTTTTTTGATACAAGCCGCCCATCACCGCAAAAAAGGCGGTTCTATCGCCATGAAAACAGCTCCAAGCATGAAAGCAGACATTAGGTTCACCATTTGCTTTCCAAGTAGTGATGGCAAATAAAACTGATGGAATCGCCGATGTTGTTTCAAGATGTGAAAACAAAACAAATTCTTCAGGATATGCAGATTTAAAATATTGTGGAAAAGCCGTGCCAATTTCAATTTTCATTTTGAGTTTCCCTTTCCTGATCAGCGCATAATCAGATAAGCTTTATGACAGCCGTCATGTTTTACCTTATAAATTAATAATAACACAATAATGCCCTTCACATGATTAAATCCGGATCGTGTGACCCGGATTCTCTGGTTAAAGGATATATTCAGCTTAGGAGGCAGTCAGTGTTTGATTTTTCTGATGCATCCAGCCTATGTTTATAGAATGTCTGAACAACCTTATTTAATATTTTCTTCATAGCACTTTTTGAGCGCTTTGCACATTCCCTGCAGCTGCTCATAATGACAGGCAATATTCATGCGCATAAAGCCTTCATTGCCAGGGCCGAATTCTGAGCCTGATGAATAAACAATGCTGTATTTTCTAAGCAATTCCGCAAGCTGATCACAATTCATATGCCAATCATTGAAGTCCAGCCAGAATAAGTAAGAGGCTTCCGGTTTAGTTAAAACAATATCCATGCTGTTTTCTTTAAAGAATTTGACGGCATAATCTTTATTGCGCTGTAAATACTGCTGAAGCTCGCTGATATAATCATCACAAAGATTGAGGCCGGCTGCCATTCCCACCAAGGCTAGATCGATGATTTCAACGCGGGCATTCATCGCGGCTGCCTCATATTGTGCTTTTAAGCGCGGATTAGGGATGACGGTAACTGCGGTTTTTAAGCCGGGGATACTAAATACCTTACCGCTGCTGGTTAAAAGAATGCAGTTATGCTTTGCTTCATCGCTAACGCTTAATATTGACACGTGCTTTCTGCCATCATAATACACATCAGAATGAACCTCATCACTCAACACAAGAACATCATGAGCATTGCATAATTCATACATCCGCTGCATTTCCTCACGCGTATAGCCACGGGATGTCGGATTGCCTGGATTACATATAACCAGCATTTTGACTCTTGGGTTTTCAACCATTGCTTCTAATTGCGAGAAGTTGATCGTCCATTCACCCTTTTTACGATCATACAGCAAACGATTTTCAAAAATCATCCGGCCGTTATTTTTAGGTACGTTATATAAGTGTCCAAAGGTTGGCGTTTGAATGATCACACCGTCACCCGGCGCCGTAAACGCGTCAAGCAAGACCTTATAAACAGCCATTAATGATGTGCCTGGAAATACTTCTTCAGGTTCGATGCCAAGACCATAATGGCGGTTTTGGTAGTTTGCGAAAGCTTCTAAGAAATAGCTTTTATCTGCGCAGTAAGATAAGATACCCTGATCAATTTTGTCATGCAGCGCTTTTTGCACCTCAAATGGCATTTTGAAATCAGTATCCGCCGTACCCATAGGAAAATCAACCCCAAAGCCTTCCCCATCCCACTTCCAAGTATTTGTATTTCTGCGATTCAAAGGCGTATCAAAATTGTTCATCTTTTTCACACTTTCTTTATTGTTTAATACTTATTCAGTTACTTTGGCTTTAACCGGTGTCAGATCGACGAAACGTTTGCCGTTTTTAAAACCGATGCCAAAGATTGACAGTCCGATAGCAGCTGCGGCACAGCCCCAGCTAAATACATTATAAGGCAGTGCGTCAAGTGTTGAAACACCGCTGAGCGCAGCCAGAAAGATTGCCGTATCACACCAAGGAATGCAGGTTAAGAACTGTGTACTTGCGGTTGCGCAGCTTGATACCAGATCCATGCTGTCCATTCCCTCTTTTTCAAATTTTTCAATAAATAAATCTTTTGACATCATGGTTGCTAAAAAGGAGCTTGATGTCATTGCCACTACTAATCCAGAAACAAAGATTGAGGAAGTAACCAGCATTGGGCGGCTCTTTACCTTACCGAAGATTGATACGGCAATAACATCGATAGCCTTTGTTTCAAGTAAGATCGTGCCATACATCGTAGCGACAATAACCAGCAATGCCGCATTGATCATACTCATCGCGCCGCCGCGGTTAACTAGATTTAGGAAAATATCATTAAAGCCATTTTCCGCAATGCCCACGGTACCGGTTAAATTAAAGCCATTATATAACGCGTCCAAGCCATTCACAAAAGAGAAGCCATTGAAAATCATGCCAAAAATCAAACCAATCAGTGAGGTCAAGGTTAAGGTCATCAGGATCGGCTTCTTTTTAAATGTCAGAAAGAAGACAAATACCATCGGCAGGATAACCAACGGATTAACATTAAAAACAGCTGCTATTTCCTGACGGATCAGTGCCGCCGATTCAAGATTGCCGCCAACCGCAGTATTGGCAAAACCAAGAATCGCATAAACAACAGATGCGATAATGATCACCGGTATTGCATAGTGCGCCATTCGTTTAATCATCGTTACTGTATCCACATCTGCCAAACTGGCTGATACATTGGAAGTATCACTCATTGGTGAGAGAATCTGTCCGACATGTGAGCCAGAAGCAACGGCGCCTGCCACAATGGCCATCGGCACTCCCATGCTTTGGGCAATTGAAAGCATAACGACCCCCACCGTGCCGGCTGTACCCCATGATGTTCCGATGATGCATGATACAACCGCGGTTATTATAAAGGACAAAACCACCATTAAGTTTGGTGAAATGATATTGATTAAATAATAAATGATTGTCGGAATGGTGCCGGAATATATCATTGAGGCAACAAACATACCAATTGCTAGGATAATCAAAAAGATTTCTACAACACCGCGCTGACGGTCCAAAATCGGTTTCATAATTTCATCCCAGCTATAACCGCATTTAACAGCAATCGCCATAGACCATACAATCGCAATCACCAGTGCTGGAATGATAGAAATATCTGCCTGAACAGCTAAAATAATCATTCCTAACAAAACTACTATCATCGAAAGTGCTTCCAGCAAACTTGGTCTATTTTTCTCTCTTACTTTCTTTTCTTTTTCCATCTCACTAATCCCTTTCTTCTTGTATATTAACTTTTTCTTTGAATTGATCTGATCATGCCAGCATCTGTACAGCATGTTTCATAGCTATTATTTGTTAAAACACGCTTATTCATCCAACTTCACACAGAACCTTAAAGCCTTCACTGGAATGCTAACCTTTAATTCAGCATAATTGTTCCAAGCAATGACAAGCCTATTGATTTCACTGCTTAGTATAAAGAAATGACGGCCTTGTTAACACCGCCGGTAATTCAATAACAAATCAGCTATCACCTGTAAATATGGGTGACAGCTGATAATTTATCGCATCTTGAAATTATCTCCCATTTAATTCATTTCTGAAATGCTTACCCGTCTTTATTATAGTAATAAATCTTGCTTAGTCAACGATTTAGCATTGAAATAATTTCATGTATATCAACAAATTGCCAGCCCATCGATCCACGGCTTCAATCCTTTTTCATAAATTATTACTTCCTTACTAAATTTGATTATTAAGCACCTGAATCATTAAATGCTGATGAATGCAAAAATCTAAAACGTTGATCATATCCTAAAGAAATTAAAGATTTACCAAAAACGGCTTGATAGCAATGCTGACTGCTGCTGCCTATAATAAAGTCATACAAGGAGGTAAGGGATATGCAATTTGAAGTTCTATATCTAAGCAGTGTATTTTTGGCAGGATTATTCTCCTTTTTCTCACCCTGCATCGTACCGTTATTACCCGTTTATTTTTCCGTTTTTGCTTCGAGTGACGGTTTGATGCTTCAAGATGGTTTACTTCGAAAAAAGCAGATCATGATCAAGAGCTTATTGTTTGTTTTAGGCATATCGGCTTGTTTCATCCTGCTGGGCTTTGGCGCCGGTATCCTCGGTTCTTGGATCAGCAGCCGCTGGTTTCGCACAGCCATGGGTATTATCATCATTCTGTTAGGTCTGCATCAAACGGGTTTGATTCACTTTCCATTGCTCTATCGTGAAAGAAAAATTGAGTTAAAGACAGCAATCAAAAATACTTACTTAAAAACTTTTTTATTAGGCTTGACTTTCAGTTTTGGCTGGACACCTTGTATCGGCCCGATACTAGGCGCTATTCTCAGCTTGTCAGCCGCCGGGGGCAAAGTGACCTACAGTATCTTTTTGATGATGGTTTACGCATTGGGACTGCTGATTCCTTTTTTGATTCTCGCTGTGTTTTCAGATACCTTATTGATTAAACTTAAAATTCTGAACCGGCATCTGGAAACCATTAAGATCATCGGCGGTGTAATTTTAATTTTAATGGGTCTTATCTTTTTAAGCGGGCAGTTTAACCGACTCGCCGCGTTATTTTATTAAGGAGCAAAATTATGAAAAAATATCGATTTATATTAGCACTTACATGCCTTGCCTTAACCGGCTGTCAAAAGGCAGCAGTGATGAATATCACAGAAGATTCAGCATTGTATGATTTGCTTGATCTCAATGAGCAAAAGGTGATGCTGAGTGATCTGCAAGGCAAAAAGGTTTATATCAAATTTTGGGCAACATGGTGTCCGATCTGTCTTGGCGGTTTAGAAGATGTTCAAGCTTTAGCATTAGAAGATCATGATTTCGAAGTCGTAACAATAGTTACGCCAAATGCGAATGGTGAAAAAGATACTGATGCTTTCATTGATTGGTTTCAGGGACTGGGAATGGACCAGCTGCCGGTATTGCTTGATGAAAATGGAAATCTGGCAGAAGCATTAAATGTTCGCGGCTTCCCTACTTCTGCCTTTTTCGATGCCGGCGGAAATTTGATTAAAGTTCAGCCTGGTCATCTGGATAAAGATGCGATTACGTCATTTATGGATTTGATTGAATAGTCAAAAAGGAGGTTATTGTGATGAAAAAGAGTTATACTATTTTTAACCGATTAAGTATTTGCTTACTGCTGATTGTCAGCGGCTGCACGGCAAAAGCTGTTCCGTCTGACATCCAAAGAAATGAAACGATGGAGGAAACAAAAATGAATGTAAAAGAAGAAGATAAGCGAACCATTTATTTAGCCGGCGGCTGTTTTTGGGGAGTTGAAGCCTTTATGAAGCAGCTGCCTGGCATTTATGATACGGAAGTAGGTTATGCGAACGGGATTACGGAAGAGCCGACTTATCAGCAAGTATGTACCGGAACTACCGGACATGCAGAAACCGTTAAAATTTCTTATGATCAATCTAAAATCACAACCGAAGAGGTTTTAAAGGGTTATTTCAAAATCATTGATCCAACCCTTGAAAATCGTCAGGGAAATGATTTTGGCGCCCAATACCGCACCGGGATTTATTATCTTAATGATGACGACAAAATAATCATTGATCAGGTTATTGAAGATCAGCAGACACATTACAGCAAACCAATCGTCACTGAAGTGAAACCATTAGAAAACTATTATCCCGCGGAAGAATATCATCAAGATTATTTGGATAAAAACCCTAATGGCTATTGCCACATTGATTTAAGTAAAGCTGGTAAATTTATCGAAGAGGAACAGCTGAACAGAAAAAATGTTGATTTGGCTTCACAAATCAAGGCAGAAAATTATCCGATTCCTTCAAAAGAGGAATTATTAAAAACATTAACACCTATACAATATGCCGTTACGCAAAATAATGATACCGAAAGACCTTATACTAATGAATATACTGATAACTTTGAAGAAGGTATCTATGTTGATATTGTCAGCGGCGAACCGCTCTTTTCATCAGCCGATAAATTTCAATCAGGCTGCGGATGGCCGAGCTTTACCAAGCCGATCATCGATGAAGTGATTACTGAGCAGCAGGATAATTCCTTTAATATGAATCGAACTGAAGTTAGAAGCCGGGCAGCTGATATTCACCTAGGCCATGTCTTTGATGATGGGCCAAAGGATAAAGGCGGACTGCGTTATTGTATTAATAGCGCGTCAATCCGTTTTATTCCTAAAAAAGATCTAAAAAAAGAAGGCTATGACTATTTGAATGTCCTGTTTAAGTAATTAATGGGTGTAGGAATGAAGCAATTGTCTCCTGCACCCTTTTGCTATACAATGAGAATGAAGGTGATCATAATGTATACACTGCTTGTAGTAGATGATGAAAAAATCATCCGTCAAGGAATTGCCAGATTAATCAACCTAAGACAGATCGGCATTGATACCATCTATGAGGCTGACAATGGCAAAATGGCCCTTGCGCTTATGGCAAAGCATCCGATTGATATAATATTAGCTGATATAAATATGCCGATAATGAATGGACTCGAATTTTCAAAAATAGTAAAACAAAACTATCCCGCATGTAGGATTGCATTGATTACTGGCTACGACTATCTTGACTATGCCATCCAAGCGGTAAAAATCGGTGTAGATGATTACATTCTCAAGCCTGCCTCTAAGGATGATATTCAAGCTTTACTGATGCATATGGCAGAAAATCTTCAGAAAAATAAAAAGGCCCATGAATTAGAGCGGACAGTCGAAAAGCTGCAGGGAGCTTTCAGTCATCAAGGAAGCAAATCAATCAAAGATCAACTGATGGATGTTATCCGTGAAAACCTTGAAAATCAAGACTTTTCCCTGCAGCAGCTCGCTTTTGACATGGGTTATAACATCAGCTATCTAAGTTCAATCTTCAAACAATATTTTGGGATGAGCTTCCGTGATTATCTATTGGAACAGCGATTGGAAAAGGCAAGACTGCTGATGCTGACAACCCAGATGAAAAATTATGAAGTGGCGGAAGTGGTTGGTATTAAAGACGCTAATTATTTCAGCACCTGCTTTAAAAGAAAATATCATGTTACTGTGACTGAATTCAGAAATGGCAGGCTTTTATAATGAAGAAGCTAAAAAAACTGATTCATCGCTTTGATTTCCAAATAAACGCTTTTTATTTTAGTGCCGCGGTACTCATTATTGCTTTGATCAGTATACCAATCTATTATTCAGTTTCCCAGCTGCTGATTAATGAAAGTGTCGTATCTACACAAAATGTATTAGAAATGAGCAGTATGAATATTGAAACCTATATTGATAAAACAAAAGCTGAAGCATCAGTATTTGCTGAAAATCTGGCATTGCAGGCTTATCTGCAAAACCAGACAGATGATTTGTCCGATATAGAAAATTACATTCAGTCTATATTAAATCATGATGATTATATTCGTTCAGTGATCATTGTCGCCAAGGATGGAAGAATCATTTCCAATGAACAAGATATGGGCATGACAACCTCAGCGGATATGATGGAAGAAGATTGGTATAAGAACGCGATTCATAATACGATGCCGATTCTTACGGGTGCAAGAATGCAGTCATTCTCATCCGATATGAATGATATTGTAATCTCAACAAGCACAGAGATTAAAGATGCTGAAGGGAATAATCTTGGTGTGCTTTTAATTGATATGGATTATCATGTGATTGCCCATTATCTGCAGGCTGTTGAAATGGGAGACGGCGGTTATGTGTACATCATCAATCAAAATGGACAGCTTGTTTATCATAAAGATCCTGATTATATAAAAGATCTCTCGAAGCAAAAGGAGCTGCAGGCTCTGCTCTCTAAAGGCAGCTGTTTCGATGAAAAAAACAATCTGCTGATCCATCAGACAAAGATAGACCATACAGATTGGACACTTGTTGGTGTTCTGCCGATGAATACGTTAAGTATCTTAAAGCGTCAGTTAATGGAACATGTAATTTTCATTATTATCATCATTTTCTTAGTGGTGGTTCTGATTGGCCGAACTTTTCTTGGCCGTCTGTCTTCTCCAATGAAAAAGCTGGAAAAGGGTATGCTTGAGATTGAACAGCTCTCTGAAATACAGCTGCCGGATCGAAGTTATTATGAAGTAGAGGCTTTCACGAACAGCTATAATTTAATGATTCGTAAGATTAAGAACTTAATGCGTGAATTAACGGCAAATGAAGAACGCTTAAAAGAAGCAGAAATCAGTGCGCTGATTGCGCAGATTAATCCACATTTTCTATATAACACATTAGATACGATTATATGGATGGCAGAATTCAGGGATTATGAAAAAGTAATCTCATTGACAAAATCATTAGCTGCCTTTTTCCGGCTTTCTTTAGCCAATGGAAAAGAATTGGTTTCATTGAAAGATGAGCTGGAACATGTAAAGCAGTATTTATTGATTCAGCAGGAACGCTATGGGGAAAAACTGACTTTCGCCATTAAAGTAGATAAAGCAATTCAGGATATTCTTATACCTAAAATTACTTTACAGCCAATTGTTGAAAACAGCATTGATCATGGTATTAAAAATTCTGAACGCAGCGGTCACATTGAAATCTGTGCTGAATATACTGATGAAGAAGTCAACCTGTTGGTAAAGGATGATGGTGTTGGCTTTGATCCAGCCATTCTGACAGCAAAGACTAAGGGTGTAGGCATACATAATGTTGAACAGCGCATTAAGTTGTATTATGGAGAAAATTATGGCTTGACAATAAGCAGTAAACCGCAGGCAGGCTGTACAGTAATCATTCATATTCATCGTTTCTTAAAAATGCGATAAAAGAATTAGCAAATGAAAAAACGCACTGACTATAAGATCGGTGCGTTCTTTTATATGCAGAAAATAACCACTTTAATTTCTAATGGTTTGATCATATAGAATTGACATATCTTTCCCTCAAACGATTCCACTCAAATACATTAACCAATGCTTTTTGCCAATAATCCCAGTCATGATTCCCCGCTTCTTCAACATAAGTATATGCGATGTTATTTTGATTTAATATTGAAACAAACTTGCGGTTTATATCAATCAAAAAGTCATCCTTACCACAGCTTAAATAATACTGCTGTTTGGATTGATTGGAGAGAAGCGGTACTAGACCATATTCGCTTATCAGCTGTGCCTTGGGCTTGTTTAAATAATCAGGCAGCTTTGCATCTAAATAGCGTACAAATGTAATACCATAAGAAAGATCTAAGGCACCGGACAAACTGAATACAGCGCCAAAAATATCAGGACGTTTCATACCATTATATAATGCCCCGTAACCACCCATGCTGTTACCGCCGATGAGCGTATGTTCACGATTTAGTGAGAGCGCGTATTCTTTTTGGATATACTTAACCAGCTCATTGCATAGAAATTCATGGGCTGCATCGACATAAAAGCCATTACCCATAGCAGGCAGTATGACAGCTGTCTGATAATGATCCGCCAGCTCACTCAATGTTGATTTTGATAAAAGTACAGAAGGCTCCTCCATCGCTCCATGCAATAAGTAAATCGTATCCATATCAGCAGTGATGCAATCAGGAAGCAGAACATAAACACTGATATCTGCTTTTAATGATGCTGATGGAACATTAAATTGACTCAAAATCACAGGATCATAACCCTAATTCCTTGGGATTCCAGACAGGTTTTCCGCTATAAGTTTTCACTGCTTCGCTCCCATTTAATACCCGAATCGCACCAGCCGCCATTGCTTCCATTTCAAATTCACCCGGGTACGCGCTGACAGGCGCAATCCATGAACAGCTTTGACGAATCGATTCAACAAGTTCTTGGCTATGAACGATACCGCCGCTAAGCAGAATACCGTCAGCTTTACCTTGTAAAACGGCAGCCATAGCGCCAATTTCCTTAATGATTTGATATTTGAATGCATCCCAGACAAGCACCGCGTATTGATTGCCTTCTTCGGCCAGTCTGACTACCTCTCTGGCATCACTTGTATTAAGATGGCTTACGAACCCGCCAGTTTTCGTACAAAGTGCTTTGGCTTCTTTTTGGCTGATGCCTGAAAAACACAGATCGATGATTTCTGATGCAGGAACATTCCCGCAGCGTGTCGGTGCCATAGGTCCTTCTCCGCCGACAATATCATTGCCATCGATCATTTTTCCATAACGATGAGCTGAAACTGAAACACCACCGCCAATATGGCAAACAATAAAATTGCATTCTTCAACCTTTTTATGCATGGCAGCAGCATGCCGAATCGCTGTTTCTTTTAAATTTAACGCATGTAAATGAACATTGCGGTAAACACCCTTAATCCCGGTAAGCCTTGCGACAGCTGTCAGCTCATCGGTATCCGGTGGATTCACCACATATGCCGGAATGCCATATTCCTTTGCGATATCATTCGCTAATAAGGAACCCAATTGGGCTGGATGAACAACCCCATTAGCACCCTTTTCAGCATGCGACAGCAAAAGATCATCAATGATATAAACACCGCCTTCAACCGCTAACAAACCGCCGCCGCGGCCGACCACCGCTGATAATGATGACAAATCAATGCCATTCTCTTGAAGCGCTTCTAAAATCAACGCCGCCCGATATGGTTTCTGCTGCGTCAGCTGTGTAAATGCCGCCAAATCTTCTGCAGCATGAACAATATTTTTTGAAAAGACTTCTGTTTCATCATCAAATACGGCCACCTTAGTAGAAGTTGATCCAGGATTGATCGTTAGAACCCGATACTTAGCCATGATGTTTAGCCCCCGCCGCTCTCAATGCAGAAATCACGATATTGCCTTTGATTTCAGCAACTGGTGCACCGCGCGAACAGTCACAGACAACCTTATTAAAGCCCTGCAGCATCGGCCCATAAGCATTGGCTTTGCCAAATGTTTGAATTAATTTTACCGCAACATTGCCGACATCTAAATTGCTCCAAACAAGAATGTTTGCCTTGCCTGCAACCTTTGATGCCTTTTTTACTTTCTTGGCTGCTACTTCCGGCTTTATAGCAGCATCGAGCTGAAACTCGCCGTCGATGGCTAAATCAGGCCGTTTTTCATTGGCAATCTTCACCGCCTGAGCTACCTTATCCACCAATTCACCTTGTCCTGAACCTAATGTTGAATAAGAAATCATCGCACACCGCGGTTCCCAATCCAAGAGTGCTTCCATTGTATCACACGCTGAAATAGCAATATTAGCTAATTCTTCAGCGGTTGGATTGGTTGCGACAGCACTGTCAGTAATAGCAAGCAATGACCCCTCACTGCCTTCATAATTCGGTATGTCACATAATCCAATCGATGAAATATTTGATATTCCGGGCTTCATGCCAATAATTTGCTGAGCACTAAACAGCACATCGCCGGTTGTAGTATCAATACCGGCAAAAGTTGCCGCTGCCTCATCAACGGCCTCCATCACCAAGGCAAAGTTTAACGGATCGCACAGTCGGCGGCGAAGTGCCTTCTCTTTCAACAAAGTATTGGGCAGTGAAACATATTTCTGAATGAGTTCATTTTGATAAGCTTCATCCTGCAAATCGACAAAGGTAAATACCGAAGCATCATAGCCTCTTTCAATTGCCAGCTGCTTTAGCTCTTCACGATTGCCTACCAGCACGGGAATAATTGTACCTTCTTTTCCGCATTCATAGGCTGCCTGCATAATTTTTTCATTTGTTCCTTCAGGAAATGCTACCTTCTGCGGATTTAATTTTGCTTTATTATTTAGTATTTCTAAAACTGACATAATGCCTCCTTAATTTAAGAAAGGCATCTCTACGATACCTTTCTTAATATTTACAGTTCTGCTTCTACCTTATCCACTAAATCTTTAACGGTTTTGCAGGTCGCAACCGTAGGCAGCGGAATTAAAACATCTAACTCATTTTCAATCAATGAAGCTAAGCCTACCATTAAAATCGATGCACCGCCTAAATCAGCTTTAAAATCAGTATTTACTGACAGCTCATCAATTGTTTTACGAAAGGTAACGGCTACACACTCCAGCACTTTATTTTCTAACGCTTCTCTTGTCATAGTATCCTCCTTACTGCTGCGCTTTCTTTTTCGCTAATTCTTCTTGATCTAATTCAAAAATAACGGTTTTGTACGTACTGCCTGGCTGGCCTCTTTCAATAATTTTGGCTTTTACCGGTACTGGCATTAATGCCCATAATTCTTCGGCATTTTCTTTAGTAACCCCTTGGACGATAGCATTCTGAGATGATCCATCCATAGTGACGCTGGTTAATGCATATGGCATCAAATCCGCATTCTCAGGTTTGGCATTAAGAATCGCCGGCAGAATAATAGTCTCAATGGTACCTTTGCCTGACATTTCAACCCATTCCATTTCATCACAGCCGCATTCGTTGCAAGCATAATGAGGCGGCCATTCTATATGTCCGCAGGCCTTGCATTTTCTGCCATAAATCTTTCCTGCTTCTAAACCTTCATAATATTTCTTAACCGCCATCTCTAATTTGATTGGTGAATCTGTTACCACAGCCGCCTGATCGTCTTTTCTTAATGCCTCATCAGTGCGTAAAATGATGGCTGCCAGATTCTGACCGCCGCCAAAGCCGCGTAGCAATGTCGTCTTCGGGAGCTTCTTCACTTGTCTTTCACCGGCTAAACCGCGCATTTGCAGGACAGCTTCATAAATATCGGCTAAACCGCTGGCAGCATGAGCGTGTCCAAATGAGGTACGTCCGCCATTGGTATTGATTGGTTTATCACCATCGTAGGCCGTTCTGCCCTCAACAAAATATTTCCAGCCTTCACCTCTTGGCATATAACCGCTGGCTTCCGCCGCAATCAGCTGACTTGAAATGATAAAGTCATTCGCATATAACAAATCAATTTCTTCAGGCTTTACACCCGTCAAATCATAAACTTGGCGGATTGCTTCTTCTGTACCGCGGATTTCAAGATGCGGTGTATTTCCTTCACAGGCAGCACTTCCGATACCCAGCACCTCAATCGGTGTATGCGGCAAATTATGTTTGACTGCCCATTCAGTTGAAGCAACGATAACCGCTGCGGCGCCATCACATTTTAGCTCCATGCCAGATACACGCAGCATATGGCCCATCTTAGGATTGAATTGAGATCTCATGAATGTCTGTACATCCATTCCCATTTGCTTAGCCATTTCCTCATAAGGTACCTGATTCACGGCTAATGGATTTTTTGAAGCGTTTTTACGGCTTGCCAATGCCATACCGATCATTGCGCTGTCCATTTCTTCCTCAGTTAATCCATACTGTCTTTGATAAGTTACTGCCGGATCATCAAAGCAAATAACAGGCCCTGACAGCATCTGACGGGTATAAGCGCGATCATAAATCCAAGCGGTAGTCTCTAATAATTTATCCATCGTGAATTTTTCATGCACATAGGCAGGCATTCCCTTTACCGCGATACCATCCGCAAATTCAACACAGCCGGATAATACACAATTATACTTGCCGCTGGCAACTGCATTAACCGCTTGTTCCAAAGCTAAATATCCTGTGCAGCATGCTTCTGAATGGTGAATTGAGCCCTTGCCCTTCATACCAAACCAATTAGCTACCTGCATATTCGGTGTAATATAATCAGAGCCGTTCAGCGGACTGGCCTGGCCATGGAAATAAAAATCAACTTCTTTTGGACTTACACCTGCATCCTCCATCGCTTTTAATGCCGCGTAGCCGAATAATTCACCTTCGGTCAAACCATTTGTCTCTGGATTATCCATTGTGTACATAAAAGGTGTACAGCCTACGCCAATAATTGATACACTGCGGCTATACGGATTAATCGTTGTGCTGTTTGCTACTTTTCCAGGTTTCATGTTTTTTTCCTCGCTTTCAACCAAAAAATTCGCTTGTAAATAGTGGAACTATTTCTAATTTAATTCTATTTATTTTCCAGCATCGCTGCAATGTGACAGGATAGAAACATAAACCAATATAGGCAAACAAAAAGTGTGCGCCAGCACACCTTGTTTATTTACCAAGCATTTCTAAAGTTAATTCGATTTTCATGATCTCTGTACCATTGCGATAATCACAGTTCATGATTGAATCAATGCGATCCAGCCGTTTATATAAAGTATTCTTATGAATACAAAGAGCATCGCAGATCAATGCAATTTCCTTTGGATATTTCAAATATTCTTTTAACGTCTCCACAAGCTCCGTTCCATGTCTTTCATCATAGGCGATTAAATCTAACACTGGCTTATATAGAAATAAACTGATATCTTCCTGCTTTAAATATGAAATCATCGACTTAGTTTGATATTCTTCAAATGTATATAGATTTTTTTGATTATCTGTCTGCAGAACAGCATCCAATACCATTCTTACCTCTTTCATATGTTTGTGAATATCAGCAAAATCCGTGAATGGTCCAGTCATTGCGCCAATCAGATTTTGACTTTCTAAACTCATATTCCAGCCTTCCATTTCATCAAAGGTAAGAAGCTCATCTTTATGTCTGCTGATTAAGAAAAACACCCGATCCTCTTTAAATACATAAAAGCTATTGCGGAAGGTATTGCGAATCGATTCAGCAATTTTATCCTTATGCAGACTTTTAATCTCTTCTATATTGGAATCAACTTCAAGCAGATATAAATTATATCTTAAGTCATAGCCATAGATATTCAGCCGCATTCGCACATCCTCAACATCAACCTTTGCATCCGATAAGATTAAAGAGAATATGTAGTTGTAGTAGGTACCCTTATTGAATAAATAAAAGTTTCTTTTAGCAAGCTCAATGCTGATCATTTGTGAGAAGAGCGGCAGAAATTCTAAATAGTAATCTTTTCGATCATATTCCGGCTGATTGGAATAGATAATTAAATAAGCAACCTTGATCTTATTTACTATAACAGGCATATAGTACGCAATCTCTTCTTCTTTTACCTTGAAATGGAAGGGCGCGTTGGCATGAAGCATGGCTTCTAATAAACCATTCTTTTTAAAATATTCGAGCATGCTTTTGTTGTAGCCTTCACCATAATGAGCATCATCAGAAAAGATTGATTTACCGGAGATCGGTTTATAGGTTTCAGAACGGGCAATGAAACGAAAGGTTGTATCCAGCAATGCAATCGGTTCTTTAAAAAAATCAGAGATCATTTCAATCATCAATTGGATACCGCCATCTGAGGCAACAACGTCCAATAGCTTCTGCATGATGTAGCCAATCTTGAATTGATTATGAAATTCAGCCTCAAGATTAAGAAATCCTTTGGAAAGTTCTTTCTGTTCATTCAGCAATATAGCATTCCCCTTCATTGAGGGCTGCTCAGAATCAGGTTGTCCTTCAGTGTCATTGATCACAATGACAGCTATGTTTTCAGCAAAGGATACATAAGGGACATCACTTAATCGAATCACATACAATACAGTATCATCATCGGCTCTCAGTCCTCTGTAAAGTGTTCGCAAATACCAATATTCTTGATAAAGATTGCTTGTGTTAAGCAAATGATAATCAGCTTCTTCAAAACACTGCAAGACCTTTTTCCATGAAATCATAACTTTCTCCTTGCACTTAGCTTTATATCCTTCATTATAAACTAAATAAAATCAAATAGTTCAATGATTTGATGTATAAACTGATGAATTAATTGCTGGCAGAATCACTGTACAAAATGATAACCTTAAATAATTTCCATTTACATTACTTAAACAAGTTTGATGAATCATAGATATAAAATTATTTCTGTATCTGATCGTAATCATACTCAAATGTATCTTCAGCTATGTGGCATCAAATCGATATTTAATAAATTTATCATTGGCTTAAATAAAAACTATCTCTTGGCTTGTACCATCTCATCACTCATGTATACTTATCAACACTCACACGCATAACAAAAAACATGAGTTTAGAAAGTATATGCTTTCTATCGCTGTGAGAACTTGATTTAACCAAACTGTTTTACCTTTAGAAGAAATTTTAACATCTAATATAAAATCCCCATCCTTAAATTGTACTACTTCATTACTTTCTACTATATCGTTCATAATGTCACCTTCTTCATTTAGAAGTTTATTGATTAAATTATTATATCCAAAAAATTGGTACTTTGATGCTTGAGAATGCAATTTCTTATATTACAAAAAAGAAGCATTTAAACTTCTCTCAAAATCCAAATACTTCTTTAATCTTCTCATTAAAATGATTAACGTTTGAGAACTGTGGCATGCAATAAGTATTTTGATTCTTACTTGTTACATTGCCATAACTACTCACAAAGCTTATATTCACTTATTCTGTTTTATCATTAGACGACAATACAGCTTCAACCTGAGCAATTAATTGTTCTTTGTCAGGCATATATGTGACATATTTTGAAGCAAAAATATTATTACTTAAACCTCCTAATGCATACTGCATATCAACATTTCCTTTATCAGTACATAAAATTAAACCTATCGGCGGATTATCGTTTTCATCATTAATTTCTGCTGCATAATAATTCAAATACATATTAAGCTGCCCAACTGCTTCAGGCATCAATTTAATTGTCTTTAATTCAATTAATATATAAGATCTTAAAATCTTATTATAGAAAACCATATCAACATAATAATGAGTATTTCCAAATGTTACCCTTTGCTGAGTTCCCACAAACATAAATCCTTTTCCTAATTCTAAAAGAAACTTTTCAATTTGTCTGACAAGAGCTTCGACCAACTCAATTTGCTAGACAGTGTCTGGCAATTTGGATATTTCAAATAAAGCAACCTCATATTTTGAAGATTTGCTCGAGAAAATCCTTTCCCAAATCTATTTGTAAGAGTCTTTGATAGTGTAATTAATTGTTTTTTTCCATATTCGCCACGCTCGGATTTTAACTCATCCTCAACTATGATACGCCCTATATTCCAATATGCATTAATTAATTCATTATTAATATTTTTAATAACATTATTTCTAGCATTTGTGATAATACTAGTGATTTCATTTACCAATGCCTCATTTTCTAACAAATATTTTCCACAAACAAATCCCCCTTTCAATATTAGCTATCCTTATTATACCCTTATTTCGATCCGTATTGTACATTCTTTCTTCAATCGCTGATTGATTTCAATATTACTTTTAAGCAAGGCTCTGGCTTCATGTATTGCAGATAAAGGAAAGGAATCATTCGTACCATATCTTGCTTTTAACTGTTTTTCTAAAGAGACAGTTTCTTTGAAACCATGAAAACAAGTTAAATAGAGTTTCTTATAAGCCATATAAAGCATTGAGTTATACAGGATCAAATCCTTCTTAATACAATTCGCATCCTCTTCTGATAACTCTTTATAATAGAAGCGATTTGAATACGATGGACACTTCATTGATATTCCCCTCCCCTTGAACAAAAAAGCATCCACTGAGATTCGATTGATACAAAGGAAACTAGGTGATGCTTAGGTTGAATTTAATGATTAAATAATATTGTTTTTTGTTACTCATAATATACCATATTCACACGATGATTTCATCTGATTATATCATTTTTTAGATAGCTTTTCATAATGTGATATTGGCGATTTGATGCTTGAAAATGAAATTTCCTATAATACGAAAAAAAGACCATCCATAACAGATGATCTTGATTGTCCCTTGACGATAAATAATTAACGTTTTGAGAACTGAGGTGCTCTACGAGCTGCTTTAAGTCCGTATTTCTTACGTTCTTTAGCACGTGGATCACGAGTAACAAAGCCAGCAGCTTTTAAAGCTGGACGATAATCAGCACTAGCTTCCATTAAAGCTCTTGTGATACCGTGACGCATAGCGCCAGCCTGTCCAGTGTAACCACCACCCTGAACATTGATTAATACATCAAATTGTCCTAAAGTTTCAGTCAATTCTAACGGTGAACGAACAACCATACGTAAAGTTTCTAATGGAAGGTATTCTTCTAATGTTTTACCATTAACAGAAATGTTACCTTTTCCTGGAGTCATGAAGACACGAGCAACAGAAGTTTTACGACGTCCTGTACCGATGTAAGTTACGTTATTTTTCTTAGCCATATCCTATCCTCCTAGCCTTTAATCTCCAGCACAACTGGTTTTTGTGCTGCATGTGGGTGTTCTGCACCTTTATAGACAAATAAATGTCCGCGTTGTACATCACCTAAACGAGTGTGTGGAAGCATACCATGAATAGCTCTTTCAACCCATTCAATTGTATACTGATCCTTCATAACGCGAGCGCTGCGTGTACGTAAGCCGCCTCTCCATTGAGAGTGGTTATAGTACATTTTGTCTTCCATTTTGTTTCCACTTAAAACGATCTGATCAGCATTGATTACGATAACATAGTCACCGCAGTCAACGTTTGGTGTAAATGACGGTTTGTGTTTACCATGTAACACAGCAGCTACTTCAGTAGCTAAACGTCCTAAATTCTTTCCTGCTCCATCGACTACGTACCACTGACGTGTTACTTCTGCAGGTTTTGTAAATGTTGTTTGGCGCATATTGTTGCTTCCTTTCCTAAGTAGTTTCCGGGGCTACAAAGGCATAAACGTGCCTTTTAATATTATAAATGCTAAACCCCTTAAAGTCAAGATAATTATGTATTTATTTTACACAATTAACGCAGAAATTGAATTGTATCGACTACCTCGAGGCCTAATTTTTTCAAATAAGCCCTGGCATTGTCATAATATTCATTCTTCTCCAGATTCAGATTATCATGAGCATCCATACCAACGATTGCCTTACAGCCGGTATCTGCCGCGATCTCCCAGAAACAATGATGTGGATACTGCTCTCTGCCCAATTGTTCAGAAACCATTTTACCGGCAATATTATATTCTAAAATCATATCCAATTCCTTTGCTTTATTACAGATCACATGAGCCGCGTAATCGCACAGCGCATCCCATTGACGCAGTGAACGCATAAACAGGTCAGGATGCGCGAAATAAGCATACAGCCCGCTTTCCATGCCTTTAATCGCATCATTCAGATAAAGCTCCATCGTCTGATTATCAATAATATGACTGCCGTAATAAAAACGATTTTCATCCGTCTCATAGAAATGATTGCCGAAAATAATATAATCCAGCTCCTGTTCCTTGATAAACTGCTTCATCCACGGCATATACTGCTCGTAATATTCAACCTCAAGTCCCAGCTTAATACTGATCTGATCTTTATACTTTTCCTTCAGGGATAAAATGCTTCGCTTATAATCCTCAAACTGACTCAGCTCCATCCGCATTGTCGGATGGAAATCACTGTTATATTTCCATGGAGCATGATCTGAAAAGCCTAATTCATCATAACCGGCTTTAATTGCACTTAAAACATAATCCTCATCGCTGCCCTTCGCATGCTGACAGCGTGTTGTATGCGTATGATAATTCGCCTTCATCTTCATTCCTCCTCGTAATTAACCTTAACTAAATATAACCCGCACGCCTCTGCCTTATAATGACACGCATGCTTATCCTTAGCTTCCAGCATCTTTAAAATGCTATCTTTATCCTCATGATGCAAACCGGCTTCAATCAGTGTCTGAGCCATCATCCGCACCTGATAGCGCAAAAAGCCATCACCTTCAAAAATCATCCGCACGCCTGATTCATATGCTTCTACCTCAACCCGAGTAATCGTTCTCACACGGCTTTTCTCAGCATGAATTTTATTACTCGTAAAGGAAGTAAAATCATGGGTGCCGACAAAGATTGACGCGCACTCCCGCATCGCTTCAAGATCCAGCTCCCGTCTTTCTTTACCCATATAATTCTGAATAAAGGGGTTGTCCGCATCTCTGGTCACATAATAATCATACCGCTTGCTGACAACATCGAAACGAGCATGGAAATCATCAGGCATAACCTGCGCGTCCTGTATGCGAATCGACTTAGGCAGCAGACGGTTAATCGCCGCGCACCAATGGAAAGGCGTCAGCTTCAATTCAGTTTCAAAATGAAATACTTGTCCTAAAGCATGTACACCGGTATCCGTGCGGCCGCTGCCGACGATGCTGACCTCTCTTTTATGCATCTTCTTTAAAGCCTTTTCAATCGTTTCCTGGATTGAGGGTGAACCAGGCTGTACCTGCCATCCGCAATACATCGATCCATCATAGGCCACAATACACTTTACAATCATAACACCGCCAAGGCAATCATGCCCGCGCAGACAAAGCAAGCAAAGACAATCAGCATCGTATCCTTTCGCTGCAT
The DNA here is from genome assembly GCF_003475485.1 of Dielma fastidiosa. Taxonomy (NCBI): domain Bacteria; kingdom Bacillati; phylum Bacillota; class Erysipelotrichia; order Erysipelotrichales; family Erysipelotrichaceae; genus Dielma; species Dielma fastidiosa. The sequence goes on along the minus strand of NZ_QRQL01000010.1, from coordinate 49,368 downwards.
CACAAGCTGCTTATAACGCGTACGCTGATGATCCGGCACATACCCTCTGGCCTCCATCGCATTCGCCAATTCCTCCGCGCGCTGGAAGGAAGAAACAAATAATGGCACAATCAGGGATAAAATCGCCATAATCTTCTCTTTCAGCTTTCCTTCGTCAAGATCCACACCGCGGCTTGCCTGCGCCTTGATGATTCGCTGAGTTTCCTCAATCAACGTCGGTATAAAACGCAGCGCGATTGAAATCATCATCGCAATCTCATGAGCCGGTACATGAAACCTCTTTAAAGGTGACATTAAATCCTCCAACCCCATCGTCAGATCAAGCGGCTTAGTCGTTGCGGTTAACGTGGTGGTAATAGTAATCATCAGCACCAAACGCACTACGATATAGAACGTCTGTGACAGAGCGTCAGAATAAACCGTAAACCCAAATACGGTAATTAGCGGCGTTCCTGTCTTAACGACCAGCATATTAATAATCAGCAGGAAACCAAGCATAAAAAACATCGGCTTCATGGCATTCCAGATAAAGTTTAATTTCATCTTTGCCAGATAGATGCCCAGCAATACAACTGCGCCAATTAATCCATAACCGATAAAACCCGCCGGAATAAAGATGGCAATCATCAATATCAGCATAGCGGCAATTTTTGCCCGCGGATCAAAACGATGCATAACAGAATCAATAGGCAGATAACGTCCTAAGGCAAAATTTTTCATCGTTTCACCTCTTTTGCCACCTGTTTGGCAAGCTCTTCCATATCCAGCAATGAAGGATCAAGCTTAAATCCTTTTGCCAGCAAAGCCTCGCGCAGACGGATTACCGCCGGCGGATTAATTTTCATCTCTTTTAAATCATCAACATTACTGAAGAATGTCTTCACATCACAATCACGCTTGATTTTACCATGTGATAGCACAACCACATGCTGACAATAGGACAATACGTGTTCCATATCATGCGTTACCAGCAAAATTGTCTTATGATAATTTTGCTGAATATCAACAAACAGCTGCATCATATCTCGAGCGCCCTTAGGATCAAGGCCCGCCGTTGGTTCATCAAGCACTAATATCTCTGGGTCCATCGCCAAAATACCGGCAATCGCCACCCGCCGCTTCTCACCGCCGGAGCATTCAAAAGGACTCTTTTCATAATAGCTTTCATCAAGACCGACAACCTTCAGCACCTCTTTGGCGCGCTGTTCAGCCTCTTCTTCACTGGCCCCAAAATTCTTAGGACCAAAGCTGACATCTTTTAAAATTGTTTCCTCAAACAGCTGATATTCAGGAAACTGAAAGACCAAACCTACCTTTTTACGCAGCGCCTTTAACTGCTTTGGCTTCTCATCAGCCTTTATGATTCGATCATTGATCTGAATCTCACCCTTGCTTGGCAGCAATAATGCATTCAAATGCTGAACCAGCGTACTCTTGCCGCTGCCGGTTTCCCCGATAATTGCCGTCATACAATATTCCTGTATCGTTAAATCAATAGCATCTAAGGCTACGGACGCGAAAGTTGTACCCTCATTATAAATATGACTTAGCTTGCGGATTTCAATTGACATAATTCATCCACCAGCCTTTCCATCGTAATTACCTCATCAATATCTACGCCCTCATCCTGTAATGCATGAACAAATTTCAGCGCATAAGGGATATCAAGCTTTAAATCAATCAATTCCTTTTTCCGTTTTAAAATATCTGCCGGTTTGCCATCCATAATCTTGTGACCTTGATCAAATACCAGCACATGATCACTGCCGGCTACCTCTTCAATATCATGCGTTATCGATAAAACCGTTAGGTGATTCTGTTCATGAATCTCATGAATCAGCGCGTTGATTTCTGCCTTACCCTGCGGATCAAGCATACTGGTTGCCTCATCAAAAATAATAATCTCTGGATTCATCGCCAATACACCAGCAATCGCCACCCGCTGTTTCTGACCGCCGGAAAGCCGTGTCGGCTCACTGTTTAAGTAATCCAGCATATTTACTTTAGCTGCAAAATTCTCAATGATGCCCTGCATCTTTGAGCTCTCTACGCAGTGATTCTCCAGGCCGAACGCAATATCATCAGCAACCGTTGCGCCAATGAACTGATTGTCCGGATTTTGAAATACAATACCTATTTTACTGCGGATCGCATATACATTTTCATCATTCAGTTCAAGTCCATCAACCTGAATTGAACCGCTGTCCTTAACCAGCAGATCAATCAGCAGCTTGGCAATCGTCGACTTACCGCTGCCATTATGACCAATGATGGTTGTATAAGATCCCGCTTCAATATCAAAAGAAATGCCGTCTATTGCATTGTGTTCTTTATCATAAGAAAATGTGCAGTCTCTAACTGTAATTTTATTCATTAAAACACCTCGCAGTCTGCACTTTATTATACAACGTTTTTTGTTACTTCACAAATATTTAGTTGTAAAATCATGCGAATAACCGCTGTTTTTAACACTTCCTGCAAATTATTGCCGCAAAGCAAAGCAGCACCTGAATTTTATCCATCCAGAAGAAAAACCGCCTTCATTATTGAAAACGGTTTCGCTGTCTTATTCAGGAATTGTCAGATCCCTGCCATTTGATGCAATCAGCTTCTTATAGTAATAGAAAGACTGTTTACGGTAACGTTTCAATGTTCCTTCACCGGCATCATTGCGGTCTACATAGATAAAGCCATAACGCTTCGACATCTGTCCGGAACCATTTGAGACAATATCGATAGGGCCCCACCATGCATAACCAAATAAATCAACGCCATCTTTAATCGCATTTTGCATCGCTATCACATGATCACGCAGATATTCCATCCGGTATGTATCATTTACGGTACCATTGACTAATGTTTCTTTTATGCCTAAGCCATTCTCAGCAACAAAGATAGGAACCTGATAACGATCATATAAATCAACTAACGCCAGATATAAACCATCAGGATCAATTGACCAGCCGGAAGGGGTCAGCTTTAAATATGGATTAGTCTTACCAGTATTAACAATATTATCATCACCGCGGTACGCTGTATCGCCATGAATTTCCTTATCCGAAGTATTGGTTTCCTTTTGTACTGATTCAACATAATCTTTAGAAGCAATTCTTGAACGATAATAAGTAAAGCTTAAGAAATCCACCGGATATTGTTTAATAATGGCCATATCCTCATCAGTATATTCAATATTAATATCATTCTCTTTGAAATATTCCCATGCATAACCTGGATATTGGCCGCGCACCTGTACGTCAGAGAAGAAATAACCGCGTTGTTTTTCTTTTAAGACGACGATTGAATCCTTAGGATCACAGCTCATCGGATAAATTGTCTTATACTCAATGACTGAGCCTACCTTTGCTTCAGGATCAATTTCATGAATAATCTTTACCGCTAATGAGCTGGCGACAAATTGATGATGACTCGCTTGATAAACGTCATTTAATGTACTTGTTTTAGGATCAATACCGGCAGTCATCCATTCCATCTTATGAATATTATTGCCGATTTCATTAAAGGTCAGCCAATACTTGACAACACCATGCCAGCGTTCAACCATCGTTTTAACAAACTTGGTATAGAAATCAATCATTTTACGGCTCTTCCAGCCCCCGTATTTATCAGCTAAATGCAGCGGCATTTCATAATGAGAGATAGTAACCATCACCTCCATGCCCTTTTCCCGGCATGTCTTAAATACTTGGTCATAGAATTGCAGGCCTAATTCATTGGGTTCTTCCTCTTCACCGGTTGGAAATAATCTTGTCCATGCGACGCTTGTCCGATAGACATTAAAGCCCATTTCACCAAACTCGCTGATGTCCTCCTGCCAGTGATGATAGAAATCAATACCGCCATGAGTTGGATAATATTTTGCATTACGATCCGGATAACCAAAGACACCGTGCGGCTGTACATCAGCCACTGAAGGCAGCTTGCCGTCTTCCATATAAGCGCCCTCATATTGATTGGCAGCCGTAGCGCCGCCCCAAAGGAAGCCCTTTGGAAAATCTTCAGGTATAATTAAATCTTTTGAATATTTCATTTTTGTTCTCCTCCTATTTCAGCAATAATACTTTTACCTCTTTTTACATGTCCCTCTTTGATAATCTTTAATTCCTGCTGACAATTGGGAAACAAGATCATAATGGACATATCATAGCCCTCCTGATTCATCAGATAAGAATCAAAGCGGACAATCTTATCACCACAATGTACCTGCTCGCCTTCTTTGACATAGCATTTGAACCCTTTCCCCTTAAGTTCTACTGTATTGATTCCGATATGGACAAGAACCTCCAACCCCGTCTTGGATGTGATACCAAAGGCATGGAGTGTCGGATAGATCATCGATATTCTGCCGCTGATCGGCGCGGCAACGATTTCACTATCTGGTATGATGGCGGCACCTTCACCCAGCATTTTCTGAGCGAATACCTCATCCTTTACATTTTCCAGCGGAATCAGCTTTCCAGTTGCTGCTGCGGCAATTGCGTTAGCCGGCAATGCTGCTTTATTTAAAAAATCAAACATTCAAGCTAAGCTTTAGATTCATCCTTAAATAATAAGAATGTCACCACAAAGGAAATAATGAATGCAACAGCAACAGCAACCAGAATCGCAGCAATTGTATCTTCAAAGATAACTACCCCTAAAATACTTGAATAACCCATTGAATAGGCCCGTGCGCCCATCAGACCAGCAACCGCGCCGCCAACCAAGCCGCCGACAGCTACACCGATGATCGGTGTTTTAAATCGAATGCCGATACCATATAATGCCGGTTCAGAAACGCCTGAAACTAAAGCGCCGATGCCTGCCGATAAAGCTGTTGATTTTAAATCGCCGTCTTTTGTACGCATCATCACCGCGAAGCAGGAACCGCCTTCCGCAATGTTATGCAGAATCCAGCCCGGACGGAATACATTATCAAATCCCTGAGCGGTAAACAATTCGGTCATCGGCGGTACCATCAGCATATTAACACCCATCAGAACTAAGAATGGGTGAGCTGCGGCTATGATACCAGGTGCCATACCGCCAGTTAATGATTCAATCCAAACAATGATATTAACGATCCAGCCGCCCACGATATTACCGGCAGGGCCTAATACGATCATCGTAATTGGATAACCCACTAAGAAAATACACAGCGGCGCGAAAACGCTTCGCAAGACACCCGGTATTACTCGATAGAAGAACTTCTCTAAATATGCAGCCATGATGGATAAGAAAATCGCCGGCAGCAGAGTGCTTGAATAACCAATCAAAGTAACCGGAATGCCCAGCATCGTCACCGCTTCACCGGCCGCCGTTAAGCTGACAAAGCCAGGATAAAGCAGGGCCGCTGCCAATGTGATAGAGAATGCCGGGTTTGACTTCAATACCTTAGAAGCCCCGTAAGCTACCAGAATCGGCATAAAGTAGAACGGTGTCTGAGCAATAAAATCAAACATCTTATAGGTTGTTGTCGCAGCCAGATCAGGATTGAAATAGCTTGCCAGTGACAATACAACACGCATCATACCAGCACCGTATAAAACAGTGATAAACGGCGTTAATGACGCTGACATAAATTGAATCGCTTTAAGGAAGTAATACTTTACATTCTTTTTTACTGGTTCAGCATTTAAATTCAAATCCTCCGTATGATTTTCATCAACGACATCCCCCGTCTGAATATCATAATGCTTTTCAATCTCATCAAAGACCGGAAATAGATTTTCACCCAGAATTACCTGAAATTGTCCGGAACCATAAACAACTCCCAAAACACCATTCAGTTTCTTTATTTCCTCATCCTTTGCAAGACTTCGGTTCTTCAACACAAAACGTAAACGGGTAACACAATGTGAAACCGTCTGAATATTGGCTGTACCTCCGACTCTTTCAATAATATCGGATGCAAGCTTTAAAGGTTCTATCTTAGCCATATTTTCTCCTTTCCAAGTTATTGGTTATGCTTGGCTTGTTTCAGCAGCCGTTCAACATGAATAATCAGATATAATCGTTCATCATCACTGACACTGCAGTTATAAGTTTCTGATACATATTCGGCAATCTTATCGACACAAAGATTCGCTTCATCATGCCCCGTCTGAATCTGTGAATAAATATCCCCTAATGATTCATCCGATGGTTTTGTTGCTTCAAATAAAACCCTTCTCATGAAAAACTTAAGATGAATTACAAATCGTGAATAAGCCATTGAATCCTCATCAACAACGATACTTAAATCTGTCTCAACGATATTCATGATTTCACTCACAGCTTTCATGATTTTCAATGCTTCTCGGTTGGTCTTATTTTCAGTAGCGGTTATTAAATGGAAAGCAATAGAGGTTGATTCTTCTTTCTTTAAATTAATATTTAAAGTTTCATTAATCATTTTCAGTGCCTTTTTACCTACTTCATATTCATCCTTATAAAATCGCTTGACTTCTTCATTTACTAAAGCAAAGGAATCAAAACCAGATTTATATTGATTGACACTGAAGTTGATATGATCAGCCAGAGCAATTACCAAATTGACATTAAATGTCGCATGCAGTTCATTTTGTGCCATTTCGATAATTGATTGAGTTAATTCAATAATTTCATAAGGAGCTTCATCAAATAATGTCAGCAGTCTTTGCTTGTTTTGATTATCTAATGAAATGAAAGTCTTGCTGATTTCATTTTCGGAAATGATATCATGCTTATCTTTCTTGAACCCTAACCCTTTGCCGATTGCGACAACTTCTTGGCCTTTGAAGTTTTCCGCGATGACAATGTTGTTATTGATTACTCGTTTCACTTTTAATTGGTTTTTCATCATATCTTTCTTAACCACTCCTTTCCATAGGACATAAAAAAAGCAAACCCCATCATGATTGCTTGCTTTACAATCAACTTTGGAGTTTGCCTTAATAACCTTGATTAAGTAACAAAACCGATTTATCTTTGTCCACTTACATCTTACTAAAACGCTTACATTTTGTCAATAACAAAATATGATTTCTTCTACAAATCAGTTTTGTCCTCTCTTTCATGAGTTTTAAACTGCCATGCATCTTTAGGCGTATATACCTTGCGGTAAATCACACAGCCTTTGCCGCTTTTAAATTCATTGTTTAAAAAATCATAATAAGCACCTGGTGAGATAATACCGCTGAAATCAAGGATTGAGAAGCCTATCTTGCTGAGATGCTTGGAAACATAGGAAACACAGTTTGTATAAAAGACAAAAAAGGTTTTAAACTTTCCCTCTTTAATTTTATAGAAGTGTGAATTATGTACATTACGGGTAACACGGCTTAAATAATCATCGCAGATTCCTTTTGGCTCAATTCCCTGCCGTTTTAATTCTTCATCTGAATTAAAGGGTTCAAACTTTGCGAAGGATTCTAACAGTGACTGATTCAGCTGTTCCTTTTGACGGTCATTTAATACTAAGCCAAAGGTCACAAGCACCTTATTCTCATTTTTCAGACAGTTATATAAATACTCATCCTTAGGAGCTAAAATAGCTACACCATCACCGTAGGTACCAAATAGATAACGAACATGAGGATCGTAGCAGCCATAGGAAAGCAGTGTGCCATGATAGCTTAAATCACAGTGTCCCAGCTGTGCTGGACCGCTTTTGGCAACATGGACGATGACTTCAAGATCACTTTTCAGATCCTTTTTAATAACATCAAATTCCTCACGCTGCTGATCTGATTCTGAACGGGATAAAATAACCTTCATCAAATGCGGCGGCAGCAATGCGCCAACCATGGTTGGTATCGCTAACTGAAACCGATTGTCGATATCTTCAATCACCGATTCAGGAATCAAGGCAGTCAGCGCACGGAATACGAAAAACGCTCCATATAAGATAAAATACGCTCCGCAGACGATGATTACTTCCAGTGAATAATCACTTGGGTTAAAAATTAACGCGATTGCGCTCAGCAGATAGAGAATGGTCATAAATACCTGTGAGCGGGCATATGGCAGATGATCGTGCAGCATCAAATAGGAGGTAATGCCTTTGACAACCGTTAAAATAAGCAGCCAGAAGCCAAGCACAACCGGTACCAACGCCATCAGCCGCTCAACATTACCATAACAAATAAGACCAACAATAATAAGGCCAATCACTTGAATCAGCAGCACCGATTTTCGGCTATTCCAACGATTGATACAAAGATAACCAATTGAAGAGAGGGTTAAGATCACAATACCAATACTGAAAAACTGATAAGTCAGCTTCAAAGCCGATGCCCAATTCGTAATAAAAATAACACCCAAATATAATAACACCGCTCCGGTCACAAACATGAAACCGATATTCAGCCGTTTCTTCAGCAATACCTTCACCTCCCCTGATCGAATGAAAAAAAGGCTTTCGCCTTTTTTGATTCTAGTAGCTTACGCGGCTTTTCCAGCCCTTGTATACACCGTGCATTTCTAATGCCAGATTAGCTAGATAATAAATATTTTGAATCAATTGAATGCGATCAATTGGCGCAATGTGCAGTACATAAAGTTCAAGTGCTTCTTCGCCCTTTGTTACGACAAAGCCTTTATTGATAACCGCTGTCTTATAGTTTTCTAAATCATCAAGATTAGTGAAAGCGACCGTATGCTGGACAGGCCGTTCGTTTTCATGAACATCACCGTTTTCTTCCAGATTTGCAATTACTTCCTGATTGATTTCATCGATGCGTTTTTTATCATCAGCACTTAAATATGGATACTGAGGATCTGCTGCTTCACACTTTTCTGTTTCACAGGCACATGCCTCTTCATCACCGCAGCTACATGCCGCTTCATCTTCACACGCGCAGCCTTCTTCACAAGTACAGCTTTCATCACATCCGCAGCTCTCTTCCGCACAGCTGCAGGCTGCTTCTGGTTCAGCTTCACAGCAGCAAGCTTCCTGATCCGCCTCTGCTTCGTGATTTTCTGTACTATTTTCTTCGTCAAGAAGCTCCTGTTCAAGTTTCATGATCTTTTTTTCTTCATCTTTTTTTAATTTATAGGCAACCGCAGCGGCAATACCACCTAAGATTGCAATCGTAGTTAATGCTTTTTTCATCTTGAATCACCACTTTCTTTTATTTATTGTAACACATTTTACTGATTATGGAAGAAGTTCGCTTAAATTCTTTTACGACTTACCGCTACACCATCACCGCATTCATAAAATACCGTTTCATAATCATCACGCGTTTTTAAATAATCAATGTATCCCTGAATTTTGCGTACCAGAGAACGCAGATTGCGTGATTTAATTAATGGCGCGCCGACCAAGCCATGAAATTTCAGATTATCACTGACGATGACACCGCCGGGCTTCAGATTTGCTTCAAAGCGTTCAAAGAAGCGAATATACTGTGCCTTGGCCGCATCAATGAAGATACAATCAAATGAATCACTTAATTCCACATTCATGATATCATCAAAGATACATGTTATCTGCTCCTCTAACCCGCTGCGCTTCACATTTTCAACAGCCAGCTGATACCGTTCTTCATCTCTTTCAATCGTAACAACATGAATGTCTGGATGCAGCCTTGCCAGTTGGATTGCTGAATAACCGATGGCAGTCCCCAATTCTAGTATGCTCCTTATTTCTTCCTTCTCAACAAGCTTCTGAAAAAATTCTATGCCTTCCTGCTGCATGATCGGCACATGATTTTCTGCCGCATATGCTTCCATCTCTTTAATTAACGCTTCCATAATTACTCCTCGATAGGTATGATATTACCAATTACCTCATGAGTCCGTGCACTGAAGGCCTCTTTCGTAACCACTTGTCCCTCATAGCCATTAAGTCCATGCTGACTGGCGAGTTCATCGGTATAATTCTTAAGCTTATATACTTTGAAATTTAATCGTGTATTCATGATATCATTGGCATCTCCCTCGTAATGAGAAACAAGCGGTATCCATTTTACATTCTCTACGGTAATCTTTTCTGTATCCGCTTTTTTTACGAAATCAAAGGAAATCATTCCAGATAAATTATTATACATATCCAGCATTCCGCCAATAAAATTTCCCAGGGAATAAACGACTAAGGTATTATTACCTGAAGCACCCGTTACCCATGTCACCGGCTGAATAACATGCGGATGGGTACCAATAACAACATCGACGCCAAGATCAGCAAAAAGCTGTGCATATTCATATTCAAATTCATTTGGTTCAAATTGGTTCTCATTCCCCCAATGTGCCGATACAATTACTACATCGCTGACTTCCTTGGCGCGTGCTACATCTTCTCGTATCGCTGTCTCATCAAAGTATGGAATCGCATAACCGGCATAAGATTCTATGCCGTTAGTGCCATAAGTATAAGCCAGAAAGGAAAAACGAATGCCATTTTTTTCGATTACCCTAACCTCAGCACGATCTTCCCATGAATCATAGATACCTGCCATCACAATACCAGATTGCTGACGCCAGAATGAAATAGCATTATTGACACCGATTTCCCACTTGTCCAGCGCATGATTGGTCGCGTGATTGATCATATTAAAACCAAAGGCCGGCAGCTGTTCAGCAAGGCACTGCGGAGAATTAAAGGTAGGATACCCTGACAGTCCCAGCTCATCACCGCCTAAAATTGTCTCCTGATTAATGAATGCTAAATCAGATTTCTCAATTTCATCCTTGACATCTTCATACATCGGCAGAAAATCATAAAGGCCATCATTCATTTCACCCGCCAGGCGATCCGCATCACGATAAATTGAATCATGAATCAAATTGTCACCCACACCGCTGAAATGCACAACAACATCCTGATTCTCAGGCGGTGTCTCCTCTTTTACTACCGGGTCAGTAACTTCATCAGGTTCAGTTGGTGCTGACTGACAGCCGCATAATACAAATAAAGCAAGCAATATTTTTAATTTCTTCATTTTGTCACATCCATTCTTGCATAATATTCTTCAAGACACCAATTGTTCTCCATCACAACCTTGGCGATTTCTTCACCGACATAACGCAGATGCCATGATTCATAACCAAAGCCGGTGTATTCAGTCTTATCCTCAGGATAACGAAGGATGAAGCCATAATCTGCCATATGCTCAAGCAGCCATGGATAATCAGCGCCCAGCTCTATTTCATTATAATTCATATCATTCATCGTCACATCGATCGCCAGTCCTGAATTATGTTCACTCTGTCCTGGTCTTGCATAATATAGATCGGCATATTCCTGACCTTGCTCATTCAGATAATAATGATAGAGGTTGTATTGATAGTCATAGGAACGATACGATGCAATCGCATTAATCTTGATACCAGCTTCAGCTGCCGCATCAACTAACTGCTGAAAATGCTCACCGGCTGTCTTTTCCACATATTGCGGATCATTAAATGAACATGAAAAATGAAAACCAATCGTACATGGACTTGGGGTTATCATCAATTCAGCTGGCTCATAGCCCTCCGGCAATTCATTATATTTATTAATCAGCATGCCGAAATCGCTCGTATCCTCAATGACATGGGTATTCGTAAAGAATGGCACATCTAAACCGATATTGATTCTTACTACAACATCTTCCAAGCTGTACTGTGGATTATCAGCCGCATAATTCAAATAGCGGGCAGTATTTTCCGGCCGATAGAAATTCAAATCAAAAAGGGTTTTAATCTGATCCGCATCATAACCAGCGGTAACCAAAGTAGTCAGCGACGGCACCAGCTCAGCCCGCAGCGGTATCTGACAATAAAGCTCTACATCATCCGCATTAAATGCACCGGCATCCATCATCAATCTGACCGACTCCTGATATTCACATTGATCTCTTACTTTATTCAATACTTCCTCATGCTTCCTCAGCTCTGCCATTTGATCTTCAGTAAAACCTTCAATCGCTGGTTCACTCTTACATCCTTCCAGTAGCAGAAGCATACTTAATACAAGAAGTTTTTTCATTTTATCACCTATTAAACAGTATACCACAAAGGCATCTAAATATCGCATGAGAATGCTGGAATGTGATTGTTTAAAGAAAAGCTTGCAGCTCGGCCTAAGAAATAGAAAAGCGTATTCTCCTATGGATTCAGCCATGTAAAATACGCTTTTTTAATATAGCTTGTTAGAAAATCGGTAATAGAAATGAACAGAGCATCGCAATCAAGAAATTAATTGCCGCTATCCAAAGAGCTACATCCTCATCATCACTCTGCATGACATAGAATATATTTAACATTAACCCTATAATAATGGATAATGAATCTAGCTCATAAGCATGTTGTATGAGGAAGATTATACTCATAGCATATGGCACATAGAAGAAAAACTCAACTAATTTATCATTGCCTAAATACTCTGTACCGCGTTCACTCTTTCGTTTCGCTAGGATGATACTAACGATGAATTCTCCACTCAGTAAAAGCCATAATAGCGGGGATATGAATTTTAGTATATGGTTGCGATTATAGGTCACCTTCATGGTATTGAAATCAATCTTTACACAGTTATCCAGTGTCTCTGTTATCGGTTCTGATACATAGAATTTATGATCTTTATCCATGAGTACAAGCTGTACCGTCTCAGGCATCCGGGAATTTGTTGAAAATAAACACCCATTCTTTGTATTCTTACATTCATAAGGACCAAGCTTCCAATTCCCTTCAATGTAAGTATTCATTTGCATTGGTTTCTTTCCTTCATATTCAAAATCTTTAAGGGTCAGCAAATCATTGTGGGTGTCCTCTAATAAATCATCACCTAAATATTGCTGTGGCATCTCATTTAAAACTAGCTCTTTATCAATCAAAACATCTGCGTAGAAGGGACCTCTTGTGTTTTCAATGAGTACATTCAGGGTTTCCCATCCACTTGAAAATATATATATTCTAAATAAGAAAGCACCAATTAAAAGGATAAATATCCTGCTGATAATCGTACTGAATTTCTTCATCATAAAGGCTTAATTCTCCTCCCTTTGTACTTTATCCCATCCACTCCTATATTTACATTATAATTATAAGAATCTCGCTCGTCCAGCACTATCAAAATCAAAACACACAAAAAAAGACAGCCGATTTCTCAGCCATCTTTCACATGTTAATTAGTCAACTAATTTAATAATTGCCATCGGAGCACCATCACCGCGGCGGTTTCTAGTCTTAATTACGCTAGTGTAACCACCTTTACGGTCTTGGTATTTAGGTCCGATTTCATTAAACAGTTTTTGAACTGCAGTCTGTCCAGTTTTTTCATCAACAGCATTGCGAACAAAGCTGGCAGCCTGACGGCGAGCATGAAGATCTCCGCGCTTTGCCAAAGTGATCAGTTCATCAACAACAGAACGTAAGTCTTTTGCCTTCATTTCAGTCGTTTCAACGCTTCCGTACAAAATTACAGATGTAGCTAAGTTACGAAGCATTGCTTTACGGTGATCAGCAGTACGTCCAAATCTACGATTCCACATGTTTATGTCCTCCCTTTACACCTATTCAAATGATTTGAAGCTTAAGCCCAAATCATAAATTTTATCTTTAACTTCCTTAAGTGATTTCTTACCTAAGTTTCTTACTCTCATCATTTCATCTTCTGTTTTTTGTGTCAGTTCTTCAACAGTTTGAATACCTGCACGTTTTAAACAGTTGTATGAACGAACAGAAAGATCAAGATCTTCAATCATCATCACAAGACCCTTATTGACAACTTCTCCCTGAGCTTCTTTCATGATTGATTCCATATCATTAACAGCATCATGAACGTTTGTTAACAGTTCAAGATGGTCAATCAGAATTTTTGATCCTAATGCAACTGATTCCTGAGGAGTAATTGATCCGTTAGTCCAAATTTCAAAAATGATCTTATCATATTTTGCATTTTGACCAACACGAGTTGGTTCAACCTGATAGGAAACTCTTTCGATTGGTGTGTAAATAGAGTCAGTATAGATAGTACCCAACGGCTGGTTTGGTGTCTGATACATTTGCTTATTAGTATCAGCACTTACATAACCGCGTCCAATACGTGCCTGAAGTTCCATTTCGAGTACACCGTCTTCTTCTAATGTACAGATGTATAAATCCTTATTCAGAACCTTTACACCCTCCGGACAGATAATATCGCCGCCCGTTACAGGACCAGGTCCCTTTTTAGAGATACGCAGTGTATACACTTCATCGGTGTCGATCTCCATAATCAGTGTTTTAATATTTAAAATAATTGCTGTAACATCTTCCATGATTCCCGGAATTGATGTGAATTCATGGTAGATGCCGTCAACTTTAATTGAGAATACAGCAGCTCCCGGTAATGAGGAGAGCAAAACACGTCTTAATGCGTTACCGATTGTTTGGCCGAACCCTCTTTCAAGCGGTTCAATCACAAATTTTCCGTAACTTTCTGACTCAACATACTCTTTTACTTCAAAATGTGCACGTTCGAATTTTTGCATAGCTTACCTCCTCAGTTTAGGTTTAAATTAACCACGTGGTCGTTTTGGTGGACGACATCCATTGTGTGGAATTGGAGTTACATCATTGATCAATGTAATTTCTAATCCTGCTACTTGTAATGCTCTTACTGCAGCTTCACGGCCAGGGCCTGGACCCTTTACGTTAACAGCAACAGTTTTCATACCATTATCAATTGCAGCTTTACCAGCAGCTTCACCAGCTAACTGAGCAGCAAATGGTGTAGATTTACGAGAACCTTTGAATCCTAATGCACCGGCGCTAGACCATGCAATCGCATTTCCGTTTTCGTCAGTGATTGTAACAATAGTGTTATTGAATGTAGAGTGGATGTGTGCAACACCACGAGCAATATTCTTTCTAACACGACGTTTACGAGCACCAGCGGCAGCTTTTTTTACTTTTGCCATACTATTTCCTCCCTACGTCCTATTTCTTCTTGTTCGCTACTGTACGAACCGGACCTTTGCGTGTACGCGCATTTGTTTTAGTGCGTTGTCCACGAACTGGTAAACCTTTACGATGACGGATACCACGATAGCATCCGATTTCCATTAAACGCTTGATGTTTAATGAAACTTCACGGCGTAAGTCACCTTCGACTTTAATACCGTCTACTTTACTACGAATCGCGTTTTCTTGTTCTTCAGTTAAATCCTTAACACGAACATCTTCGCTGATTCCGCAGTCTGCAAGAATCTTTCTAGCCGTTGTCGGGCCGATTCCATATACATATGTTAATGAAACTACAACACGCTTATCGCGTGGAATATCAACACCTGCAATACGAGCCATATTTGTTTACACCTCCATTTTACCCTTGTCTTTGTTTGTGTTTAGGGTTCTCACAAATTACCATCACGCGACCTTTGCGCTTGATGATGCGGCACTTATCGCATATTGGTTTGACAGATGGTCTTACTTTCATGCGTTTCCCTCCTTGTTCACGACTACTTATGTCGGAATGTTATACGCCCACGTGTTAAATCATAAGGTGAAATCTCAACAGTTACACGATCCCCCGGTAAAATGCGAATGTAGTGCATACGGATTTTACCAGAAACGTGAGCCAGAATTTCGTGCCCGTTCGCTAATTTCACTTTAAACATTGCGTTTGGAAGCGTGTCTTCGACTACGCCATCAATCTCAATTACATCTTGCTTACCCATTATTAATTTGTTCCTCCTTTTCTGAAGTTGTTGTTAGAATTTCATACCCATCTTTCAGAATCACAACTGTATGCTCATAGTGAGCTGCCAGTGAACCGTCCTTAGTCAGAACAGTACCATCAGGAAGCACCTTGGTCTGCGGCCTTCCTGCATGAACCATCGGTTCAACTGCAATTGTCATACCTTCTTTTAATAAAATACCGTGACCTGATGGGCCAAAATTGGGAACAATCGGATCTTCATGAACCTCAGTTCCGATCCCATGGCCTGCATAATCCTGCGGAATTGAATAACCGTGTTGATAAACATATTCTCCAATTGCGTGGCTTATATCAGTCAGATGATTCCCAGCTTTCGCATATTTTAGACCTTCAAACAATGATGCTTTTGTCACATCCATTAATTTCTGTGCTTCATCATCAATGCTGCCGACCGCATATGTCCAAGCCGAATCGCCATGATAACCATGATAACAGGCACCAATATCAACCGAAATAATATCGCCCTCTTTTAGTATTGTATCGTCCGGGATACCATGAACTAAAGTCGAGTTAACCGAAATACAGGTTGCTGCCGGAAAATCGTACAGTCCCTTGAATGAAGGGGCAGCACCATGCTTTAAGATGACCTCTTCACAAACCGCATTGACTTCTTTCGTCGTCACACCCGGTTTAATGAAAGAGGCAGCCGCAGCATGTGCCAAACCGACAATTCTTCCCGCCTCACGCATATATTCGATTTCTCTTGGTGATTTGGTCGTAATCATTTAGTCCTCCAAAGCTTTTTGCGTATCTTTCCATACGTCTTCGATGGCCTGATTAGCATTTACGCTGCGCAGCAGTCCCTGATTGCCATAATACAGCATAACCGGTTCTGTCTGACGGCGGTATTCATCTAATCGTACAGTTAAGCTTTCAACTGTGTCATCTTTGCGCTGAATCAATTCGCTTCCACATACATCACAGATTCCCTCCACTTTCGGCGGGTGTGATTTTACGTGATAGATTGCTCCGCATTTCTTACAAATACGGCGCCCTGTAACTCTGCCGGCAAGTTCTTCAAAAGCGATACTCAGCGAGATTACTCTGCCGATCGCCAGTGATGTTCCCTTCGTCATTTCGTCAAAGGCCTTTGCCTGATCAATGGTGCGCGGATATCCGTCAAGCAGATAACCATTGCCAAGATCAGTTTTCTCAAGGTAGCTCTTTACCATTTGATTAGTTACATCATCCGGTACAAGCAGTCCCTGATCGATATAGCTTTTTGCCAATATCCCTAATTCAGTCTGATTCGCCATTTCATTTCTGAAGATATCTCCAGTTGAAATATGCTGAACATTGTATTTCTTCAGGATTTTTTCAGACATCGTACCCTTACCGGCACCAGGTCCTCCCATAATCAATAAATTCATGTTCCTTCACCTTCTATCGAGCAATAAATCCACGGTATGTTTTCTGTGTAGCCTGACTGGTCAATGACTTCACCGTTTCAAGAGCAACACCGACTACGATGATGATACCCGTTCCGCCTAAGCCAACATTTGTATTTGCAAACGCCGGATTAACTAATGGGATCACATATGGCAGCACAGCGATAAATGCCAATGAAATTGAACCAAGTACAGTTATGCGGTTTAAAACCTTGCTGACATAATTCTTTGTTTCAGCACCAGGTCTTACACCTGGAATATATGTACCTGATTTACCGAGATTCTCGGAAATCTTTTCAGGATCAACCTGAAGATTCGTGTAGAAGAAAGTAAATAAGAGTATCAAGACTACATAGATGGCTAAACCTGTCCATGTCTGGAAGCTCAGCACCTTCTGCATCGCACGCGTGAAATCATTTTGTGTGATAAAGGTAGCAATCGTTACCGGTGCAATCATTACTGAAGAAGCAAAGATTACTGGGATAACGCTGGCTGAGTTGATCTTTAATGGCAGATAAGTCAATTCATTGGTTTTACCCTTGATAACTGTACTTGAAGTATATTGGATAGGAATTCTTCTGGTTGCTTCAGTCATTAAAACAACAAGAACGATAATTACCAAATACACAACAATATACAGCAAGAAACTCAGCATGCCGTTGGCACCTGCCGTTTCAGCCGTTACTAAAGTATCATAGGTCGATTTAAACTGACCAGGCAGATTAGCAACGATACCGGCAAAGATGATCATTGATACACCATTACCAATACCCTTAGCTGAAATCTGGTCACCGATCCAAAGTAGGAACATTGTTCCGGCAGTTAAAACGATAGCAACGAAGATATAAGATGCAAAGCTGTTATTCAGCAGCAGATGATAAGTTTTATCAAATGCATACGTCATTGTGGCTGCCTGGAAGAAACACAGTACGACACCGAGGTATCTTGTGTAACGGTCAATGACCTTACGTCCAGTCTGTCCCTGCTTTGATAATTCAGTCAAAGCCGGAATTACATCCATTGACAGCAATTGGATGATGATAGAACCTGTGATATAAGGTCCTACACCCATTGCAAAGATTGAGAATTGCTGAAAGTGTCCGCCACCCAGCAAGTTCATCATCGCCAACAGTGAATTACTGTCCGTACCAGCCAGCAGCGCCCCTGTATCAACATTAGGAACCGGAATGTTTGCTCCGAAACGGAAGATAAACAACATGGCACATGTAAACAGGATTCTCTTACGAATATCCTTGTTTTTGAACATGTTGACTGCTGTGGCAAACATCTTAGATTACCTCAACTTTTCCGCCTGCTTGTTCAATGGTAGATACAGCTGACCCAGAAAATTTATTAGCCTTTACAGTTAATTTTTTCTCTAATTCGCCTTGTCCCAAGATTTTAATTCCATCCAGTTCTTTTCTTACAAGACCTGTTTCAATCAATAATTCAGGAGTTACAACTGTATCGTTTTCGAAAACGTTTAAGCTCTCAACATTAACGATTGCAAATACTTTACGATTGAAGTTTGTAAATCCACGTTTTGGTAAACGTCTCATGATTGGTGTCTGTCCACCTTCAAAACCTAAACGAACACCACCGCCGCTGCGAGCGTTTTGTCCCTTTTGACCTTTACCAGATGTTTTACCATGTCCAGAACCATGTCCGCGTCCGATTCTCTTTCTTTCGCGTCTAGCTCCTTCTGTATAACTCATTTCATGTAATTTCATGTGTTGTCCTCCCTCTAACGAATTTCCTGAGGCTTTTTATCACGAAGACGAGCAGTTTCTTCGATTGTCTTCAGATTCTGAAGAGCGTTGATCGTTGCACTTACCATGTTAACTGGTGTGCGTGACCCCAAGCACTTAGACAGGATATCGCTGAATCCAGCCAATTCCAGTACATCACGTACAGCGCCGCCAGCGATAACTCCAGTACCTTCTGAAGCCGGGCGGAGCAGGATTTCACCGGCACCGAATTTACCAACGATTTCATGTGGAATAGTTGTTCCGTTTACGATAGCAACATTGAAGACATTCTTCTTAGCATCTTCAATGGCTTTTTTGATAGCATCAGGTACTTCATTAGCTTTACCTGTACCGAAACCTACACGTCCCTTTTTATCACCGATCACGACAAGAGCAGCAAAGCGGAAACGGCGTCCACCTTTAACAACCTTGGTAACACGATTGATCGTAACGACGCGTTCTTCAAATTCTTTTTCGCGTTCGCGGTCTCTTCTTGGTTTGCGTTCCATTTTTCGCATGACCTCCTTAAAATTTCAGTCCGGCTTCACGGGCTGCTTCAGCCACTGCCTTGACACGTCCGTGGTAAATATATCCGCCACGGTCAAATACTACATTTTCAATACCGGCAGCCAATGCGCGCTTTGCAACTTCTGTACCAACAGCCGCTGCAGCAGCAACATTACCGCCATTTTCTAACTTCAATTCAACACTGCTGGCAGCAACTAAAGTTTTGCCTGCAACATCATCAATAATCTGCACATGGATATGTGCGTTTGAACGGAATACGTTTAAGCGAGGGCATTCAGCAGTACCATTGACTTTGGTACGAACACGTGCATGACGACGTAAACGTTCATCGTTTCTTGAAACTTTCTTAAGCATGTTACGATTGCTCCTTTCTCGCTATTTCTTACCTGCTGTCTTACCTTCCTTACGACGAACATATTCACCCTTATAGCGAATACCTTTGCCCTTGTAAGGTTCTGGTTTTCTAGCAGCACGGATATTAGCAGCAAATTCACCAACTTTTTGTTTATCAATACCTGATACAACAATTTCCGTAGGTGAAGCACATTCAACTTTAACATCATCAACTAAATCAAAGATTACTTGATGAGAATAGCCGATGTTTAATTGCAGTTTGTTACCTGAAATAGCAGAACGGAAACCGATACCAACTAATTCAAGACGCTTCTCGAATCCTTCAGATACACCAACAACCATGTTGTGCAGCAATGCACGAGTTGTTCCGTGAAGTTGTTTTGTTGTTTTATTGTCATCCGGACGGATAACTTTGCATTCACCATCTTCAACAGAAATTGTTAAGAACGGTGCAAATTGACGTGATAAAGTTCCCTTAGGACCTTTAACAGTCACTTCATTCCCTTCAGCAACCGTAATCTCTACGCCTGCAGGAATGGTAATCGTTTTATTACCGATACGTGACATAAATGTTCTCCTTTATTACCAAACGTAAGCCAGCACTTCGCCGCCAACGTGTTTAGCTCTAGCTTCTCTGTCAGTCATCAGACCGTGAGATGTTGAGATAATAGCGATACCAAGACCATTCAATACTCTAGGAATAGAATCTACTTTTGCGTAAACACGTAAACCTGGTTTTGAAATTCTCTTTAATCCGCTAATGATTTTTTCGTTGTTAGCACCATATTTCAGGGTAACTGTTAATACTTTTTTAACATCGCCTTCAACTTTATAATCAGTAATGAAACCTTCTGATTTCAAAATCTTAGCAATTTCAATCTTTTCTTTACTTGCTGGAATCTCAACTGATTCGTGACGGGCTTGAAGCGCGTTACGAACTCTAGTCAGCATATCAGCAATCGGATCTGTCATCATCATGACTCAATTCCTCCTATCTCTTACCAACTAGCCTTCTTCACTCCAGGGATCTGACCTTTGTAAGCCAGCTCACGGAAGCAAATACGGCAGAGTTTGTATTTACGTAAAACTGAGTGAGGACGTCCGCAACGTTCGCAACGTGTATATTCACGAGTTGAGAACTTTTGAGGGCGATTTGCTTTGAGTACCATCGCTTTTTTTGCCATATCTTATTGTCCTCCCTATTTCTGGAAAGGCATGCCTAATTCTTCAAGCAGCGCCTTAGCTTCTTCATTTGTTTTTGCAGTTGTTACGATAACAACATCCATCCCGCGAACCTTATTTACTTTATCAAAGTTGATTTCTGGGAAAATGATTTGTTCCTTAACACCTAATGTATAGTTACCACGACCATCAAAAGCCGTTTTGCTGACACCACGGAAATCTCTTACACGAGGCAGTGAAATGTTCATCAGCTTGTCTAAGAAATCATACATGTAGTCTTTGCGCAATGTAACTTTACAGCCGATCGGCATACCTTCACGAAGTTTGAAGTTTGCGATTGACTTTTTAGCTTTAGTGATTACCGGCTTCTGACCAGTGATTTGAGTCAGTTCAGCAACAGCTTCTTCTAAAGTTTTAGGATTAGCGATAGCATCGCCGCATCCCATATTGATAACTACTTTATCAATAGCAGGTACTTCCATTACAGATTTGTACCCGAATTTCTTCATCATGTTTTCTACAACTGTATTGTTGTATTTTTCCTGTAGGCGGTTCATCTCTTAGCTCCCCCCTATTTCACTTCAGCGCCAGTAGCTTTGTACACGCGCACTTTTTTGCCATCAGCAATTTTGAAGCCAACTCTGCTTGCTTTTTTAGCTTTGCTGTCATACAGCATAACATTTGAAACATGAATTGGAGCTTCCATTTCAACAATTCCGCCGTCCGGATTAGCTTGAGTCGGTTTCATGTGTTTCTTAACTAAGTTAACACCTTCAACGATGACTTTGCTCTCTTTAGGAAGAACTTTAGTTACTTCAGCGATTGTGCCTTTGTAAGCACCTGTAATAACTTGAACCTTATCACCTTTTTTGATCTTCACAAGGGCACCTCCTATAATACTTCTGGTGCCAAAGATACAATTTTCATGTAATCCTTGTCACGCAGCTCTCTTGCCACTGGTCCGAAAATACGTGTACCACGTGGTGTCTTATCATCCTTGATAAGTACAACAGCGTTGTCATCAAATTTGATATAAGTACCATTCTCACGGCGGATACCGCGGCGAGTACGTACGATTACACCTTTAACAACATCACCTTTTTTAACAGTGCCGCCAGTAGCAGCCTGTTTTACTGCACATACAACAACATCACCAATGTTGCTGAATTTTCTTTTACTTCCACCTAGTCCACGAATAACTAATACTTCTTTAGCTCCCGTGTTGTCAGCTACTCGTAATCTACTTTCATTTTGAATCATGAACGTTACCTCCTAGCGACTAAAGAACTTCGGCTTTATCGATGACTTTAACTAAGCGGAAACGTTTAGTTGCTGACAATGGACGAGTTTCCATAATTTCAACTCTATCACCGATTCTAGCTTCGTTGTTCTCATCATGAGCCTTGAATTTCTTAGAATATTTAACACGTTTACCATATAAAGGGTGTGTTTTTTTAGTTTCAACAATGATTGTAATTGTCTTATCCATTTTATCGGAAACAACAGTTCCGCGATAAACTTTACGGTTAGATCTTTCTTCCATTCTCTTCGATCCTCCTAATCTTGATTACTAAGCTCGCGCTCAGTCATCACTGTTTTAATACGAGCAATAGATTTCTTAATTTCTCTCATTCTTGCAGGATTTGTTAATTGTCCAGTTGCTTGTTGGAAACGAAGGTTAAAGAGTTCAGCTTTAAGCGTTTCGATATCATTCAGCAATTCAGCATTGCTTTTTTCTCTGATTTCCTTGACTGTCATGTGTTACTCCTCCTCGCCCTTACGTACAAATTTACATTTAACTGGAAGTTTGTGAGAAGCAAGACGGAACGCTTCACGAGCAGTTGCTTCGTCAACGCCGCCGATTTCAAACATAACACGACCAGGTTTAACTACTGCTACCCATCCTTCAGGTGCACCTTTACCAGATCCCATACGTACTTCCAATGGTTTTCTTGTGATTGCCATGTGTGGGAAAATTTTGATCCAAACTTGTCCGCCACGTTTCATATAACGTGTCATCGCAATACGTGCTGCTTCAATCTGACGGTTACTTACGTAGTTACCAGAATCAGCAACAAGACCGAATTCACCGAATGCAACAGCACGGCCAGCTTTTGACTTACCTTCGTAACTCAAACGGTGAGGTCTTCTATATTTAGTTCTATTAGGCATTAACATAGATTATTTTCCTCCTTCAACTGCCGGAGCTGCTGTTTCAGCTTCCTTAACTGGAGCTGCCTTAGCGTTATTGTTGTTAGGACGACGATCCCCGTTATTCGGACGACGGTTGTTGTTGCGGCGACGTCTGTCATTAGCAGGCTGTTTTGGTGCTTCTGGTTCCTGAACCATTTGTCCAGGCAGAACTTCACCGCGGCAGATCCAAACTTTAACACCTAAGCGGCCATAAGTAGTAGATGCTTCTTCATGTGCATAATCGATATCAGCACGTAATGTGTGAAGAGGTACAACCCCTTCAGAATAACCTTCTGAACGAGCGATATCAGCTCCGCCTAAACGGCCGGATACTGAAGTTTTGATACCCTTAGCACCAGAACGCATCGTCTTTTGAATGGCTCTTTTCTGAGCAGTTCTGAATGATGCACGCTGTTCCAGCTGATCGGCAATGCTTCTTGCAACGATACGAGCGTCTAAATCAGGGTTAGCAATTTCAACTACCTTGATGAATACGTTCTTACCATTTGTTAATTTAACCAGTTTTTTCTTGATCACTTCAACAGCTTCGCCATTTGTACCGATGATAACACCTGGACGAGCTGAACGAATGATTACTTCAACGCGGTTCTTTGAACGTTCGATTTCAATTCTTGATACGGAAGCAGCTTTTAACTCTTTGAATAAGAATTCACGAATCTTAACGTCTTCCAGTAATAAATCGGCATAATCTTTGTCTGCATACCATCTTGATTCCCAATCACGAATGACACCGACACGTAATCCGATTGGACTAACTTTTTGTCCCATGAGCTACCTCCTTAATCACGTTCACTAACCACAAATGTGATGTGGCTAGTGCGCCTATGAATTGCGCTTGCGCTGCCTTTTGCACGCGGCATGAATCTTTTCAATACGATACCTTCGTTTGCGTAACAAGCTTTTACATACAGGTTTTCTTCATCCATGCCATTGTTGTTAACAGCATTGGCAATCGCTGAATTTAATACTTTTAATGATGCATCGGCAGCAAAATTTGATGTATATTTCAAAATTGCTTTCGCTTCTTCAACATCCTTACCACGAACCAGATCAAGTACAAGACGAGCTTTTCTAGGTGGGATGCGTAATGTTTTTGCAGTTGCTTTAACTTCCATCATTTACTTCCTCCTATCTCTTAGCTTTCTTATCATCGGCTCCATGGCCTGAGTATTTGCGAGTTGGCACGAATTCACCTAATTTGTGACCAACCATATCTTCTGTAACATAAACTGGAAGATGTTCTTTACCATTGTAAACGGCAAATGTGTGTTCAACGAATTGAGGGAAGATTGTAGAACGACGTGACCAAGTTTTAATTACTTCTTTTTTACCAGACTCATTCAGTTTTTCCACTTTCTTCATTAAGTGTTCATCACAGAAAGGTCCTTTTTTCAAACTACGACTCATTTTTTAATTTCCTCCTTTCGCTTACTTGCCATTGCGACGACGAACGATCAGTTTAGTCGAAGCTTTTTTGCTCTTACGAGTTTTAACACCCATAGCTTTTTTACCCCATGGCGTCATTGGTGACTTACGTCCAACTGGTGTACGGCCTTCACCACCACCGTGAGGGTGATCGTTAGGGTTCATAACTGAACCACGAACCGTAGGTCTGATACCTAACCAGCGTGAGCGACCTGCTTTACCCAGATTAACCAGGCTGTGGTCTTCGTTACCAACTTGTCCGATAGTAGCACGGCAGTTAGCTAAGATTTTACGTACTTCGCCAGAGGCAAGACGTACTGTTACATATTTATCTTCGATACCAAGAATCTGAGCTGAAACACCCGCTGAACGAGCCAGCTGACCGCCCTTGCCAGGTTTCAATTCAACGTTGTGAATGAATGTACCTTCAGGCATGTGACGCATTTCCAAGCAGTTACCAACCTTGATATCAGCTGTTTCACCAGAAAGCAGTGTTGTGCCGACCGTTAATCCCTTTGGAGCCAGGATATAACGTTTTTCACCATCCGCATAGTTTAACAATGCGATGTTTGCTGATCTGTTTGGATCGTATTCGATAGTAGCAACCTTAGCAGGGATACCATCTTTGTTTCTCTTGAAATCGATAATACGGTATTGGCGCTTATGGCCTCCACCTTGGTGACGAGTAGTGATACGTCCGTTATTGTTACGGCCACCTTTGCTTCCTAAAGGAGCAAGCAGTGAGCGTTCAGGACTGTTCGTTGTAATTTCGTCAAATGTCAGTGTTGACATATTACGACGACCCGGGGTCGTTGGCTTATATTTCTTAATCGCCATGGATTAATTTCCTCCTTACGCATTTTAAAGGGAAATAGCGTGACTCTTCCCTGTTTCGACTATTCGCCGAATAAGTTGATGTCTTGTCCAGCAGCAATTTTAACGATTGCCTTATGTACAGGACTTGTTGTGCCAGTGTATTTACCAACACGTTTAGCTTTTGGCTTTGTGTTAACCATGTTAACTTTTTCAACATTAACACCGAAGATTTTTTCAACAGCCTGACGAACCTGAGTTCTGTTTACGCCCTTAGCAACTTCGAATGTAACCTTGTTATCTTCTTCCATCAATTTCATTGATTTCTCAGTGATGATTGGACGGATAATAATATCTCTGTAGTTATTCATTATCCTAATACCTCCTCAACGCATTTCACTGCTGCTTCAGTGAACACGATCTTGTTAGCATTTACAATGTCATAAACATTGATACCATCAGATGTCAGCATCATCATTGTAGGGATGTTGCGAACTGACAGATAAGCATTTTCGAAATCTTCTTCACTTGAAACAACAAACAATGTTTTCTTAGCTGCGCCGATTGCATCGATTGTCTTGATGAAATCTTTTGTCTTAGGAGCAGCAAATTTCAATTCATCAACAACGATCATATCATTGCTTGCCACTTTTTCAGATAATACTGATTTAAGAGCAAGACGACGAACTTTTTTGTTTAATTTGTAAGCATAGCTGCGAGGTGTAGGACCGAATACGATACCACCCTTGCGGAACTGCGGAGCTCTTGTAGAACCCTGACGAGCATTACCGGTTCCTTTTTGTCTGTAAGGCTTACGACCGCCGCCGCGAACTTCTCTGCGGTTTTTAACGTCGTGAGTACCTTGTCTCATTGATGCGCGCTGCATAACAATGGCATCAAAGATTACTTGCTGATTTGGCTCAATGCCAAACACTTCAGGATTAAGGTTAATTTCGCGAAGTTCTTTACCTTCCTGATTTAATACAACGATATTAGGCATTTTTTATTCCTCCTCAGTTTTAGTGTAGTCAACTAACACCTTAGCTGTTTTATCACCCTTGCTGCATTTTGCAGATTGGATAATAACCAGACCCTTCTTAGGACCAGGAACGTTACCCTTGATCAGGATGTAATTCTTTTCAGCATCAACCTTGATGATTTCAAGATTTTGGTTAGTTGTACGATCTGTTCCATAATGACCAGGCATTGTGAAACCAGGGTCGATCTTGTTAGTACCAAGACCAGTAGTTGCAGCTGAACCCATACCTCTGTGATGACCAGAACCGTGTGTCTTAGGACCGATTTTCTGATTGTGACGTTTTACCGCACCAGTAAATCCGTGACCCTTGCTAGTTCCGATAACATCAACTACTTCGCCAGCGGCAAATAAGTCAACTTTAACTTCACTGCCTAATTCATAGCTCATCATTTCTTCTGAGCGAATTTCTCTGATGAAACGCTTAGGTGCTGTGTTCACTTTCGCAACATGTCCGAGAGCAGCTTTAGTAGCACGTCTTTCTTTGATGTCTTCTAAACCAAGCTGAACAGCAACATAGCCATCATTTTCAACTGTTTTCTTTTGTAAAACAATATTTGGTGTAGCTTCTACTACAGTTACAGGGATTAATACACCATCTTCAGTGAAGACTTGTGTCATCCCGACTTTACGTCCTAAAATTCCTTTCATGATGTTCACCTCCATCATTACAGTTTAATCTCGATGTCAACACCGCTTGGCAGTTCAAGACGACTCAGTGAATCGATTGTTTCTGCTGTAGGTCCGACAATCTCAATTAAACGTTTGTGAGTTCTAATTTCGAATTGTTCACGAGAATCTTTGTATTTGTGTACCGCACGCAAGATAGTTACTACTTGCTTTTCAGTTGGAAGAGGTACTGGTCCAACGATCTTTTTGGCACCGTGTGCCTGGGCAGCTTGAACGATCTTTTCTGCGCTAGCATCTAAGATTCTGTGTTCGTAAGCTTTTAAGCGAATTCTTACACTGTTTTTTGCCATGAAATAAATCTCCTTTCGTCTATATCTGTGATAGACCCGCTCGGTGCGAATTCCCCCGGCTCACTGGGTCATGACAACGTCTCTCAGTGTGTCGGCAACCTCGCATGTCCACGCGGTAACAGAGGTATTATAGCAAAGAATAACCCTGTATTGCAAGTCTTTTTTTTAAAAAAATCCCATAAAATTCGGCTTTTTTTCAATTACCCCATTTTTTTGCTGTACAGCCCAAAATGATAGCGGTTACATTTAAAAATCAATTATCGAAGGGTATTTTTCATCTAGATTATACCCATTTTTCTAATTTTTATTGAATTCTTTTATATATTTAGTAATTCGCAAAAAAAGAACTCCCGAAGAAGTTCTTATGCTAAGTTATTCTTTTACACCGCTCATTGTAATACTGCTGAGCTTATTGAGACGTTTAACCAAAATCGGCACTAAGATAATTGCAGCAATAAAGGTTACCAGGTTGTACCAGAAATTGTAAGGCGCTGAATAGGCCCAGGCAGCCCATGAGCCTGCCGCGCTTCCTTCCGGAAACCAGAAATAAACCCCGGATATTACTTGCGAAATATATTTTAAAAACATGCCGAAGCAGACACCGGTATAAAGATTTGAGAGTTTTGTATTTCCGATGTGAATAGCCGGCACGATGGATGCCAGACCGATTGCCACAAAAGGCACCACATAATCAAGCAGCACCTGCGGCACTGAAACCATATAATTGTTCAGACCAAACAGAACACCGATAACCCATGAGAGCGCTGATATTGCCGCTCCCCACCGCCAGCCCAGATGATACGATGCGATAAACAGTGCGATAACCAAAAGTTCTAAAGAACCGCCATTAGGCATCTGAATGATCGGCATCGCTGTATTAAACGCATTCAGTGCCACGGCAAGCGCTATATACATAGCAGCATAAACCATTGTTAAAACATTACTTCTAGTTTTGTCCATAAAAAAACACCTCCATGAGGCGTAAGAACATCAAAAAAGAAATTGACTCCCTACGCTAGTACTAACTAGATCAGGTCAAAGGGACTCTCTCAGCTTTTCAGCACCCCTGTCTTGACTGTATTATTATATATTACTTATATTAATGAATGCAACCTTTTCCATCATAATAATTTGCTTATGAACCAAAACCATGAAAATATTGATCTATATTAATAAAGTTAGCGAGATACTATGAAGCTGCACCGTCACCATTTTAAATCAATAAAAGCTGTAACATAAACCGTCACAGCTCTTATACCAAGCAATTATCTACCGCATTATCAGATATGCCGTATATGCAGCATACATTAACAACATCACAATTCCTGAATTTTTATTAATTGTACCTTTTCTTGAAAAGATAAAGGCAATAATACTGCCGGCAATCAGTACGCCAAGATCAATGAATGTATTATTGGTAATCGTCAGCGGTGCCACAGTTGCGGACATTCCCAAGATAAAGAATATATTGAATACATTAGAACCGATGACATTTCCCATCGCAATATCACTTTCCCCTTTGCGTGTCGCTACAAATGAGGTTACCAGTTCCGGCAGTGATGTACCGATTGCCACAATCGTCAAGGCAATCAAATCCTTCCCTAATCCAAGCATTAACGCCAGGTCACTGGCACCGCTCACAACGAGCTGACCGCCGGCAACAACACCAATCAGTCCACTGCCAAGGTAAAGAAAGCTCTTGGGCCATGATAAAACATCGGTGCCGGTTTCAGCTGCCTGCTTATCACTCAGCGCAGCCATGCTTGTCGCATATATAAAAACAATAAAGAAACATAAAAGCAAAAGTCCCTCAACCCGTGAGACAACATTCACACTGCCTTCATTAAAAAATACATCTAAGCCGCAGATTACCAACACCCCAGCCCCTAGTATCGACAATGGAAAATCACGGTTTAAGATTGACTTATGCACCGACAATGGGCGGATCATTGCGCATAAGCCTACGATAAATAATAAATTAAAAATATTAGAGCCAATCACATTGCCTACCGCGATCTCATTCTGACCCGTCAAACTAGCTGTAATACTAACCGCTGCCTCAGGCGCGCTGGTACCAAAGGCTACAATGGTAAGACCGATAATCAGGCTTGGAATCCCCAGCCTTTTCGCAATCGCACTGCTGCCATCAACGAAGAAATCAGCGCCTTTCACTAATAAAACAAAACCAAGAACTAAATACAAAACCGAAATCATAGTGTTCCTCCTGTTATAACGGCATAGAAAAAGACTTCTACACCCTTCGGTAAAAGTCTTGCTTCAATGTGTAACACCGGTTGGTTCTGCCAACGTGATGACGATGATTACCCTATCCTTATCAGATACAAGCTACTCCCTTTTGTTGTATTATAGCCTATACAAAATATAATTACCAGTTTTTTATGCAATCATGGCAGAGATATTATCAATATTAGTTTATCTGCATAATGAGACGGCTATTAACTCCCGCGATCCTGATTAAATTCTAAGCTATGTTCCATTTTCCTTTAAACTTTTCACAGCTTCCTCATAACAAAAAAAGAGTCCTGCCTTATCATTGACAGAACTCATAATATTTTTAATACGATGGCATTTAGCTAATCTTAATTATTTTTGAGCTAATGCGCTTTGAGCTGCGACACGGCCGAATACAACAGTGTCACAAACAGCTACTGAACCTAAACGGTTACCGCCATGGATACCGCCGGTAACTTCACCAGCCGCATACAGACCTTCAATTGGATTGCCGTCTTTGTCAAGAACACGGGCATCCGCATCAATTTTTACACCGCCCATTGTATGGTGAACAGAGACAACAGAAGAGAACATGAAGTAAGGTCCTTCACCAATCTTATTGAAGTTATCAGTACGTCCGAAATCTTCATCCGTGCCCGCATCAACCATTTCATTGTAATGAGCGATTGTAGCCTTAACCTCTTCCACAGGCACACCAAAATGCTCGCAGACTTCTTCTAATGTACCAATTGCCAATACACCGTCTTTCAGACACTTATCGATTTCAGCCTGATAATCTTCATACAGCCTTTGTTCAGCAACTACAGCCGCATCAATAATTTCATAAACCATCTTATCTGTCTGTTCCAGAGTTGCTAATGAAATAACATCACGAGTACCCTTTTCATTTACGAAACGTTTGCCTTCTTTGTTAACTAACAGTGCTGTTGAATTTAAACGAGCATAATCGATATAGTAGTAATTGCCAGTCGCTGGATTGTTTACCGGATACAGCTGAATCGCATCCATATCTACAACATCAGCACCGATTGCCTGAGCCATAATGGTACCATCACCTGTAATAGCCGGTGAATTCGTATTAGGTACATTGGCATCAAGACTTGGCCACATAGTATTAACTGCTTCACGCATTTCTACATTGGCAGAGAAACCACCGGTTGTCATAATAACACCCTTATCAGCCTTAAATGTATAAGTTGCACCATCTTTATAAGTAGCGACAACACCGGTTACACGGCCATTTTCATCTTGGATCAATTCATTAGCAGTTGTTGTGAAATAAATTTCCGCACCTAATGAACGAGCTTTTTCTTCTAAAGTATCAACATAAACAGGTCCGTCACCAACCGGCCATAATGTACGAGCTACTTTGTGACCGCCATACCATGACATCTTGTCACGATATACAACCCCTACATCATCCTTCAACCATTCTGCACTTTCCAGCGCGTTATCAACAATAACCTGAATCAATTCCTTATTGCCGCGTTCATAACCGCCTTCATAAATATCATTAAAATACTGTTCCTTACTGTCTTCGATACCTTCACCAGCCTGCAGCCAGTTATTCGGAGCTGCATATTCACCGCCTGACAGACGCGTGTTGCCGCCGGTAATATCCATCTTTTCAATTAATGCTACGGAAGCTGCACCATTTTCTAATGCTTCGATAGCTGCAGTAAGACCAGCACCGCCAGCACCGATAATAACGATTTCCGCGCTGATTTCCTTATCCTCACTCTTCACCACTTCCACCGCTTTAGAATATACAGATAAATCAGCACCCGCCTGTGTCAGCGCATCACTTACACCAGAGAGAATTGCTCTTGATGTAATACTGGCACCCGTTAATACATCAACGTTCACTGACTGAGCATCAATGATTCGCTGCGGCATTGCATCAATTGCTTTAGAACCGATACCTACAGTTTCAACATTATTGCCAACATTCACTGCCGTAATTTTACCATCCTTAATAACCACGCTTACCTGCATAGGGCCGTGGAAACCATTTACCTCAACGGCATATTCACCATCGGCTGCCACATTAGCAGAAGCATCTTTACCCATTGCTTGATTTAAAGCCTCCTGCACGGCAGATAACAATGCCTTGCTTGATACCGTACAGCCGGCTACCGTATCAACTTCAGCACTTTGTTTTTCTACGATAATTGCTGGCAGCTGTTCAATAGCATTCGTACCGATACCCTGTGTTTCCCCATGTTCCAGTACCTCAACCTTTTCAATTTTATCAGCACTGACAGTCACTGCAACCTTCATATCACCGCCAAAACCTTGGGTTACAACCTCATAAGTTCCTGCTGTATAAAGCTGTGAGCCTTGATCTGTTTTAGCACAGCCGCTGACAATCAGCAAACCGGCTAATAATAAACTTGCGATTTTCTTCATTTACTCCTACCTCCTGATAACCCAATTATAGTGAAATCCGTCACAATTGAATATGGATAAATGGCTCAACTCAATGGATTATTGAACATAATGCTTAAAATGATGATAAAATAGAGTTATGAAAAACCTTGGCATCAAAACTAAAATACAGCTTTATTTTTTAATCAGTGTCCTGATTGTATTCAGTTCACTGTTTTTCTACATCGAAGCAATTTACCGGCCCAAAGATATTGCCAACAATACATTTACGGTTTCCCAGATCGTTGACAGTAAGGCACAGGAGGTCAGCATGTGGATTAAGCGAATCTCTGCTGAATATCGCACAATATCTACTATTCCTGCCTTTTCTTCAATGGATGTACGCGGCATTGAACCGCAGATCGAACGCTTTACTAATTCTTATACCAATAATGGTGAAGTGATGGAAACCTTTTCTTATATCGGAAAGAATGGTTTCTGTTGGATTAACAGTGATGCGATTGAAAATCTGATGGATAATCAGGACTATCAAAAAGCTTATCGGGATGATTCTGAATTCATCATCTCTAAGCCTAAGCTGAATGACAACAACCGTGAGGTACTGCTTTTCTATTATCCGATTAAATCCATTACGAATCAAAAAGAGGCGCTGATTGTTGCCGCAATTCCTTCTGTACGCTTAAATGAAATTGTTAATACGATGCAGGTTTATAATGGCAAAAGCTTCATCATGAGCCGTGATTATGATTTAATAACTACCAACGCGCAATATTTCTATTCACATACGATTGATGAAGAAACCCTGCATGCCATCGATATCATGGCGATAACAAGCAGTAATCAATTTCCTGTCACCGATATTAATGGCAAAGCAGCAACGTTATTTGTCTCACCAATTGAAAATTATCCGGAATGGATCTTTGCCACAGTTGTATCTAATGAAGAATTGATGCAGTCAAGTAATCAGCTGATGACCGGTCTGTGGATTTTACTGCTCTTCCTTTTAGCGGTTATTTTTATCCTTGGGAAAATGCTGGTAACGTCGGTGCTGACACCCATCAAAAATCTTCAGAATGCTATGAAGCTTGTGGAAAACGGAAAGCTGGAAAGTTATGTAGATGAAGGCAATGCCCGTGATGAAATTCATGACTTATCGATGAGCTTTAATAAAATGATTTCTAAAATGAGTGAGCTGATTGATCAGATTGTTGAAGAGCGCAATCAGAAACAAAGAGCGGAAATGGAAATTATGCAGGCACAGATTAAACCGCATTTCCTCTACAACACCTTGGATAATCTGAAATGGCTTGCCAAGCAGCATGGCGCTGAGGATGTCGCTAAAACAATTACCGCTCTTTCAACTTATTTCCGTACCTTCTTGGCAAGCGGTCAGCAGGTTATTTCACTGAAACAGGAGTTTAAGCATACGAAGGCTTATCTTGATATGCAGAAGATCCGCTTTAAGAATCTGGATTATGAGATTTATTGTCCAAAGGAACTCGAAACAATTCAGGTTGTGAAAATATTGCTTCAGCCATTGGTTGAAAACAGTATCCATGCTTGTACTCAGCCAAATACGCATATGGGTAAAATTATTGTCAGAGCCTTGATTGAAAATGAATGTTTAATGCTGAGTGTTGAAGATAATGGCTGCGGCATGGATGAGCAGGAAGTGAAGGAGCTGCTTGATTATCTGCATTCCTCGGATACCTCAAAGCATTTTGGGCTGCATAATGTTTATACCCGGTTAAAAATGATGAATCAGGAAAATGATATTTTGATTGACAGCATTAAGGGTGAAGGATGCAAGATTACTTTATTGATAAAGGAGTTTGACTATGATAAGAACGATGATCGTTGATGATGAAGAAAATATCCGTTATGGATTAAAACGGCAGGTCGAATCTTTAAATCTGGATATTCAGGTAATTGCCCTTGTGGATAATGGTGAAGTCGCTTTAGAAGCTGTGCAGAAGTATCATCCGGAATTGCTGTTTATGGATATTAATATGCCAGGCATGAATGGTCTTGAAGTGATTAAAAAAATCCGTGAGCTTCAGCATATGTGTTCAATCATTATCATATCCGGTTATGATGATTTTCAATTTGCGAAGGAGGCGATCAGACAAAAGGTTGATTTCTATCTTTTAAAGCCTGTCGATGATGATGAATTAGCTGAAGTCTGCGCGCAGGCAATTGATAATTATCAGAAACGTCTCTTGGAACACAATTTGCTGAAACAATATCAGCCTAATGATTCCGCGGATCTTCTAGCCTATATTCAAAATCATTTAGATGATCCGACCCTTGATTATGACAGCTTACAGAATAGTTTTGGTCTGTCACGTTCAAGTATCAGTAAATTGATTAAGCAGGCAACAAATCAGTCGCTGAATGAGTATATTACAAATCAGCGGATTGATCTTGCCGATGCCTATTTGAAAAATCAGAAGAACGCAGCGATTAAACAGATTGCGCTGATGTGCGGTTTTACTGATCCGCTTTATTTCTCAAGAGTGTATAAAAAAATACGCGGCCGTACACCCAACAGCACAAGGGAGGAAAATCTATGAAGAAAATTCTCTTGGCACTGCTGCTGATGCTTAGTGCTTGCGCGCCGCAAAGTATCAATAATACGGATACCTTTCAGGGTGAAGGGTTTGGCAAACAAGGTAAGATTATTGTTGATGTGGTTATTAAGGATGATAAAATCGAACATATTGAATTGGTAAAGCATAGTGAAGTGCCGGGCTTCTCCGGCAAAATGATTCAGCTGGCGGATGAGATTATATCTAAAAACAGCATTGATGTCGATACGATTGCCGGTGCTACACTGACTAGTCAAGGGTTCATAGATGCTGTCAAGGACGCGCTGACGCAGGCTGGTATCACGCAGGAGGATCTGATGAATGCCAACATGCAGGAGCAGCAGCAGAAAATCATTGAACAGCATTCTGATTTGGTAATCGTCGGCAGCGGCGGGGCCGGCTTTGTGGCGGCAATTCAAGCGAAGCAGCTGGGCTTTGAGAAAGTAACGATTATTGAAAAGATGGCTTTCAATGGCGGCAATACCCGCATGTCCGGCGGCGAATATGCCTGTTACAACAACTGGGTTCAGGAAAGTGAAGGGATCATTGACAGCAAGGAAGCATTTATTGAGGATATTTTAATATCCGGTCAGGGCCGAAGCAATGAAACATTGGTGCGTACACTGGCTGATCATGTATTAGAAAATGCTTATTGGTTGCGTGATGAAATTGGTGTGCAATACAAGGATGAACAATCATGGTACGGCGGTCATCGGGTTGCCAGAACCTTGTGGCCGGTTGGTGATGGCCCTGCTTATGTAAATACTTTGGCACAAAAAGCCGAGGAATTAGGTGTTGAAGTAATCTACAATACCAAAGCGGTTGAGATCATTATGGAGAATGGCCAAGCGATTGGCATAAAAGCTGTCAGTGACGGCAACAGTCTGCATTTCTATGGTGACAGCGGCATTATACTGGCAACCGGCGGTTTCTCTGCCAACGTGGAAATGCGTCAGCAGTACAATACCCAATGGCCAACCTTAGATGCCTCGATTCCTACGACAAATTCACCGGCAATCGTCGGTGACGGCATTCTTATGGCACAGGCGGCGGGTGCTAATCTGATTGATATGGACGCGATTCAGCTGTATCCGATCAATAATCCAGCCACCGGCAATTATTACTTCGTTGATTATGCGCGTTTAATTGGCAATGCCTTGCTGGTAAATAAAGATGGTGAGCGTTTTGTTGATGAAAAGGAAACCCGTGAAATTATCTCTCGGGCAGCCATTGAACAAAAAGACGCTATGATTTATGAAATCATTGATGATCAAGTGGCTAAGTCAATGAATCTGGAAGAAGATTACGCTTCTGAAATTGCCCGCTGTCTTGATCAGGGAGTTTTGATTAAGGGCAGTTTAAAGGAATGCGCTGAATTCTTCGATATCCCGTATGAAACTTTGGCAGCTACGATTGAGCACTATAATGAAATGGCTGCACAAGGTGTTGATACAGACTTTAACCGCACCGACTTGATACCGATTGGTGACGGCCCGTATTTGATGTTTGCATGCATTGTCTCGGTTCATCATACCATGGGCGGTGTACAGATTGATGAGAATGCTCATGTAATTGATACTAAGGGCAACATAATTCCTAACCTGTACGCAGCGGGTGAAGTAACCGGCGGCATTCATGGTGCCAATCGGCTTGGCTCATTATCGATACCGGATACAGTCTGTTTCGGAAGGATTGCAGCTGCCACGGCATATAATGAGCATTTAAAGAAATAATATTTCAGATATACCGAACTTATAACGGCGATAAGCCGTTTTTCTTTTAGCAAATAAAAAGCTGTCCCGTAATGAGACAGCAATAGCATCTTATTTATTTATAAAATCACTGATTGATTCAGTTCTGATGTCAATGTACTTCGTTTCATCCTGTGCCGATACCAAACGGATATACATCGGCTTTTTATCAGGGGTTCCACCTACCAGTAAATAGTAGTTTTCATCAATATTATAGAGCAGAATATATAAACCTGAACCTATTTCTTTGCTCTTATATTGTTCAAAATCACTCCAAGTCAGTTCTTCTCCTTTACCTGCCAGCTCTATAACCTTATCGAGGGTTAATTCCGCAGGCTCTTGTAATGGCGGTATTGATGGATTTGTGACTGTATACCATTTATCTGCATAGAAAATATAGCTGGTTTTTTCATCGATAATGGCATATGAGATATTGCGGTAATCACCTTTTGTAAGATAGAATTCATAAGATTCAACATCGGTATTCGTATCATAAGGCGTCTTACCCTTTTCAAATTCATGCGGTAAGAATTTTAAACCTGAAGCCCACTCTCTCAGTGCGTCAATTTCATCTCCGCTTACTGTCCATTGAACCATCTCATCGTTAGTAACATGAATAATACCTACTTTATTAACATCCGCGCCGATAATAGCGTCACGTCCTTTTTCAATATTGCTGCAGCCAGCTAGAAGAAGGATCGCAGATAATAAAACACTGATCAATCGGTTATTTTTTTTCATTTAAAGCAACTCCCTTCTTGATTAACAAGGCTTTCAAAGCCGCTGCCTATTCATATTATAGTATATCTTAAAGTTACATGCAAGCTTACAAACTTTGCGGTGTTGATCGGATGAATGCATTTAATAGAGTTAGAGATTATTGCTTTTGGTATTTATCAATGCCTTGATGAAGACATTCAATTAATTCATCACGCAATTCCTGTGGTTCTAAAATTTCACAGTTATTCAGATACTGTAAGGCAAAATACAACATGCCCTTTTTTGATGAACATACTCTAGTAATCAATAAATCTTTCTGTTCTCGATCCGGCTGAATAATGATTTCCTTGCCGAACATATCGATAATATCATCAAGAATCATTGAATGAAAACGCAATGTTATCATTACCGGTTTATCCGCATACATATACATCCGCTGTTTGACATGCTTATGCAAGTCAAAGCCATATTCCAGTGGCCGAGCTTTCTCGTCAGTGAGTTCGATATTCAATATTTTATCGATTCGATAAGCATTAATATCCTGATAGTTTTTAGTCCGGCATAATAAATAAAGATTATTATTGCTTTGAACGAGATAATAAGGATGAATTTTATATCGCTGCTCTTTATTAAATATCAGCTGTTTATGGATATCATAATGAGCATAATTAAAAGTTACGGTACATTTTTTCTCTATCGCTTCAAGCAAAATATCAATGGTATGAAAAAATTGTTTATTCTCTGATTTCCAAGCCTTATTTTTCTGTGCCATTGTCTCATTAAAGGTTTTCTCAACATATTTGCTTTGCGTTGATAATAGCTTGCTGATTAACTTATCACTTAAAGAGGCAGATAAAAAGTGCGATGAATAAATACTTTGGCAAAGCAGCTGAACCTCACTTTTCTCAAATAATCGGCTGATTAAATAATAGCCCTTGCGATTATCCTGATACATGCTGATGTCTGCAATGCCTTCATCATTAATAATATTTAAATAAGTATTCAAGGTTTTACGATCCATTTTGATATCATAATTAGCCAACAGCAGATCTTGAATTTGCTGATTGCTTAATACATGATCTTCATCAGAATATTTTTGTAATATGGCTAGAATTTTTAAGGCAAATATGCGGCTTTCATTCATATTTTATATCCCCTCTTTTATCTTAACACAAATGATGGCTGGGCGAAATATGGTACAGCAATTGTTTTATAATATGGATAACAAGAGGTGATAATGATGAGAGCATTAACAATAGCAGGCTGTAATTATTATTTTGGCCCGGAAGCATTTTGTGTAGGCCAGCGGCTGAGATTAATGAAAGATACTGATAATGCGTTTGATGATGAAGCAATTTGTGTCATGAATGATACCGGAGTTGTGTTAGGACATGTGGCTAACAGCATTCATACCGTTGCCCGAGGAACATACAGTGCTGGCAGAATTTACGATTTGATAGCAGAAAAGCAGTATGTTAAAGTCCTTTATGTGATTGATAAATATATTATTGCTGGTTTGGAGGAAGGTGGTGATCAACTTGAAGCATCGGCTGAAATATTTACAGAAATGGTTAATTACGAAATGTTATCAAATCATTGAATGGTGTGATCAGGAGACGGTTGATCAGGAAATTCGGCCTGGGGATGTTTATTGGTGTAAAATGCCATTAAGCGAACAGAAACTTATGAATGTGGAACCTGGGCATCGTATCAGGCCTTATGTTATCAGTGCTGTTGAAGCAGATCAAGTGAGGGGTTATGCTTGTTCATCCAAACCGCATTTGGCTGCAGTGTTTATCAGCAGGCTGAAATTGATCATAAGAAATATAGGCTTAGAAAGTCCTCTTATGTTAATCTAAGCCGCGAAGTCATTATTCCATTCGACTGCATTAAAGATTATTACTATACATTGGAGAAAGATGATTTCGATCGAATCAAGAAAAATAATAGCAAAGAAAAGTCTATTGAAATTGGCATTGGCTCGGTGATCATGGCAAATGATAAAATGTATTACATCTACAAGTACAAGACACCATACTTTTATGTCTACCCACTGTTAACAAAAGCTGAGCTTATTAATTGGAGCATTCTGCAGACAATCGCGTGTAATAAACAAGTCTATTATATTGACTATGCTTCAAAGGAGCGTCTGCATCGTGATAGTGAAATTAAGAAATGCATGCAGCTATCTAAAAAAGATATTCATATAATTGAAACAGGACAAAATGGTACTATACAGAAATCAAAATATGAGTCCGTATCTGTTATGCCGCATGTGCATGTAACGTTTCTTTATCCTCAGGGGCAGGTATTTTACGAGCCGTTTCAAGATCGGTGGTTTGTTTATCTTTATAGTCAAAAGAATAGAGATTATGGCTGCTTCCTTGATGATTATGAAGATGGTCAATATCGGATACACAAAGTAAATTTAGACTATATGAAACTAGATGGTATTATGGCAGCGGACGAGCTAGCCGAGATTATTAAGCAGGTGTGCGTCAGTGACAGTAATTGTTATCCGCTTGAATTAGTTCGTAATAATATTAATAATACTTTAATTTCTGCGAAATTATCAAAATCCTTCAGTGATACGAATATGATGAATTTCTATAATTAATGTACAAATAAGGCAGCTGTGTGCTGCCTTTTCGTTTATATTCATAAAGAAAAAAGAGATCCGAAGATCTCTTAATTGTTATTGGGTTTCAATTACTCAATGATTTCAGTAACGTTACCAGCACCTACTGTACGGCCACCTTCACGGATAGTGAATTTAGTACCTTGTTCTACAGCGATAGGAGCGATCAGTTGAACTTCCATTTCAACGTTGTCACCAGGCATAACCATTTCAGTTCCTTCTGGAAGAGTGATTACACCAGTAACGTCAGTTGTACGGAAATAGAACTGAGGACGGTAGTTAGAAACGAAAGGAGTGTGACGTCCGCCTTCTTCTTTAGTTAATACGTATACTTGAGCTTTGAAGTGAGTGTGTGGGTGAACTGTTCCAGGTTTAGCAAGAACTTGTCCACGCTGAATTTCGTCACGGTTAACACCACGCAGCAATGCACCGATGTTGTCACCAGCTTCTGCGAAGTCTAACAGTTTACGGAACATTTCGATACCAGTAACAACTGTTTTCTTGCTGTCATGGATACCAACGATTTCAACTTCTTCACCAAGTTTTAATACACCACGTTCAACACGTCCAGTAGCAACTGTACCACGACCAGTGATAGTGAATACGTCTTCTACTGCCATCAAGAATGGTTTGTCTACTTCACGAGCAGGTTCAGGGATGTAGCTGTCAACAGCATCCATCAATTCATCAATCTTACCAACCCAAGCAGCATCGCCTTCAAGAGCTTTTAATGCAGAACCGCGGATAACTGGAGTGTTGTCTCCGTCAAATCCGTATTCTGATAATAATTCACGAACTTCCATTTCAACTAAGTCGATTAATTCTTCATCATCAACCATGTCGCATTTATTTAAGAATACAACGATCTTTTCAACACCAACCTGACGAGCAAGCAGAATGTGTTCACGAGTCTGAGGCATAGGACCATCTGTAGCAGCTACTACCAGAATAGCACCATCCATCTGAGCAGCACCAGTGATCATGTTCTTAACGTAGTCAGCATGTCCCGGGCAGTCAACGTGTGCGTAGTGACGAGTAGCAGTCTGATATTCTACGTGTGCAGTATTGATTGTGATACCACGTTCTTTTTCTTCAGGTGCTCCATCGATTGCATCGTAAGCCTTGAATTCTGCCTGACCTTTTTGCGCAAGTACGCTAGTGATAGCAGCAGTTAAAGTTGTTTTA
This sequence comes from Dielma fastidiosa, assembly GCF_003475485.1. Classification (NCBI taxonomy): domain Bacteria; kingdom Bacillati; phylum Bacillota; class Erysipelotrichia; order Erysipelotrichales; family Erysipelotrichaceae; genus Dielma; species Dielma fastidiosa. Next base: position 8,534 of record NZ_QRQL01000010.1, on the reverse strand, counting down.
CCGTGGTCAACGTGACCGATAGTTCCAATGTTAACATGTGTTTTGGATCTATCAAATTTTTCTTTTGCCATTGCAAATTCCTCCTGTGATTTTATCAAGTTTATTTTAATTCAATTTGTTTATAAAAGCAACATTTAAAGTGAATTAAGCGTTGTTTTTAACGATTTTTTCTGCGATAGACTTAGGTACTTCTGAGTAGTGGTCAAATTTCATTGAGTAATTACCACGACCCTGAGTGAATGAACGCAAGTCTGTTACATAACCGAACATCTCTGACAGTGGAACATAAGCCTTAACCATTACGGCATTGCCTCTTTCTTCCTGATCATTGATCTGTCCGCGGCGTGATGAAATATCACCCATTACAGAACCCATGTATTCAGTTGGAGCTGTAACTTCAACTAACATGATTGGTTCCAGAATTACCGGCTTACATTTCTTAGCAGCTTCTCTTAATGCCATTGAAGCAGCGATCTTATAAGCCATTTCACTTGAATCGACATCATGGTAAGAACCATCAAACAGCGTAGCCTTGATATCGATTACCTGATAACCAGCAACTAAACCGTTCGCTAATGCAGCTTCAGTTCCTTCACCGATACATTTAATGTATTCTCTAGGGACTGATCCGCCGACAGTAGCATCAACGAATTCAAAGCCTTTACCTTCTTCAAGCGGTTCGAATTTGATCCAAACGTGACCATACTGACCACGTCCACCTGATTGCTTAATGTACTTACCTTCACAGTCAGCAGCCTGACGGATTGTTTCACGGTAAGCAATCTGCGGAGCACCAGTATTAGCTTCTACCTTAAATTCTCTGCGCATACGGTCAACGATGATATCCAGGTGAAGTTCACCAACACCGGCGATAATCGTTTGTCCTGTTTCAGGATCTGTATATGTTTTGAAAGTAGGATCTTCTTCAGCAAGCTTCTGAAGTGCTAATGTCATCTTGTCCTGATCGCCCTTTGACTTAGGTTCAACAGAAATCTGAATAACCGGTTCAGGGAATACCATTGATTCAAGAATGATATGAGAATCTTCAGCACACAGAGTATCACCCGTTGTCGTATCTTTTAAACCTACGGCAGCAGCAATATCACCTGCATAAACTTCATCAATTTCCTTACGGGCATTAGCATGCATCTGAACGATACGTGCAAAACGCTCACGTTTGCCTTTTGTAGCATTTAATACATATGTACCTGATTTAGTAGTACCAGAATAAACACGGAAATAAGTCAGCTTACCGATGAATGGGTCAGTCATAACCTTAAATGCCAATGCAGAGAATGGTTCACTGTCACTAGCATGACGAGCTACATCTTCACCATCTTCAGTCTTACCGATGATTGCCGGAATATCCAGCGGTGAAGGCAGATATTCAATAACGCCGTCCAGCATTAATTGAACACCCTTGTTCTTATAAGCAGATCCGCAGAATACCGGGAAGAATTCACCAGTACATACAGCCTTACGAATCGTAGCCTTAATTTGTTCGATTGTTGGTTCTTCACCTTCAAGAACCATCATCATTAAGTCATCATCAAAATCAGCAATTGCTTCAATTAATTCTTGACGCTTAACTTCCATTTTTTCTTTTAAATTCTCAGGGATATCGATTTCAACAATATTTACACCGAAATCACCTTCGAAATCATAAGCTTTTCTTTCGATGATATCAATGATACCATTGAAATCACTCTCAGCACCGATTGGTAATTGAACAGCAGCACTCTTAGCACCTAAACGGTTGATAATTGTAGCGCAGCTCATATCAAAATCAGCACCGGTAGCATCCATCTTATTAACGAATACGATACGTGGTACACCATAAGCTGAAGCTTGACGCCAAACTGTTTCAGTCTGAGGTTCAACACCAGCCTTAGCATCTAATACTGTAACCGCACCGTCAAGTACACGCAGTGAACGTTCAACTTCAACAGTGAAGTCAACGTGCCCCGGAGTATCGATGATGTTTACACGAGTATCAGGGTACTGAGATTTAGTACCAGCCCAGTGTGCTGTAGTAGCGGCAGAAGTAATTGTGATACCTCTTTCTTGTTCCTGAGCCATCCAGTCCATTGTTGAAGCTCCATCATGAGTTTCACCAATTTTATGGTTAACACCTGTGTAATACAGGATACGTTCAGTTGTAGTCGTCTTACCAGCATCGATGTGAGCCATGATACCAATGTTACGAGTATTTTCTAATGAATATTCACGTGGCATAGTTCAAGTCCCCTCTTACCAACGGTAGTGAGCAAATGCTTTATTTGCTTCAGCCATTTTATGAGTATCGTCTTTCTTCTTAACAGAAGCGCCAGTACCATTTGCAGCATCGATAATCTCAGCAGCAAGTCTTTGCTCCATTGTCTTTTCATTTCTTAAGCGAGCATAGTTAACGATCCAGCGTAAACCTAATGTTAACTTTCTTTCCTGAGAAACTTCAACTGGAACCTGATAGTTAGCACCTCCGACACGGCGTACTTTAAGTTCTAATAACGGCATAACATTTTCCAATGCTTGTTCGAAAACTTCCATTGGTTTACGTTCTGTCTTTACTTCAATAATATCAAATGCGTTATACAGAATAGTCTGAGCTACCCCTCTTTTACCATCAATCATGATTTTGTTGATTAAACGAGTAACCAACTTAGAGTTGTAAATCGGATCTACTAACACATCACGTTTTGCTATATGTCCTTTTCTAGGCATTATTACTTCCTCCTTTCACGATTAATGCTATTTCTTAGCAGCTTTAGGTTTCTTAGTTCCATATTTAGAACGAGACTGATTACGAGCATTAACACCAGCACAGTCTAATGTTCCGCGTACGATATGGTAACGAACACCTGGTAAATCCTTAACACGTCCTCCACGGATCAATACAACGCTATGTTCCTGTAGGTTGTGACCGATTCCTGGGATGTAAGCTGTAACTTCCATTCCGTTTGACAAACGAACACGAGCATATTTACGAAGTGCTGAGTTTGGTTTCTTTGGTGTCATTGTACCAACACGAGTACATACTCCACGTTTTTGTGGTGAACTCAGATCGGTAGGACGACGCTTCAAAGAGTTGTAACCTCTATTTAAAGCAGGAGATTTAGAAACCCATACTTTATTTGTACGACCTTTACGTACTAACTGATTAATTGTAGGCATGATTGTCCTCCTTTCGTGCTAACACACATTTCCGGGTGTGTCATATTACGGCATAAATTAATGTTCCATCTTTCAGGAACATATTCACGCTAGCTTTGTAATTGTAAAACAACCAGAAACGTTTGTCAATCTATTTTATAAAAAAATTAATGCAATTTCATAAAAATCTCAATAAACGCAGTTTTTTCGTTCATAATGATGCTTCAGCTTAATAAAAGACCTGTCCGCAAAAGACAGGTCCTATATTGATTAAAGCTTATTTAGCTGCTTGATTCAAACAATCAGTAACTGCGTCAAGAATACGATTTGATGTCAAAGTAGCACCAGCTATCGTATCAACATTTACTGAATTCTGTTCAGCAATTGCTGTTGGCAGACTTTCAAGAGCTGGCTTAGCAACGGCTTCCGTTTCATGCTGTTCAACGATTTCAACCTTACTGATCTTACCATCTGCAATGGTTGTCTTTACATTCATTTTACCTTCCTGGCCATCAACAGATGCTTCATATTCACCATCCGTCAAGGCTTTACTCATATCGAAACGATCAGTTTTCACAGCTTCATCTCTGACAAATAGTTTTTCATCAAGAAGATTTGATGCCGGTTTAGCTGTATAACCCTCAGCCAATTCACCACTCATTAATTCACGGGCTGCCAGACGGCCGAATACGATAGGTCCCATAACGCCGGTACCGCCAGATACAAAACGTCCCCAGATACCGCCGGTAACTTCACCAGCCGCATATAAGCCAGGAATGACTGTTCCATCTTCAGCAAGCACCTGCATCTTATCATTTACAGTTACACCGCCTAAAGTCATAACAACTAATGCCTTTAAAGGTACGGCATAATATTTATCGCCTTCAATTTTATTAACAGCAACATTATAAGCTGTCACTGTACCGTCATAGCTGCGGCCAAAGCTGTCCGTACCGCCGGCTTCCACAGCCGCATTGTACTCTTCAACTGTTTTAGCTAATTGTTCCGCCGGCATATTCAGCTTGCCTGCCAATTCTTCAATTGAATCAGCAGTTACAACCTTGCTGTGGCCTTTGCCATTTTCAGGTTCATATAAATAAGTCCACATCATATCAGCACCAGCTGCTTTCAGATCTTCAATAATCTTATCAGTGAAAATATCATATTGAATTGCTTCTGGCTGCTCTTCCAACGCAACCTCACGCTCTTCAACTTCAGCAAGTGTTTCATCTACGAAACGTTCGCCATTCTTATTCACACAGATACCGCCGGCCTTCCATGTATAGGTTGGCGCGATTGAACCAATACCAGGCGCAACTTCAAGTCCCATCGGGAAAGTAGGAATATAAGTCATTGTTTCTTCATCAACCTTAGCGCCTACTTCCTGCATCATTCGAATACCATAACCATCAGCCGCAAATGAACCGCCAGCCAGATAACTAGCACCATTTTCAGCAAATTCTCCCATCAGCTTGGCATTGCCTGAATAACCGCCGGTTGCAACGATAATCCCTTTTTCTGCCGTATATTTTATAGTCTGACTTGTTTCATTATTGACCGCCAATACTGATAAAATTTGACCTTTATCATTAGGCATCAGTGTTTTCGCTTCAGTCATGAAATCAATGGTTACATTTTCAAGACCCGCTACCACTGTATCCAGAATTTCATGCGCCGCTGATTTATATTTTTCTTTATTATCAGGGCTGGCTTTGTAAGTTCTAGGTACACTGTAAAGCGCATGTTCAGGGGCAAATACTGAACGATGACCTTCTTTATCCGTACTGAACTGGTTATCACTTAAACCATGATCCCAAAGCCATTGAATCATATCTACATCTTCATCAACAAACTTTCTGATTAATTCTTCATTCCCTTTATGAGCACCATTTTTCAAAATATCCTGAACAAATGATTCCTTAGTATCCTCAATTCCGTCAAGTTTTTGGATAATTGTCTCAGCGCCGGACATCGATCCGCTTGTATAATTCAAAGAACCGCCGGTATTATTTGTTTTCTCTACAATAATAACACTCTTAGCGCCGCTTTCAACCGCTTGAATTGCCGCTGAAAGACCAGCACCGCCGGCTCCTATGATAATAACGTCAGCGCTCTTTTCCACATCCGCACTAACCACTGGCTGATTATCATCAGTTTTCGGCGTTTCGTTTTGCGGCTTAGAGCATGCGGCTAATGAGATTGTCATCAGCAATGCACAGCAAATACTTACTATTTTTTTCATCCTTTTCATCCTCCTATTTTTATTTTAGCACTTGATAAGTTATTAACTAGTCAAAAATCTTCGATAAACTTAATGTTTTCATAACTTTTTATACTTAATATTTAATTTTAATAAAATTATGTTAAAATGATAACATGAAAAACATCGCAACCTATGACCTCTTAAAACCTGATCCGCTCTCAGAGATTCTGCTGTCTCTGGATTTTCGTGTGCTTGGTTATGTGGATTGGACTGAACAGGAGAACCGAATTATTAATAATGAAATTCTGCCGCATTTTAAACTTGTCGCTGTTGAAAGAGGCAGCATTGAACTGATGATTAAGGATCAGCGGTTATTAATTGAAAAGGGAGATTTGGCAATTATACCGCCATATACCTTATTCACCGCTGCTTGTCTTACCGAAGAAAAAGCCCATCTTTATATTTTTCACTTTGATTTAAAAACAGATCTCATGCGCAACAGCTTTGCGAAGCTGTTCAGCTGCCATCAGCTGACGGTATATTCAAAATTATTTACGGAACAAGATCTGTTTTGGTTCTCAACCTTTTCTCATCAAAATGCTGATAAACCCGGCTATTATTTCAACTTGGAAGTATTGCTGAAAAAAGCACTGGCTGCTATTTTGATGAATGCGAACGCCTATTATGCCGCCAATGCTGACCGAGCCGCCAATAATACAAGTGAAGAGCGCATCTTTGTGGAATGCCTGGATTACATCACTGAGCATGTACATGATAATATCAAAGTTAAAGATTTATGCACCCATTTAAATGTATCACAAAGCTATCTTTACCAATGCTTTCATCAGATTAAAGGCTGTTCCACCAAGGAATTTATTCTGATGTTTCGCATGAAGCAGATCTGCAATGATTTAAGAAATACGACCATGAGCCTCGCGGAGATCTCTGAATTATATAATTTTTCATCACCGATTGCCTTTTCAGCCAGTTTTAAGAATCAGTATGGCAAATCACCGGCTGCTTACCGCAAGCAATATAAAACCGAATTAAAAACCAAAAAGAAATAAAACCGCAGTGGGAATTAAGCTTCCGGCTGCGGTTCTTCTATATCAAAATCTTCAGATTTAAAATTACTGTAATAACGGCCTTTTTCGGCAGTAAACTTCAATATGCAGTAATCCGGATCTGCAACCCCTTCCGGATAATACATTGTATCTCCTTCACGCCAGCACATTTCTTTTGCTTCTTTAGTTTCCAGAACTTCCATTGTCCCCTTCAGACATACGCCGCGGAAAAAGCGCTTATCTACAAAATAAATACTTGCCTTTGGATTATTGCGGTAACAACTGATTTTTTGAGAAGATGTATTGGTCGTAAACCAGAAATACTTAATTCCTTCTCTTTCTCTTGGCGGCAGCATCGCGCGGCTGACCGGATAACCTTCCGCATCAATATAAGAAATACTCGTCATACTTGCCCTTTCAATCAGATTGCCGATTGTCTGGCTTGGATTTCGCATCATAATCATCCCTCCTGATGTCATTATATCAGTTATTAAAGATACTGGCCATCAAAATCTAACTGCTTAGAATCCGCCGCTTTTGCCTGCATTATCATCTGTTCCAGCAGCACGCCAACCTGCTCAGCAATCTCTTTAATATCGGCTTTAAATTCATCCAAAACATAGGATTCTAAAACACCCAGCACCGCGGTAGCCATAAATTTGCACAGTACCTCATTATGATCAGCTGCGTCTGATAGCTTATCATTTAACTGTACCATGATAAAAGCCTGCAGACGGTAACGGAATGCAATGGTACTTTCAGTAGCAAATAAGGCTTTAAAGAAGGCTTTGTGCTCTTCGAAATAACAGAACCAAAGCACTGTTCCATCCACAAAACCCTTATCCTTTTTTCTTTCACACAACTCAGCCAATTCAACCATCCGTTCATCAACCATTTTATTTAAAAGATCAAATTTATCTAAATAATGCAGATAAAATGTTTTACGGCTGATATCAGCTTGTTCAGTCAGCGCCTTAATGGTAATAGCATCAAAGCCTTCGCTCATCAGCATTTCTATAAATGCTTTCTGAATCGCTTTCTCAGATTTTATACTTCTTCGATCAGGCTTATTCATAAAATCTCCTTTATACACGTTTTCACGGATGTGAGTATTAATACATGGTTTTCAGATTCTGGTCATTGATAATCAATGATCCATGGTTTATATTTATTATACATATGCGTAATAGTATACGCAAGTATCTTAAAGGAGGAAATATATGCCCAGAACTGCGGATGAATTAATGAATCATCATATTGAATCTATGATTAATATGAAAAAAGATTCAAATTTAGAAGAAGCCTTGTCTGATTATTCAGAAGAATTGATAGCCATTACCCGATTGGATGGGAGAACACGAACCATGGGTCATGATACGCTGACTAGCGTCATGCGTAATTCGCTGACCTTTGCGGTTAAATTAGGCATGGATATTGAACATGCAGTTGAAAAGCTGAATTTTCTATATCGGCAGAGTACCGATAATTATATTACTTTGGTAGCCTCACTGCCGCCATTTTCCAGTTTTGCCTCATTTACTTATATGGTTGAAAACGGTCAAGCTGTCTATGTGAGCGGCTATGCGAAAACACCGGTAAGTATGCCTTCATTAGGTATCAAAGCCCACCCATTTCCAACAAATACAGTGGCATTGGCATTAACTGAAAAGCATTTCAATAATCTAAAGGCGCATGATGTTGATGCCTTAATCAATGATTATGCGGATGATGCAGTCATCCTTACCAATCTATGCAATCGGCCTTTAGAAGGAAAAGAAGATATCCGCTATTATTGCGAAGGATTGATTCATAAAGCTAAAGCGGAAATTGATGCGTTTACTGATCCTGCCGCTAAAATTACAGTTAAAGAAGCCGTTGAAGAATTGAGCTGCATCGCATTTCAGCATCGCGGCAAAAAGCAAGCCGGGGTATTAACCCAGCGTATCCGCGATGGCAAAATTATTTTTGAATCACTCACTTTTCAAACTATTACAGATGTTATATAACCAAAAAAGCAAGGCAGATAAAGCCTTGTTTTTTTCATATTAAGACTTGCTAAAACAAAAAAAAGACCCAATGAAGGGTCGATCACCTGGCAGCTAGTTATCTTCACGGGA
>NZ_QRQL01000001.1:831353-891273 GCF_003475485.1 Dielma fastidiosa | reverse complement strand
TTCGTGGAGTAATGTACTCTACGAAAGAGTATACCCAGGAGGAGATTTATTGATTCAATTTGTAGGGCGAGATGCTTATAAGCAGTTTTGGAATTTTAGTAAAGATGAGAAAGAGAACTTGGCCACTCAATTGGCGATTGAGTTACCCGCACTCAGAGGAAAAGTTGGTGCATCACAAGAAGAAATTGCTTCGGCTGTTGGTATTTCACGACAAACTTATAGTGCCTACGAAAATCGGACACGCCCAATTCCATGGAGTTTATATCTAGCACTATTGTTTTATTTTGATTACATTCCAAGTACACATTATATGATTCGCCAGCTTGAATTATTCCCAAATGAATTAGACGAATGTTGGTTAGCTGGTAGAGTTTTTATTGAGGAAGAAAAATGAGCGAATATTCACAGCAAATAAAAAGGGATATTACATGAACAAAAATATAAAATATTCTCAAAACTTTTTAACGAGTGAAAAAGTACTCAACCAAATAATAAAACAATTGAATTTAAAAGAAACCGATACCGTTTACGAAATTGGAACAGGTAAAGGGCATTTAACGACGAAACTGGCTAAAATAAGTAAACAGGTAACGTCTATTGAATTAGACAGTCATCTATTCAACTTATCGTCAGAAAAATTAAAACTGAATACTCGTGTCACTTTAATTCACCAAGATATTCTACAGTTTCAATTCCCTAACAAACAGAGGTATAAAATTGTTGGGAGTATTCCTTACCATTTAAGCACACAAATTATTAAAAAAGTGGTTTTTGAAAGCCATGCGTCTGACATCTATCTGATTGTTGAAGAAGGATTCTACAAGCGTACCTTGGATATTCACCGAACACTAGGGTTGCTCTTGCACACTCAAGTCTCGATTCAGCAATTGCTTAAGCTGCCAGCGGAATGCTTTCATCCTAAACCAAAAGTAAACAGTGTCTTAATAAAACTTACCCGCCATACCACAGATGTTCCAGATAAATATTGGAAGCTATATACGTACTTTGTTTCAAAATGGGTCAATCGAGAATATCGTCAACTGTTTACTAAAAATCAGTTTCATCAAGCAATGAAACACGCCAAAGTAAACAATTTAAGTACCGTTACTTATGAGCAAGTATTGTCTATTTTTAATAGTTATCTATTATTTAACGGGAGGAAATAATTAAACTATGTTTTGAACCATGAATTAAATAAAAATGACTCTCAATTATTGGAAGTCAATTTATTAAACCAATTAAAGCTTGCAAAACGTGTAAATCTTTTTGATTATTCTTTAGAAGAATTACAAGCCGTTCATGAGTATTGGCGGTCAATGAATCGTTACTCAAAACAAGTTTTGAATAAAGAGAAAGTGGCTTAATATGGCAAATATAGTCAATTTTACTGACAAACAGTTTGAGAATCGCTTAAATGATAATTTAGAAGAATTGGTTCAAGTAAAAAAGCGGTTGAATCGCCAACCGCTTTTTTACTTGGTGGGCAATCAGGGTCAGGGAAAACCAGTTTGCGAAGAAGATGATTGAGCAGGCAGGAACAAAGTGATAAATTCAAATTGTGAGGGAAAATACAGATGAATCAAGGAAGAATTATTGTGATTACAGGCTCACCGGGGACAGGAAAAACAACAACTGCGTCAATTGTCGCAAAGGAATCAGATATGGATAAATCAGTGCATATGCACACCGATGACTTTTTTCATTACTTAAGCAAAGGCGCAATACCACCACATTTGCCAGAATCCAACAAGCAAAATCTGGTTGTCATTGAAGCCTTTTTAGAAGCTGCAAAGCGATATGCTCGTGGCGGATATGATGTAATTGTAGATGGGATTGTCGGGCCATGGTTTTTGGAGCCATGGAAAGCTCTTGCCCAAGAAGATTACGAGGTACACTATATTGTATTAAGAGCGAGTAAAAAAGAAACTATGAAGCGAGCTGTGGAACGCTCAAAATTAGATAGAAAAACAAATATTGAATTAGTGGAAACAATGTGGGAGCAATTTTCCGGTTTGGGGATATATGAATCAAATGTCATAGACACAACTACATTCACAATTAAAGATACGGTTTCCGCAATAAAAGAAAGAGTTGCATGTGGGACGTCTTTACTATCTTAGACATTCCCATTTGTCAGGAAGATAGCAAAGCCAGCCGAGCCAGTCAACGGTCAAGATGAACGGCGCATTTCATGCGCCGCCGTTGACAGTCACGCCCGTCTTTGCTAAAAAGTAATCAAGGCGGGAAAGCCCTAAAATGGCTTCCCGCCCATTTCAATTTTTAGAAAAGAAACGCTCCAAAATCAGAAAGAGAGCGTCCAAGCACTTTGAGGGATTGGCCGCCTTGTCCACCCATTCAGCGGGACAGCGGGCGGAGGTCAAGGCCGGGTGTAAACCCGTTCATTTCAGCTTAGAAACCCTTCATAAAACGGGCTTATTTAGCGATATAAGGCTTTATAATAGAGAAGGAGTGAAACTTCTATTCAAGTTTAGAAACGCCTTCCATTAGTCCGAAAGAGACCTTAGAAAGAGAATTAAATCGTAAAGTATCAGGGAAAGAAATTCAACCGACTTTGGAGAGAATAGAGCAAAAAATGGTTCAAAATCAACACCAAGAAACCCCTGAATTTAAAGCAATTCAACAAAAATTGGAAAGCTTGCAGCTACCTACACCACCAATACCCAAAACACCTAAACTTCCAGGACTTTAAACCTTAAAAAAGGAAAAGAGTAGTTACCAAAAAACGGTAACTACTCTTTTTTTATAAAAACCTTTCCTCATGTTTGAAAAGCTGATCGAGAAATAAAGCACACAACGGTATTCTTTCTTTTTTCAGTTGGTACATTTTGCAGTCTGTAACGTGTCATTTACTGTTTGTTACCTTAACATATCCAGTCGAAAACACAAGGGTATATAAACGAGCAAGCTCGCCCTTGTGTTTTCTTTGTGTCTATGTTGCGTTCTCGTCACAGCAAACGACACGAACACACTGGCGAAAATGAACCAACAAAACGAAAAAAGAAAGGAGCGTATACTTCACAGACGGTGTTAAGGATACTTACCAGATGAAACCGTACATTGCACCGACCGCTGCTGAGTTGGAACAATTTCTTTCCTCTCTAAATTAAATCTTGCCGAAGCAGTGATGTGTCAGACTTTCCTGACACATCGCCGCTTTGCACTTCACAAAATCCGCTGCCAGGAGGTGATGAAATGAGTATGGTAAATGCTGACTCCGTTCAGCTATTCGCAATGCTGAAAAAAATGCAGGATTCCATTTCCTCCATCGAAACTACCAAAAAATCTGTAAAGATGAAATATGAACAGTTAGGTGCTGGATGGCAAGATAAAAAATACAACGAGTTGGGCGTGGTTGTAAGAGACTGCAACAAGGCTCTCAATGACATATTGGTAATTATGCTTCAAGCAGAAAAATATGTGGCTTTACTCGCCAAGAGCCTTAGTGAATACGAAAGTGTTCAACTAGGATCTACAAATGGAATATCTGCAAGCACACCTCAGACCAGTAGTTTTGCTGTTACACCATCAAGTGCAGATACAACCACCTTTGAGTCAAATACCTTTGGTTCTAATCTTGCATTTGTTCAAGACAGACTATCAGCTGAACGATATTTTTCCCGTGGAAATCACTATGAAGAATATCGAGATTATTGGGAGAACGGGAACTATACCTTTTCTCGAAATGAAAATCCAGAACTCGTATACGTTAGAGCAAGGGATATTGAAGGAGTTTATCTCAGTGACCGAGAACTTGGGAACCCGGAAGGATTTTGGACACGGAATGGTCGAGAGGGATGGTCGAGAGAAAACATTCTAAGGCGAGCTTCGCACATCCAAGATGTTCGTCAAAATACTGAGTCAGGAATGTCTTTGGATGAGCTTTCACAAAACCCAGTGTTAGATGATACCATTCGTAGCTATTACAATAATCCTGTCCAGGTTGCGCAGGTAGGTTCTTATTATGTATTTCAGAGTGATGGGCGACATCGAACACTTGCAGCTCAATCGCTTGATACATATATCCCGGTTTTAGTAACAGGTAGCTACACTCGAAATGATTAACAAATGAGGAGGTGAGTGTTTGAGCAACGTAAATGCTGATGCAACTCAATTACTGACAATACTGAAAAATATGCGGACCTCCATTTCTTCTATCGAAACTACAAGAAGTTCTGTGAAGATGAAATATCAGCAATTGGGAATTGGATGGAATGACAAGAAGTACGATGAGCTGGGAACTATCGTAAAAGATTGCAACAAAGCCCTGAATGATATTTTACAGATTATGCTTCAGGCCGAAAAATACGTTGCTTCACTTGCCAAAAGTGTACAAGAATATGATAATGTTAATTTGGACACTCCTTCTGCACGAAATTCTTTCCTCCAGGGTCTGCAAACACCTAATGTTGGTAATTCGTCTTATCAGTATTGCCTTGGCGTGCTAACCCAAGGTAGCACACCAGACGGATATATCGCTGTTATATCACAACGCCATGAAAATGCAGAGCAGAATGTCAGAGAAGTGTTTGACCATTTCGCTGGTAAACTGATGATACAAGATTCTGAATATCCACCGGATCAGACAGCACATTACTCACCGGGAAATTATATAGGGCATTCACGAGGAGTCTACTACAATGCAGCTTCTGATATGACAAATCCAAGAGGTGCAGGAACAACTTATTTCCACGAGCTTGCTCACATGATCGACCATGCTTCGTGCAACTATCGGAGCAATCTATCCAATACTCCAGAATTTGCTGAGGCACTGGTTGAGGACGGACAAAGAATCCTGAGCTTATATAACAATCTTCCAGTGGAAAAGCAAACTGCTTTTCTGACCCGTATTAGGCAGGATTCAGCTCACTCCTTCTCGGACTTAATTGATGCGACAACAAATGGTCAATTGCACGGAAATTATGGTCACTCAAGGAACTATTGGACGAGACCGGGCAATCTACAAGCAGAAGCCTTTGCCCACTTTTTTGAAGCGTCTATGGGAGACCAAGGCAAATTAGAGCTATTAGCAAATTTCTTTCCTACAGCGTTTGGTATTTTTTCTTCAATGATTGATTCTATTAGACCAGATAATCATGTTAGGGTCTTGAGCAGAGAAAGGTAGGTGCATACAATGGACAAAAACAAGAGCGTTGCAGATTTTATGAATAGCTTCCTTAATACACCTGAACCGAAAATTGATAATGAGTATTATGAAATCGAAGAACAGTATTTTCGGCAATTCGGTCATGGTGTCCCAAGGGAAATGTTGCCTGATAGCATTTCAACGGAACAAATTAAACAAGCCATGAAAAAATGCATTCTTTCCAAAAAGGATAATCTCTTTGAACTATTAGGCATCATTATCAACGATAATTATTTATATTAAGAAAAGGAACGACGACATGGATGAAGACAACATTATAACTTTGAATGATGAGAATGGGAACGAAGTTGAATTTGAATTTCTTGACTTAATACCGTATCGCCAGAACGAATATGTTGTCCTGCTTCCTATTGGAGATTCGGATGGGCAAGTTGTTATTTTGCAGCTGAAAGAAATTGACGATGAAACAGAAGAATATGTTGGTGTTGAAAACGAATTTGTGTTAGAGACTGTCTTTGCTCTGTTCAAAGAGCGAAACAAAGATTTCTTTACATTTGAGTAATTAAACAATGCAAGCTCAAACCAACAACACGATAAAAGGGGGGTGCATTATGGATATTTGGCATCGTGTAGGCAGAATTGTTCGCTTCTCAAACTTAGGAACTCTTCTGTTCTTTACTCTTAATATTCTGCTGATTGTTGCTGTGTTCGGTTCGTCAGGAAGCATTGTTGAACTGATTTGTATTTACTTTTTCACAGTAGCTATCAGCTTATCCCCATTAGGCGAAATGTGCCTGGCTGCCTTCGCAGGAGCAAGCGATATAAAAAGAGTAGATATAAAACTTCGAGTTGTCCCGCTGGTTCAATATGTTTTAGATAAAGCAAAAGAGAACACATCATACTGTCCTAAAAAAGTGAAAGTGAAGATTATCCATGATCCTGCTCCAAATGCATTTGCTCTAGGTAGGCAAACACTATGCATAACTGACGGATTGCTTTTACTCTCCGATGATATGATACTTGGAATTCTCGCCCATGAGATCGGACATCTCTCATACGGACATACTGTTATCCAATTATTGATTGGCGGGGGCAATATATTTATATCCGGGTGCCTCCTGTTAATCAAAATATCCTACTGGATTTTTTCTGCAATCATGGGGCTGTTCGCAATATGCTCTCGTAGTGGTGTAATGGGTATAATTACCGCAGTTTTCGCAGGAATATCAACAGCACTTTCTTGGTTATGGGTAAAGTTCTGTATGCTTTTTCTGATGTGGTCTATGAGACAAAATGAGTATCTGGCTGATGAATTTGCTTATAAAATTGGTTTTGGTCTTGAATTAGCGACGGTATTAGACCAACATATCTCAGATGTTCCGCATGATGGTTTTCTCAGTGCAATATACTCAACTCATCCATGCAACGATGATAGGGTTGCAGCATTGCAAAATTTAGGTGTACCCTATTCTCGATACTAAATTCATAATCTCACAAATTGGCAAGCAGTGTAAACCTGTACAGGTTCACTCATTTTCTCGATTTTCCCTTCGGTGCAATCTTCGCAAATTTGCTTGTTGGGGAAGCATCCCCAATCCCCTTTGAACATCATCTGCCGATGATGGCTACACGATTTTCAATCGTTTCTCAAAGAACAGTAGAATAAAAATTTGCCCATGGTTGAAAGCACCGAAATCGAAAAGCAAAAAAGCAGCCACGATCCGCACCCTTTGGGGAGTGCAGACCGTGGCTTTTTGCTTTAACGGAAGTTCTTCTTTTCCTCTTTCTCTTTCTCTTTTTCCTGCTCTTTCTGCCTGTCGATATTCAAAATCGTTTCAACCGTCCGTTTGGCAATCAGCAGTTCTTCTTTCTCTTTTCTGATCTGACGGTACTCAGCGTAGTCCTGCTTTTTCTGGACTGCCAGCTGATGAAACTCCTCATACAATGATTGCATGGACGGGAGCTTTGTAATCTGCAATTCATCAAAGGCTTGCTTCGCCGCTTTATGAATTGTGATTTCCTGACGGTGTTCTTCAAAGAATTTTTTGCTATATCCAGACTTGCGGTACTCGATATAAATTTGCCTTGTGTTGCGATAATTTTTGATGTGCTGCTGCAACGCCTGAACCTCAACCATACGTTTCTCTGCGACCTTGATAGAATCAGAAAGCGCATCGAACCGGGCAGACAGATTTTCAATATGAGCAGTCAGATCGTCGTAGTTGCCCAAGCCTTTTTCTTTCAGTAGGATTACCGTTCGGGCAGCTTCTTTTCGGTTGAACTTCTTCGCCCACTTTTCATAACCGACCGTCTTGCCCTCGGCCATCTTTGCCTGAATATCAATCAGCATCTGGAACTGCTTCGGGGCAGGAGCCTTGGCAGAGCCGCCTTTTGATTTGTGCAGGTTCTTGCCGGAGATAACCGCTTGAATTTCCTCTTTGCTATATCCTTCGCCCAGGGAACGCAGCCGAATGAAACGCTTCTGATTCTCGCCCTTGAACGCAGGCTGCTTTCCATCCTTGAACTCAAATCCCATGTCAGCCAGAGCCTGAACAAAGCCATCAAAGCTCTTTGGTTTCTGCTTCAGCACCGCATCAATCGCATCACATAATTCGTCACGCTGGGTACGCTTCTTGGGATAAACAGTTCTTTTCTGGCGCTCCCGATACGGCTTCGGTGTAATAATGGACAGCCCGTGTTCCAGGCAAACCATATCACTGAGTCTTTGCACCGCCAGACCGGAAAGAAAGAAGTTTTTGAATTTCCGTGTGGCATCCAGCGAGGTCGAATTATAAATGATATGATTGTGAATGTGGGATTTGTCGATGTGGGTCGCAACGATGAAAGCGTGTTTTCCCTTTGTCCATCGCATCGCTGTTTCATAGCCGACTTGGTTCGCTTCTTCCGGGGTGATTTCTCCCGGCTTAAAGGACTGGCGTATCTGGTATGCGATGATATTGTTCTTCTGCTGTCTGCCGGTAATATGCTGATACTGCCGTTTGGAAAGCAGAAATTCCTCATCTGCTGTCTTTGGATCACACTCATAGGAACTGATAAATTCGCCATCATTGGTTTTTGCGGCATTTTGTGAGTAGTCGGTTCTGTCTGCCAAACATTGAGCGACCGTCTTTCCCTTATTCACATGGAGTGCAATCAATCTTGTCGCTGCCATTCCCATCACTTCCTTCCCAAAAAGAAAAAGCCACCGGTCGGTGACTTTTCTCTGATATTATCTTATGACCTGATAAATGCTCCCAGACTTTCTCCAATATTCTCGACTTTCATAACAGCCCAGACGAGCAAGAACACCGCTGCTATTGTCGCAATTCCAAGAACCACAAGAATAAGCAGGGACTGCCACAAAGCCTTTACAATGCAGTAAATCGCAGATCCGCCAATGACCAAGAGCAATAAACCAATTACATAGGACACAACATTTGTAAGCAGATTTCCAAGAATGCAAATCACTTTTACAACGAACAGCACCGGCAGTGCCAATATCTTCAATACCAGCTTCATAGGCTCAACCCCTTTCTTTTAATTATATTGTACAAGGGTATCTGCCATAACGCAATGATGTCAACCCTTATGTAAAAGCCGCAGCCGAAACTGCGACTTCCCAACAAGTTGTCGGATTACTGGATTGAGGACAGGCGAACAAGAACTTCTCTCATGTCCGTCCAGATCTCCTCCAGCCGTTTTTGCAAATCCTCAATGTCAGCACGATAGATGCTGCCTGTTTCGTTCGCTCGCTTTGCGTACTGGTTCAGGTTGTTGGAGCAGATTCGCAGGAGCGAAACCAGGGCTTTCACATCCTGCAAATCCAGTCTGATACAGTAACCATCCAGAGCCATTTTCCGCAGATAGGCTCCCATGCTGCGGATGCCAAGCTCGTCCATCTTCTCATGGATTCGCTCGACCTCCTCCTTGGATGCAAGGAAATGAACATCCTGATCTCGCTTTGCCATTACAACACCTCCTCACGGGTTTCAGAGTATTTTGCAGGCGGGATATGCTCCGCTTTGGATTTCAGATCAGCCAACACAGAAGGACGCTCTGACTCGCTTCTTTCGTCACGATTTTCCACAGAGTCCTCCATATTCAGGGCTGCATCCAGTTCTGCCAGTCGCTGACTTTTGGCTGTCAGCTCTGCTTCCTGCGGGAACGGTTTTCCAACCTCCGCCTTGGCTGCTTCCTGCTGATTGTAGAGATTATTCAACTGCTCATTGGCTCGTTCTAAGCGCTCAAGGATGCCTGCAAGGGCATTGTCCAGTCGGGTGATATTTCCTCGTGCGTCCGTTCCAAGGGCTACTCTGTGGCTCACAGCGCCCTTCAGGGTCACATCGAACTCGTTCCGGAAACTGTCAAACGAAAGCTCCATCTGAAAGCCACGGTAACTGCCAAGAGGAACCGGATCGGCACTTTTCGTGTCCTTACAAGCCGCAAGGAGGATTTCACCGGCATCTGCCTTTTCGGTGTAGGCTTTGCCCATGATTTCCATGCCGCAAAAGCCATCGGCAATCTGCGGGTGTGCTTCCACGGTTTTAATATCAGCTTCAAAGCCATGAATATAGCCTGTCTGCTTTTCAATCTCAGCCGGGAAGTATTTCAGAAGCTTATCTTCCATACGGTACTGCTGGCTCTGGTGGTCAGCTTTCAGCACCTTCAGCCTTGCCACATCAATGTCCAAGTCCATCTTTTCCTTGATAAGCGGATTGCCGGCACACAGCGCCTTGATCTCCGCATAGGACAGCGCCTGCTCATCCACATCGTCACAGGAGCGAACCGGTGATTTGGAGGTCATAATCTGAGAAATAAACTTCTGCTTGTTTTCCAAGGTCTGATACAGGTAGGCATCGAAGGTTCCCTCGGTCACATACTGATACACCTGAACCTCTTTGTTCCGGTTGCCCTGACGGATGATACGACCGTTTCTCTGGGTCATATCAGACGGACGCCAACCCACATCCAAGTGGTGAACTGCCACCAATTTGTCCTGGACGTTGGTTCCTGCACCCATCTTTTGCGTACTGCCAAGAAGCACTCGCACCTGCCCGGTACGAACCTTGGCAAAGAGGTCTTTTTTCTTTGCCTCGGTATCTGCATCATGGATAAAGGCAACTTCTTCCGCAGGCACACCGTTTGCAATCAGCTTGGTTTTGACATCATCATAGACATTGAAGGTTCCATCATTTTTCGGTGTGCTAAGGTCGCAGAACACCAACTGGGTCAATTTGTCAGCCTGACCGTCCTGCCAGATACGCAGGATATTTCCCACGCAGGCATTGAGCTTGCTGTCAGGGTCATCGGGTAACAGGGTGTTCATTAGCCGCTGATCCAGTCCCAATTTTCGTCCGTCGCTGGTAATCTTGAGCATATTATCGACGGACGGGTCTACAATACCGGCATGAACATCTGCTGCTCTCTCTGAAAGGGAAGCCACCATATCCTTCTGGTACTCAGAGGGCTGAACCACAACCGTTTCAAACTTTGCTTCGGGAACAGGGAGATGCAACTGGTCAGAGGTCTTGATGTCGGCAACCTCCTTGAACATATTCATCAGTTCAGGCAGGTTGAAGAACTTCGCAAATCGGGTTCTGGCACGATAGCCGGTTCCCTCCGGTGCAAGCTCAATCGCAGTTGTTGTTTCTCCGAAGGTCGATGCCCAGGAATCAAAATGGGTCAGGTTCTTTTGCTGGAGCGTACTGTACTGGAGATAGCGCATGACCGTATAAAGCTCGGTCATCGAGTTACTTACTGGAGTACCGGTTGCAAAGATCACACCACGCCCGCCGGTCAGCTCATCCATATAGCGGCACTTCATAAACATATCCGAAGATTTCTGGGCTTCGGAGGTGGACAGACCTGCCACATTTCGCATTTTTGTGTAGAGGAACAAATTCTTGAACGCATGGCTTTCGTCCACAAACAGCCGGTCTACACCCAACTGCTCAAAGGTAATGACATCATCTTTCTTGTCAGCGGCAAGGAGCTTGTCCAGTCTGGCTTCCAATGATTTTCGTGTTTTCTCCATCTGCTTGATCGTGAAGTTTTCGCCACGCTGCCATTTCAGCTCCGCAATCGCACCCTCGATCTCATCAATCTGCTCCCGCAGCTGCCGTTCCTGTCGTTCGGCAGAAAGCGGGATTTTTTCAAACTGGCTGTGACCGATGATGACTGCATCATAGTCACCCGTTGCGATACGAGCGCAGAACTTCTTACGGTTTGCTGTTTCAAAATCCTTCTTGGTGGCAACAAGGAGCTTGGCACTCGGATAGAGGTGCAGGAACTCGTTTGCCCACTGTAAGGTCAAGTGATTCGGCACAACGAACAGGGATTTCTGGCTCAATCCAAGCCGTTTACTCTCCATAGCCGATGCAGCCATCTCGAAGGTCTTGCCCGCACCAACTTCGTGTGCAAGCAGCGTATTTCCACCATATAGCACATGAGCGATAGCATTTCTCTGGTGTTCACGGAGGGTAATATCCGGGTTCATGCCGCCGAAACGGATATGAGAGCCATCATACTCACGAGGTCTGGTGGAGTTAAAAAGTTCGTTGTACTTGGTGGAAAGGGTTTCTCGTCTGTGCGGATCTCTCCAAATCCAATCTCGGAACGCATCCTTGATTGCCTGCTGTTTCTGCTGTGCCAGGGTAGTTTCTTTTTTATTGAGGACACGCTTCTGCTTACCATCTGCATCTTCAATCGTATCATAGATACGAATATCCTTCAGATTCAGCGTTTCCTCCAGAATCCGATATGCGTTGGCTCGCTCTGTACCGTAGGTGACATACGCCGCCACATCGTTGTAGTTGGGAGAACTCTTACCGTTGATGCGCCACTCTGCGGTCAGCTCGGAGAACTTGACCTCAATGGAACGGCGCAAGTAATACGGCGTTTCAAAGGTTTCCTCCATGAACTGCTGAATATAATCGGCATCAATCCATGTTGCACCCAAACGCACATCAATCTCGGACGCATCCAAGTCCTTCGGCTGTGCTTTCTGCAAGGCTTCCACATTGATGTGGAAGGAAGAATCCCTGTCTGCCGCCATCTGTGCGACACGCAGCTTGCTTCTTACATCACCGGAAAGGTAATCATCGGCAGTCTGCCATCCAACTTCCACAGCATCGGGAGCCATCGGGTCTTTGAAGATCACCCCTCGAAGCTCTGCCTGAATCGCATCGTATTCTCCAGGTGTTCCAAGCAGCTGTGCCATAAACGGCAAATCCACCTTGCCACGCTCACCGATAGAGATTGCCAGAGCTTCGGACGGCGTATCCACGCTCGTCACTCTGCGTTCCGGCTTGATGGTTCGCTTGGTGAACATATCCGCCTTGCTTTTCAGATTGCCGTCCTCATCCACATTTTCCAGAGAACACAGGAGATAGTAGGAGGAATCGTCAGCAAATGCCTGACCATTGGCTCGATTATTGATAAGCCCGTTCTTTGCGGCAAACGCATCGTAGGCATCATTCAGTTCTGCCTGTTTCTGAGTAATCATTTCATCCGGGTAATCCTCAAGCTGATATTCGATCAGCTCGTTGACGATACCACGAAGTTCCACCATGCCCATCACACGGTCTTTTGCTTTCTCATTCAGGTCTACACGGCGCATCAGGGAGTTTTCACGGAAGTACACATTGCCATCCACCACGGTATAAGAGAAATTCTTTACATCCGGGGTTGCAGGAATGGTTTCGATTTCCTTACCCTTGTCAGCTTCGGGAAGCTCCACAGCCTGATAGGTTCCTTGGATGTGGGAAACTGCTTCTTTCAGAAGTTCGGACAGTTCCATGCCCTCAATGGGACGCACTGTAATGTCCATGCCGTAGGCGGTACTTTCTTCCACCGTATCGCCCAGAACCATTTCAGGATGAGCGACAAAGTAGCTGTTCATGGTGTGTCCTTCTTCGGTGCGGTCAAGGTTTACCCATTCCGGTACAATGTCAATCGGATGGTCACGCTTTTGCAGGAACAGGATGTCGGACACGACTTCCGTGCCTGCGTTTTTCTTAAAGGCATCGTTTGGCAGACGGATTGCACCAAGCAGTTCCGCCCTCTGCGCCATATATCGCCTTGCGTCAGAGTTCTTGGAATCCATGGTGTAACGGCTTGTCACAAAAGCGACCACACCACCGGGACGAACCTGATCCAAAGCCTTGGCAAAGAAATAGTTGTGAATGGAGAATCCCAGCTTGTCATACGGCTTGTCGGACACTTTGTAGTTGCCGAAAGGGACATTACCCACAGCCAGATCGTAAAAGTCTCGGCGGTCTGTCGTTTCAAAACCGGCTACTTTGATTTCTGCGTTGGGATAGAGCTTCTGAGCAATTCTGCCGGTGATGGAATCCAGTTCCACACCATACAAACGGCTGCTCTGCATTTCAGGAGGGAGCATACCAAAGAAGTTGCCGATACCCATAGCAGGCTCCAGAATATTTCCTGTTTCAAAGCCCATCTGTCCGACCGCATCGTAGATGGAGCGAATGACCGTAGGGGTGGTGTAATGTGCGTTCAGGGTGGAAGCTCTTGCCGCAGCATATTCATCTTCGGAAAGCAGGTTTTTCAGTGTCTGATACTCCTTCGCCCAATTTCCCTTGTCCGGGTCAAAGGCATCTGCCAGACCGCCCCAACCGACATAATTCGACAAAATCTCCTGTTCTTCGGTAGTGGCGTTCCTGTTCTCGCTTTCCAGTTTGAACAGAGTTTCAATGGCTGCGATGTTTCTTGCGAATTTCTGCTTCGGTCCACCTTCACCGATGTTGTCATCCGTGATGTGGAAGTTCACCGCAGGAACAGGTGGGATTTCTCTGGTGGTGATGGACTGCTCAAGCTGAGCGATAATGTCCATGACTTCGGCATTCTGCCATCCGTCCACCTGGGCATAATCCTGAATGATGGTGTCCTTTCCATCTACGCACTGTACGAAGTCCAGACTACCCGGCAGATCTCTGGTATTCATTGCACCCAGGGCTTTTCTCTGCGTGTCAGGAAGTGCATAGTAGGCTCGCAGGGCATCATCAAAGGAACTGTATTCCTTGATGTCCAGCGCACCCCGCTTCTGAATGTCCTCGGCAACATAAAAATGATCGATGAAGTGTTCCGGTTCCTGCTGTTCGGGTTCCGCACTGGCTCTGACCTGTGCGTGTGCCTTTTCGTCAGGGTAGTCCCCATAGATACGGATGCACTTATGCTCCTGCTGATCGTAAACGGCAGCACCATCGTACTTGAATCCGTCATCCTCCATGGTTCCGTCCACATAGCCCTGGGCAGCTTTTTCCGCTTCTTCCAGAGTGTAGTAGTCCAGTTTATCATCGAAGCCGTTTTCAAAGTGATGGTAGGCGGCAACCAGATAGCGGGGAGCCATGCGCTCCTCGTAGCTGTTAATCATCTCAGGTGTCAGCCATTCTGGTTTGTCGGGAATCATTTCATACAGCTCACGCATCTTGGCAATCTGTGCATGGCGGTTGCCTGCCCACAGATGCTTTTCGCTGTGCTGTCCTGCACCAAGGAAGTATTCGCAGTCCATACGCAGACGGTCTAACAGCTGATACTCAGGGGTGTAGTCCCTCGGTTCGGTTTTGCCCAGAAAATCCTCTGTAACGGGCTTTTCTTCGGTTTGGGCATCAACCCTTACCGCATGGTTTCTTTCGTCCTGAGAGAGCATACGCTCGAAATTCTCACGATTCTCGGCACGGAAGATGGGATAAGCAAGCGTAGGGTCACGCAGCTGAACTTCTCTGTCCGTGATCTGCTCCACACGGAAAGCTGTATCGTCCAGATATACCGTGTCACCGACCTGATAATTCCATTTCGGTTCCTCGGAAGCAGATGCTTCCACAACTTCGGCAGGCTCTGCCACAGGCGCTTCTGGCTGAACCGACTCCATCGCAGCTACGGACTGACGAACTTCCTCCAAATAGTCATTGGCAAGCCATTCGTCCGTGAAGTATTCCGTAACGCCTTCCGGGTCTACATAGTAGTCATCGGTCTGATTATCCCAGATCGCATACTCGCCATCCTCGGTATCAATCACTGCGAAACGGTCATAAACATCTTCCAACGGATCAGTTTTAGCTTCTTCGATAGCCTGTCGTTCCGCTTCTTCCTCCGGGCTGAGGTAGCGTCCCTTTCGTATCAGACCGTCGATTCTCTGCACCACCTGCGCCCAGGACATCTGCAATTTATCGCAACCGCTCTTGGTGTAAGCAACACCCTTGGCATCGTGATCCTGACCGCTGTGCGTTGCACCAGAGCAGGCATGGGAATGACCACCGGTTCCGTATTCATGCTTCAGGAAGTCCATCTTTTCCTTGGCAGAATGATTCTCCTGCCAGTAGTTATAAATACGGGCTTTACCACCGGAAAAGCCGCTTCCACGGGTCAAGTCTGCATTGACTTCATCATCCGTAATGAACTGGCGGACAAGGGGCATCTGCATCATATCGGTCTGATACTCACGCAAAGGCATATTCAACTCATACAGCTGTTTCTGAATGAGATTCAGCTTGTGATAGTGAAAACGAAGCAGATCGGGATTTTCCGCAAGGGTTTTTCTAAATTCCGAATACTGCTGTACCAAGGTTGCGTGGAAACGAGGGTCATCCAACTTTTCAGCCAAGTCTGCGGTTTCGTCAGGGAAACCACGAAACGGTTCCTGATGAAGAATTGCCAGATAGTTGCTGGAACGGGCTTCTTCACTCAAATCGTGATAAAGATGCCACAGGGATTCTGCCAACTTCTGACGCTCATATCCGGATGCTTCTACCAGTTCCACATTAGTTGCGAACCGACCATTTTCAAGCAGTTCTCCAATGCGCTCGGCAACCGTTTCCCAAGAAACGATCTGCGCTCTGGGGCTGTCAATGGCAGAGGAACCTTTGGCAAGGTGGATACCGTCCTCGGCATACCACGCACAGATATTCCCGCTATCTTCTTTCAGACCATAGCCGCCGTGATAGACCTGCTTTAAGGTCTGAACGATTTCTTCCAACGGCTTCTGCTTCATATATTCCAGCGCTACGACTTTTCGGGCTTCATCGGTATTGCTACCAAGCAGAAGGAAGTGGTCGATTTCTTCCTGGGCAAAAGAAAAAGCAGAGGGCGTAAAGCTCTCTGCTCGGTCGATAAAACTGATTTGTTCATTTTCGGAGAGGAAAAGGTTCAGACTCAGCTGTTGATAAGCTCCGTCATCACGACTTCCTCCGCCTGTGCTTTCAGGCTGTTCATGTGCTGCACCCACGCCATCTGCTGCGTTTCCTTGTCCGGTGCGGGGCTGTCCTTCAGGTACTGCTCCATCAGAAACTCCACTCTGGCTTTCGCTGTTTCCTCGATCTCCCACAGGTGCGGGAACAGGCTCTCCGTCAGAATCATGTCGTTCAGGAGCATCGGATTGTTCTGTTCCAAAAATGCTCGACGCATCCTGCCGTACTTGCCCAGAGGTTTCTCTCCCTCGTTCTCCAACTGAAGGTTCGGAATCTGATAATCTCCGGCCTGTCTGTAAGTCATCTCGCTCATAATCTGTACTCCTTTCGGTAGCTTTAATCTGCTCATGTTCTCCAATCGCTTTTTCGATTTCCTGAAACATCCTTGTGCTGATGGCATTCACCGCAGTACCAAGGGCATTTACCGTCTGTCTGGTGTTAAAATCAAACACCTTCTGGAAATCCTCATGCTCGAAGTAGTTGTCGGGACTTTCCACGAACCGGCAATACATCGTATAGGATACGCTGTTTGCCACCGCATTTTTGAAAGCTACTTCGATGTTGAGTTCATCATACTCCTCAAGGAAGCTGTTGGCAACGATGTCGAGGAACTGCTTTTTGTAATCGTCCCAATACTCAGCCGCCAGTGCGGATGCAATATCTTCAAGCTGTGCTTCCAGTACCCCGTCAGCGGCAACACCGAAGGTACGCTCCATCGCTTCCATGACATAGGAGCGGTTTTCAGGCGTCACCTCCCACGGTTTCAGTTCCGGGGAAGAACGGCGAACGCCGGTATCCGCCACATCAAACACATAGCGCAGATACGGTTTATCCCTGTTCATCACAAACAGAGCAATGCCGGTAGAGCCACGCTTTACATATCTGCGGTAATTTTCAGCGTTCCAGTCCTCATAGGGCTTGCAAAAGGTCGCATTGGGGCGCTGAGCATAAATCATCACCTGTTCCGGATAGGTGAACTCATAGTTGCGGGACATCGTTCTCAAAAACGAAGTCCAGTTATCTGTGTTCGAGGTGATTTTCCCAATCGTTTCTTTTGCTAATCCGGAATAAAATCGCTCTTTTGCGTTCATTGTATCCCTCCAATCCTATCAATCCGGATAAAGGTTCAGCTTCTCAAAGGCGGCATCGTCCATGGCTGAAACTTTACGGAGAACCGAGTCTGCCAAAGCAAAAAGCTCTGACTCGTCCTCCGAAAGCTGTTCCTTCATCAGTGTCAGTGCTTCACACAGCCCTGACCTTGTGCCAGGGCTGTAAAGCATCATCATGTTCCGCTCATCCTGTGTGAAATCCATCATTCAATCTCCCTTTCCGGGTGGCTCTTGGGCGGCTTATGGGAAACATCCGGCACGGGCTTTTCCTTTAACTGCTCCAACACCGAAGGACGTTCCTCTAATCCGGACGCTTTTCCGTTATTGATGATACCGTCAATCATCCCATAATCATCTTCCATTGCCATCTCTGCGTTTTTCAGGTAGTTTTCGGACTTCATAAAGTTTTCCAGCTTCTGAAACCCAACAGAATCTACATAGTGAAAGGATACCTCACCGACTACCTTTAAGGCTACGATGTCGCTGACCGACATACTGTGACCACGGAAATCATCCGGGTGGTCAATATTGAACTTTACATACAAATCTTCCAGCTGCCGATTCACATCCTCGGACATAGAAATGGAGCCATGATAGACCACCTCGTAACGGTCAATCTCAGGCTCCATTTCTTTCTTCTGAAGGTAGCTGTAATTTGCAAACATGAGCGGGATATTATCGTCTACATCTTCCCGCAGCTGAAGAATCGCATAGGAATCCGTGGGGCTTTCCAGAAAAGCAACCATTCTGTCATCCGGGGTGGTATTTCCGTGAACATCATCCCATTTTTCGTTTTTCATATCCGTGTCCTCCTTATCGTTCAGGCTCTTTGCGTTTGGGAGAGGGACTGGCAGGCGCAGCTTTTTCTGCGGCCTGTGCCAGTTTTTCCATGACCGACTCACGCTTCGGAGAGTCGAGCTTATCCAGCTGACTTTTCAGCACTTTGGCAACCTCAACCGCAGTTTCCTCACGGGCTTCTTCAATGGCTGTATTCAGGAACTCACGATACGGAGCCGTATTACCAGCGGCAAGATCTGCCTTGATTTCTTGGATATGCGCCTGCACATCATCGACCTGATCCATATATTCATAGGGGTCGAAGTTCTCTGCAAAACGGTCGAGCTTAAAAGCAAGCTCAGCGATAGGGTCATTGACCACCACCGCCTGTCTGCCGACTTCAAAAGCCTGCTCCATGACATCCTCATAGAACATTGCCCGCAGTTCCCGGCGCTCCAGCCCGAAGGATTCCAGAATATCCCGGCGGACTTCGAGCATGGACAGTTCAGGGTTATCAACCTGACCGCCATCAATCTCGTTGTAGTTTTCATCCAACAGGGTGTAGTCGTAACCATCTTCGCAGGTCTGCACCGCAAGGATTCTATCCTTTCCGACCTTCCATGCGGCTTCATCGCCCATAATCTCAGGCTCCGGCATATAGCTTGCGCCGTTGCGCTCCATAATTTCTGCAAACTGGCAGATATGAAACACATTGTATCCGATCTGCGTATGATACTCGTCAATGAAGGTGCAGGGCTTCACAACCATTTCATCCGGGTAGTGAATCTGCACACAGCTGCCATCGGGGATATGAAACAAATCCTTATAATGGCTGTCGATAAATCGGATTTCCTTACCATCCGGGTTGTACTCATTTGTCATTTGCGCTTTCCTCCATTTTCAAATTCCATACTGAACTTCGTTTTGCCATCATCTGATACCTCCATAAAGACGGTGGCATCAAAGGTGTTGCCCGTTCTTTCGGACTTGCAATTCTTGAGCTTTACCTTGCCGGAACCAAGCAATTTCTGCGCCGTGGCAGAAGTCATGCTCTTGCCGATGCTCGCAAAGTAGCGATTGTTTTTCCAGAGGGCAAATTTGCAAGCTCTGTTGGAACAGAAAAATGCCTTGGCTTTGTCCTCTACAGCACTGCCGCAGAGCGGGCATTTGCCGATAGAATTGGCTTCTTTCGACATCATAACCTCGGAATCACGGATTACTTCATAGTTCTGAATCAGACCGGCAATCACATCTTTGATCTCGTCCATAAAGTCCTCGCTGGCATATTCGCCTTTCTCAATGAGCAACAATTTTTCTTCCCAATCCGCCGTCATGGATGGGGACTGAATCTGTTCCGGCATGACTGTTACCAGAGCCGTACCCTTGTGGGTCGGAATCAGGTGTTTGGTTTTCTTATCACCCTTACGCTCCAGAAAACCGATGCGAACCAGCTTCTCAATGATACCGGCACGGGTCGCAGGCGTTCCCAAACCTTTGCGCTCCACCTCATCAGGCATTTCGTCCGCACCGGCAGTTTCCATAGCAGAAAGCAGAGTATCCTCGGTAAAGTGTTTAGGGGGAGATGTTTTCCCTTCCTTGATTTCCGTGCCGCTGACGGTCATTTCGTCACCAACGGAAACAGAAGGGAGTGTCTGCACGTTTTCGTCGGATTTTGTCGAATCATTTTTCTGAACCAGAGCTTTCCATCCATCCTGCACAACAGTTTTGCCTTTGGTGGAAAACACGGTACCGCCACAGTCCAGCTCAATAACTGTCTCTGCGTATCGGTGCGGATCGCCAACAGCTACGCACAACCGATTCGAGATCAGTTGCAAAATTGCAAGTTCACCCTTGGGAAGTTCGCTCAGATTGCATTTCTGCAATTCTCTGGTCGGAATGATGGCATGGTGATCTGTGACCTTTTTGTTATTCACAACCTGCTCTGCATGAACTGGTATGTTATCCACATCCTCCACGGGGAATGTGTGGAAAGCCAGCTTTACGAGGTCGGTCAGGCTATGTGCCATATCTTCCGTCAGAAACCTGCTGTCGGTACGGGGATAAGTGACCAGTTTCTTTTCATAGAGGTTCTGCGTGTAGTCCAAGGTCTGCTGTGCCGTGTAGCCAAGCACACGGTTGGCTTCTCTCTGTAAACTGGTCAGGTCATAGAGCGCAGGCGGCTTTTCTGTTTTCTCCTTACATTCAGCTTTCTGAACGATTGCCACCGAACAGCTTTGTTTGACAGCTTCGGCTGCTGCCTTGGTTTTGAAGCGTTCGCTTGCAGCCGTAAAACCATCCAATCCAATCTGAACTGTGTAGAACAGTTCAGGCTTGAATGCGGAAATGGCAGCTTCTCGCATAACAGCCATAGCAAGGGTAGGGGTCATAACACGACCAACATTCAGGGTCTGCCCGTAAAGGGTCGAAAAAAGTCGAGTAGCGTTAATACCAACAATCCAGTCGGCTCGTTCTCGACACAGTGCTGCTTCATACAAAGCATCATATTCCGTTCCAGACCTGAGATTTTCAAAGCCCTCCTTGATTGCTACATCTTCCATCGAGGAAATCCAAAGCCGCTCAAACGGCTTTCTGCACCCGGCTTTGTGGTACACCAACCGAAAGATCAGCTCGCCCTCACGACCGGCATCTGTTGCACACACAAGACTCGCAACATCTTCTCTGGCCATGAGCTTTTTCAGAATCCCAAACTGTTTTTTCGTACCGGCAGAAACCTCATACTGCCAGTCCATCGGGAAGATAGGAAGGTCTGCATAAGCCCATTTGCTGTACTTCGCATCATAGACTTCCGGCTGTGCCAGCTCCACCAAATGCCCTACACACCAGCTGACCACATATCCGTTTCCCTCTAAGTAGCCATCCTCACGCTTGGCAGCACCTAACACTTTGGCAATACTCTGTGCAACCGAAGGCTTTTCAGCCAAAACTAATTTCATTTGCATCTGCTCCTTTCACAAAAAAATAAGCAGCCACACACCGTAGTGCATGACTGCTATGTAAAAAGTTCGGAAAGGATTTTTGCAACCTGATACAATTTTCTGTTCTACAATCTCCGTCATAATAAAAATATCTCCATCATTTCAAAAGAGAATGACGGAGATATTTCACCTTGCTTATTCTTGTAGCAACCAATCGGCTATATCGTGAATTTCGATTCCTTCATAGCTATATTGGGGATGTTTGGTTCTGGCAATAATCATTTTCGGATAAGCGTCTCGAATCTGAAGCAGAGGAGAGCATTCTCTCTCAAATGTTTCCTGCCCGGAAATGTTGTCGCTGACCTGAATATAAATCTTTTCGCTACCTCTCTGAGCAACAAAGTCGATTTCCTTTTGATAGAGCTTGCCGACATAGACATCATATCCACGGCGAAGAAGCTCGATACAAACAACGTTTTCATATACTCTGCCATAGTCTATATTTCTGCTTCCCAGTATTGCATATCGAATACCGCTGTCACACAAATAGAACTTTTCAGAGCTTTCAAGGTATTTCTTACCTCGGATGTCATATCTCTTAATATCATAAAATACAAAAGCATTGCACAAATACTTAATGTACTTGCCGACGGTTACATGATTGGTTGGAGTCTCATTTGCTGTCAGTAGCTGACTGACCTTATTCGGAGAAGTCAGGTTGCTGATATTATCCATAAGGAACTCGCTCAGACGTTGTAAAACCAAAGTGTCCGGGAGAGTATATTTCTGTACCAAATCCCTTGTAACAATCGTTTCGTAGACCTCTTTGATATAGTTTGTTCTGTCTTTTTCGGTTCTATAAGCATAGGAACCTGCTAAACCGCCCTTGATAGCGTACTCATCAAAGAGCTTATCTTTGTCACTAATATCATCATAATACTGGCAATATTCCTGGAAGCTGAAAGGAAACACATGAATTTCAATATAGCGTCCGGTAAACAGAGTTGCCAGATCTGCACTCAACAGGAAAGCATTAGAGCCTGTTACATAGATGTCGTATTTTCCCTTAGAGTACAGGCTATTGATTGCCAACTCAAACTTGGGACACATCTGAACCTCGTCTACAAACAGGTAGTTCGTTTTTCCTTCCTGATAATGTTCTTCCACATAGGCGTGTAAGGCATGGTATTCCTTGATTTCTTCATACGCCAAATCCATGAAGTCGATGAAGATAATATTGATGTTTTCAAAATTGCTTTTCAGATACGCAATATACGCCTGCATCAATTTGGACTTACCAGATCGACGAATGCCCGTGATGATCTTGATGTCAGGAGTACCATTCAGTTCAATGATTCTATCGAGATATTTTGCTCTCGTGATTGTTTTCATATAGTCACCCGCTTTCAAAAATTGAAGTTTTTTCATTTCTCGAAACCGCTTCGCTGTACTTATTATACTGTCTGCTAATAGTATATGCAAGATGTCACTTTCAAAAACGCAAATTTTTTTATTTTTTGAAAGCGGAAACTATGTAAAGGCAACCCGAAGGCTGCCCCAGGCATCAAGCCTATCCTGTTTACACAGGTTCATTATCATCTTCATCGACGGAGCTATCTTCATCGTCGTCCTCAAACTCCGGATCGTACCCATAGTCCTCGTCATCGTCCACATAATCAGCATCTGGGTCAGGCTTTGCCGCTTCCTGTGCCTTCTTCTTTTCCTGGACTTTCTTAAATACGAAGAATCCACCACCACAGGCAAGCACAATCAGAGTAAGAATCGCCGGGAGCATATTTGTGGATTTCGGCTTTTCCTCCGGTGTCGGTTCTGTAATTTCAGGAACTGTTTCAACTACTTCCGGCTTTGTTTCCTCAACCGGCTTGGTGAACTCTGCAACTTCTTCCTCGTCCATCAGCTTGAGCAGGTCGGCTTCATCCACCTGATTCAGAAAATGCACGGTTTCCTCGCCCTTATCATCACGGTCAATGATGATATAGAAGTAGTTTCCGTTTTTGGTTACAGCGGTAATGAACTGCTTTCCGCTTTTCGTAGGCGAGCCAGCGTCATCAACCAAAGTCAGATTGCCGTCGGGAGTAAGCGGTAGCATCGGCTCCTCCGGCTCTGTTTCGGGAACTTTTTCTTCGACCGCAGGTTCTTCAGTCGCTACGCTTTCATCTACATAGGCAAATGCCGTTGTAGAAAACACGCCAAAACACATTGCACACGCCAGCAATGCGGCTCCAATTTTCTTAAATCTCATTCTGCGTTTCCTCCTCATTCATAGTATTGATCGTATCAGGCTTCGGAGCCATATCCGCAGCAAACATACGGAGCAGCTCGGAAAGCTGTTCGGGATTCAGGTTCGCAGCATGAACCATCTCATGGATTTCGGAATTTTCCTCCTCACGGTATCTGCGTTCCAGGTCTTTCACCTTAGCATCCCATTCTGCCCGTTTCTTACGGGCTTTTTCAAGGTCTGCACCTATTCTGTCTAACTTGGCACTCAATCGCCATCCCTCCTTTAGTTTCTGATTCTGCCGAAGCAGTAAAAATGCTGTTGCCAGTAATTCGATTCGATAGAAGCGTAGGAAATGGGGTTTCCGCAGTGGATCATCATACCATTGCCAACATAGATACCAACGTGTGATGCACCGGAGGTATCATAAGTGCCTTGGAAGAAAATCAAATCTCCCGGTTTGGCAGAGCTTTTCGGGATAATGTCGCATACGCCCATCAAACCGTTTGCGGTCAAACGACCAACACTCCAACCGTTTCCGCAGTGATTGATTACATAGGAAACAAATCCGGAGCAGTCAAAGGAGGTAGACGGGCTGCTGCCGCCCCACACATACGGGTATCCCAGATATTTTTCAGCTTCCCGAATCATATTGGCAAATCTTGTGTCTGTCAGCGCTTCGCCCGGAATATCATAATCGGTGTACTCGCCGCCAGGGGTGGCGTAAATGTCATTTCCGAAAATATCCGGTCTGTTGCCCCTTGTCTGAAGCAAAATTCTATATCGCTCCATATCATCTTCCGACAAGCCGGAATTTGAAATCACACTGTTCAAGCCCTTATTTCTGAGCTTCACATTCAGAATATAATATTCGTAATCTTCTTCCTCTGTTGTTGTCTCTCCCGTTTCGGGATCAGTAGAAGATGTTGTTCGTGTACGAATCTCTACTACTTCCGTCAGGGTCAGCTCATATTGTTGCTCAAATAGCCATTGCAGGGTAGCCTGCACCTCATCTCTGGTGTAATCCTCAAACTTCACCGTCAAATACGCCGCCAGCTCATAAGGATTGTGGTTGATTTCATCAAGGTCATACCGGTACTCGTCATATCCGCTATGAGTACGCTCGATATTATTGATTTTATTGCGGAGCGCAGCTTCCAAAGCCTTGTAATCATTGTCCGCACCAATAATATCTTCCTCTTTTGCAGTAAAAGAAGTTCCCAGAATGATCTGTGTGCCGCCTTGGAACATAGCCGAACAAGACGAGAACATCCCTGAGAGTATCATAAAAAGCAGTCCGGCAATCAAAACAAACAGAATCGTTTTAGAGTGTGTGGTGCAGAACTCCGTTACTCTTTCTGTGATGTTCTTGGCTCCCTGAGCTGCTTTGCCCGTTGCCTTGCCTGCACCCTTAGATGCAGAAGCCGTTGTCGAAGCGGTATTCTTACCGGCTTTGGCGGCAGCATATTCTTTCTTGATTGCCCTTTTCTGTTGCCAACGGGAAAAGGGATTGGAACCGGCATCGGGGTTGTCCTTTTTGAACTTCTCATACAGGGCATTTACATTTGCTTTATCTGACTTCTCAACCAGCTTTTCCGCCTTGTCGTAGGCTTTCAGCTTGTGACTGTAAACGGCATGATCGACGGTATAGACAGTGGATTCAACAGCCTTGGTCGTTTCCTGCACAGCCTGAACGCCGATATTATCATCCTCATATT
This sequence comes from Dielma fastidiosa, assembly GCF_003475485.1. Classification (NCBI taxonomy): domain Bacteria; kingdom Bacillati; phylum Bacillota; class Erysipelotrichia; order Erysipelotrichales; family Erysipelotrichaceae; genus Dielma; species Dielma fastidiosa. Next base: position 866,162 of record NZ_QRQL01000001.1, on the reverse strand, counting down.
CTGACACCGCCCGATGTGCTTTGGATGTGAGCGTGACTGCGGCACCACGGCTTGCCATGTGCTTTGCCACAGATGGGCGCTCGATTTCCGTAAACTCCGCTTTTTCAAAACGGAGCTTTGCTTTACGGGAACCGGCTGCATCTGTTTCCAGCTTTAGCTTCGGCTTTGCCTTTTTAGAAGCCAATTTGTCTGCCGCTTTTTCAGCCCTATCAACCGCCTTATCTGCACGGTCGGCAGCTTTCTTCACATGAGAATCTGCAAGGTCATCTTCGGTAAAACGGAGTCGTGTAGGTCTTTTCGCCATACATTACGCCTCCTTTTCCTGTGCCACCTCGTTTAACTTCGTGGTCATAATGCGATACAGTTCCAGATCTGTCGGGAATCGGTCAATGAACGGCAGAATCACATTGCCATAGAACAGAAGTCCTTCGCCCTCACCGGAGTTGGTTACATAGGACAGCTGATGCGGCGAAATGTTCAACCGCTGTGCCAGAATACTTCGGTCATCGCTTGCCTGATTCAGCATATAGATGAAATCAGAGTTTTCGAGGATGTTGGCAATCTCCGGGGAACGAAGCAGGTCTTTGACATTCTGAGTAATACCGGTCGGCAAGCCGCCCCATTTACGGAATCGCTTCCAGATTTCTACGGAATAGGTTGCCGTCTGTTCTTCCTTCAGAAGCAGATGGAACTCGTCAATATAATATCTGGTCGATTTACCGGCAGAACGGTTGGCAGTTACACGCCCCCAGACCTGATCCTGAACGATCAGCATACCGATTTTTTTCAGCTGATTGCCCAGCTCCTTAATGTCGAAGCACACCAGACGATTCTGAATATCCACATTGGTTCTGTTGTTAAACAGTTTCAGAGAACCCTTAACATAGATTTCCAAGGCGGTCGCTACATGGTGGGCTTCCTTTTCGTCCTGTTTCAGAAGGGCATCATACAAATCCTCAAGGATCGGCATATTCTCAGGGGCAGGATTGTCGAAATATCTCTGGTAAATCTGATGCACACAACGGTCGATAACCGTCTTTTCGATAGGCTGCAAGCCATCCTTACTGCCCATAATCAACTCACAGAGGGACAGGATAAAATCAGCTTTCAGTGCTACCGGGTTGTCATCCTCAGAGTAGTTCAGGTTGATGTCCATAGGGTTGATATAGTTGGTACTGGAGGAGCTGATTTTTACCACCTGACCATTGAACTTGTGAACCAGAGCCGCATATTCCGCTTCGGGGTCGCAGATGATAATATCGTCATCCGTAACCAGGAACGCATTGGTGATTTCACGCTTTGCGGAAAAGGATTTACCGGAACCGGGAGTACCCAGAATCAGTCCGTTGGGGTTCTTGAGCTTCTTTCTGTCCACCATGATAAGGTTGTTCGACAGAGCATTCAGCCCGTAATAGAGCGTTTCTCCACCATTCTGGAACAGCTCCTGCGTGGTGAAAGGCACAAAAATAGCCGTGGAACTGGTAGTCAGGCCACGACGAATCTCAATCAGGTTTTGTGCCAAAGGCAGGCTGCTCATCAGTCCGGATTCCTGCTGAAAATCCAAACGACGCAGATTGCAGTTATGCTTCTGGGCGATGCTCTGTGCCTGGAACACATTGTTCTCCAGTTCCTGCTCGGTGCGCCCGGTGTTCAGCACCAGAAATGTCACCATGAACATTCGCTCATTCTGGCTCTGCAATTCTTTCAGAAGTGACTTCGCATCTTTACCATAGGTAGCAAGGTCAGATGGGATAATGTCCATGTCATAGCCAGAACGCACAGCCTTTTTCTGTTCCTCGATTTTGGAACGGTCAAGCTCGGTGATGATTCTCTTGATGGTCTTAATCGCCGCAGTCTGGTCAACCGACTGGATGTGCATGGTCACGATCTGCGTGGATTCCATATCCAGAAAATCCGCCAGCATACGATCAGACAGGTCTGATGCCGTAATTGCCAGATAAGACATCGAACCGAAGATACTGCCCATCTGGAAGGTGCGGTTGGTCTTAAAGGCAAACGCCGTCGGAGCAATGAAGTCCTTTACGGACAGCCCGGATTCCACAAGATACTTCCAATCGAAGAAGAACTTATCATTATCACCCATGTGGAACATAGAGTGCATCAGATGCAGCCGCTCTTTGCCGTTCATGGTAGTGGCAATGACACCCAAACGCCGAAAGTTATTGAGCAGATCGTTTTCGATATGGTTGAGTCTCGGCTTTGCCTGCCGCATGGATTCGGCTTCAATGCCGAATGTCAGGTACTTGGTTTTGGTCAAGCCGTTGTTGCCCTGCGCCAACTGCTTTTTCAGCATCTGGCTATACTCGGCACGGACGGGATTGAAGCTGTCCTTCTTGAACGGGATACGGATACTCTTTTCAAAGCTTTCAGCATCGGTACTCAGGTTCATAAAGGAAAGCTCAAAGTGAATGGAGCTGTCAAAGAAATTCAGGAAACTGCACCACTCATCGAAGATGGCAGTCTTATCTTCCTGCTGTGCCAGCTGATAGTTGATGTCCTGAAACTGAATGGTCTTGGTGTAATAACTGTCAGTGACACGGCAGATGCCATCCGGGAACATTCTCTGAAAGGGAATGGACTGCTGTGCAGTCTGCGGAATACCGTTGTCCTTCTTTGCCCGTTCCACAACAGCTTTAATTTCTCGCTGCTGCTTCCGATTCAGATTTGCAGGCATTTTGATGTTTCTTGCCTGTGGCTTCTTTTTGAAAAACAATTCGTTCAACCTCCTTTTCCAGTTTGTACTGACGCATCAAAGCGTCATAATAGTTGTCCGTCTGATAAGGGCGAACCTTGGGACGAACGAATTTGGTCTGAATGAAGTGTTCTACAACCACTTCCAACGGCTGACTATCCTTTTCATACATTGCCAGAAAGAACAACGGTAACATGACGATCATCATGGACAGTGCTGCAAGGCTCACATTTCCGGTTGCTTTGACCAGAAAGAAAATCGGCACTCCGATGAGCGCCGCCGCACCAAAGCAAAGTAACTGCCGTTTCGTCAGATTGAAGAACACTTTTGTTTTTACCCTCGTCAGGTCACGAGGTACGGGAATATACGCTGCCAAACAATTTCCTCCTTCCCTTAGTGAGCGCTGAATACACCCTTCGCAAGCGAACCAGTCTTAAACAGGGTGAAGCACAAAAGGACGGTGTAGCCCATAACACCCCAGATAGAACCGATGATGTCATCACTGAATGCGATAGACTGAATCAGCACCGCATAAATGCCCACGCAGATCATAATCAGGAATCCCTGGAATCCGATTGCAAACAGCGAACGCAGATAATTCTGTCCGATATTGCTCTGTTCTCTGTTTCCAAAAGTGGAAAGCGGAATCGGGGCAAGGCTGACCATCAGATAAATTTCAATCATTCGACCGTAGACGATCACAAAGATGATGATTGCCAAAGCGGACATCGTGACCTGCACGATAAAGGATTGCAGGAACAAGCCGAGCAAAGGACCCAAATCCATTGCCATCAGCGTTTCTTCCATTGTTTCCAATGCCGAAGCATCTATGGCAGTATTTCCGGATATGATACCGGCGCTTGCGTTTATAACGTGCTGTGTCACATCAAACACAGCCATCGTGATATTGAATGTGTTTGTGATTAACATGACCGCAACAAAAGTCTTGAACACCCATTTGAAGAAGATCCAGGTTTCAAAATTTGCCAGATTGTTGTGGTCAATAATCATCTGAATTAGCTCATAACAGGCAATGAAGGTCAGAATCAAGCCTGCGATTGGGATAATCACTGACTCGGAGATGTTTCGTACCATGGCAAAGACACCCGGCGAAAAATTCGCCGGGGTCATGCCAACGGAGGTTGCTATCTCGCCAACCTGGTTGTTGACGGACTCAAACATCCCCGACAGATTTCCCATAATAGCTGAAACGAGCATTTCTTTCAGCCAGTCTGTGATCTGTTGGAGTATGCTGTCCAAAGGCGATTACCTCCTTGTTTTGTGATTAACCGAACAGTCCGGAGAGCAGAGGTACAAGGGTGGTGCCGATGAGGGCAACACCGCCGCCAGCCATGAGCTGCTTCATGCCCTGGGACTTTGCGCCGGGGTTATCGTTGCCGTAGCCCTCAAGCAGATTGATTGCACCCCAGATGCCAAGACCTGCGCCCAGAGCGATAACGAGAGTCTGAAGAACGGTTACTGCGCTATTGAAAAATGCCATAATATTTTCCTCCTAAAATTTGAAATTGTTTTGAGAATAGAAAAAGCCCTCCGTACTACCGGCATCAAAACCGGACGGAAGGCTTAGTTTACGAGAATCTTTTCAAGGAACTCCTCGACGGTTATCACGCCAAGTTTCTGTTCCATTCTGCTTCTTGCATATTCAGTTTCACAATCATATATATCACCACCACCTTTCATAAGAAACAGCCAATACATTGACTGCAACAAATCTTCACGAGAAGCACAGATTGTCGGTGAAAAAACGACAGGTGAAACCTTCAGAACCTCTGCGAGTTTCGCTGTGGTTTCTGCATTAGGGGTTCGAGCGTTTTTCTCATACTGAGCAATACGGACATCCGCTGTTTTCTCGGAATACCCCATCAGGAGTCCAAGCTCTTTCTGGGTAAGGCGGCGAAATCGTCTAACGAACTTCAATCGCTGCCCAATAGAGGTATCCGTGATCCACCAAGTCATTTTTTTTACACCTCGCTTTCTGCAAATTCTCGATATACAACCTCATTTTTTGCTCTGCGCTTGCCTACGGCTTCACTGGGAGCAAGGTCAGGGTAGGTTGCCTGCACTTTCTGTCTGCTTCTGCGGACAGTTTCAAACCCCGGAAAGCTGCGTCTATCCAGTTCCTTCAAAAACACAGGAACCGTCATGGCATGAATGTCGATGCCACGCAGACCGGAATAGTGTTCCAGTACCATCAGGTACAAATGATTGTCGGTATTTCTTGCCTTGTGGTCGTGTTCCAAGATGTTCTTAACCAGGGCAGATACCGTTTTCAGATTTTCCAAACAGAAACCTCCTTAATCCGCATCGACTACCACAAACTCATCACCTGCCTTGAGCTTCAACCTTCGACTCAGAAACTGCTCAATGTTGAACTCATTTCTCTTATCAAAGTCTGATGTGTACTTATAATTGGGGTGCTGCGTCAGATCGTACTTGTCAGAAAGAAACGGTCTGACACCACGCAACTGCAAAATACACTTGCTGCCATCCAGAACCGCAAGCTCATCTACGCTCGCAAGGTCTTTGCCTAACTTCTGATAATTCAAGCCGTAAGACGGGCTGTTACCTCTGGTGTTGGAGGTGTTGTAGGTGTCGATAGTTTCTTTTCCCAATGCCTGATTCAGTTCTTTGAGCGTGGTTGGCTCAGAACCACCCAGGAAAATTCGGGAATCCATGTTGCCGATGATGGTATCGGCATTGTCTTTATAAATGGCTTTCAGCTGTGATTGTGCCTGGAGAACAAGGCAAGCCGATATTTCACGGCTTCGGATTGTCGCTACCAGTTTTTCCAGATTGGGAATCTGACCGATGTTTGCCATCTCATCAATCAAGCAGCGCACATGAACCGGCAGTCTGCCGCCGTACACATCATCTGCTTTCTCGCACAACAAGTTGAACAGCTGTGTGTAAATCATGGAGATCAAAAAATTAAACGTCGCATCCGTATCTGACATAATCAGAAAGAGCGCCGTTTTCTTATCTCCGAGAGTATCCAACTGCAACTCGTCATAGGCAGTCACATCTCTGACCTCCTGAATATCAAAAGGAGCCAGACGAGCGCCGCAGGAAATCAAAATCGACTTAGCGGTCTTGCCGGCAGCCAGCTTGTATTTTTTATACTGACGGACTGCAAAGTGATTCGGCTTTTTCTTTTCCAGGGCTTCAAACATCAGATCCACCGGGTTCTGGAACTCCTCATCATCTTCCCGCACCTCCATTGCGTTCAGGAACTCAATCAGGGTGGAGAAATTCTGTTCCTCAACCGGAGCTTCATAGTGGATATATCCGATCAAGGCACAGTAGAGCAGCGTTTCCGCCTTCGTCCAGAACTCATCACCGGCTTTTCCATCACCCTTTGTGTTGGCAATCAGCGTTGTCACCAGTTTCAGAATGTCTTTTTCTGAATGGATATAGGCAAATGGGTTATAGTGCATCGACTTCTGAAAGTTGATGGTGTTGAAAATCTTGATGGTGTAGCCATGCTTCAAAAGGGCGTTGCCGCACTCAATCACGATGCTGCCTTTCGGGTCAGTGACCACATAGGAACTGTGCATCTGGAGAAGGTTTGGCTTCAACCAAAAGCGAGTTTTACCGGAACCCGAACCGCCGATAATCAGAACATTCTTATTTCGGGCATTGGCAGGATTCTTCGGGCGATTGCTCATCATCAGCCGCTCCGTTTTCGTCAGGATCACATTGTCCTCGAACTTTGGTGCAATAAACGGCTCAATATCTTTTGCCGTTCCCCAACGAGCAGAACCGTACTCAACATTGTGTCGGTACTTCTTTGCGTTTTTGCCTTTTAGATAGACAGCCAGCCGAAGTCCTGCGCCGCAGAGAATACCAATCAGCAAATCCAACGGGTGAAAGCTGGGAAACGGATTGTTCAGGGCTATCGGAAGGGCATGAAAAAAGCTGAGGATTTTCGCAGATGAATCTGCCCCCTCAGCCAATCTCCATGCTTCTCCTAAATTCGTAGCGAACAACCCTACCAGAAAATACGGTAAATTCAGAATCAGGAGCTTTTTCATTTTTCTCTTATCCATCACAGATCACGCTCCTGTTTCTTCTCTCGAACCTTCTTCGGAATCGCTGCGACAATTTCCTTGAACTTCTTCAGCTGCGCCAGAACGCTCGGCTTTTCATTCTTGGTTAATGCCCTTGCCTGATGTTCCTTGCAGATTGCATCCAAAGCATCTGCATCTTTAGAACGGACAAAAACAAGAAACCGGGGAGGATCAACGGACTTATCTTTTCTTACGGCAAAGTCCACGCCATACTTCTTGGCGAGCTTTTCAAAATCACGGATACTCTCTTTGTCGATCTCAACATTCGTAGCACCCTGATTCTGTCCCAAAAGCTGTTTCACGGATTGCTTTCCATGAACGGCAGGGTCTCGTGCCTTTTTCATCTTCACTTTTTCCCGGTGCTGCAAATACTTGCGGATACCGGCAATGATAGTGCGCCCCGTCAGCTTGGTTGTGCTGATCGCCAGGTTTACTGTTCTGTTTTCAACTTCTTCCTGCATGATTCATCACCTCCTGCAAGCAGTAGAGTGAACAGATTATCGTGCCATATCTCTGTGGTCGTAATACAGATTGCCCTTGGCAACTGCGGCATGGCTGATAATCTTGATATTGCCAGCTTTCTGGTTATCCAGAGCCTTCTGATAACCCACATCGCTCAAATACAGGCGATTTCTTTCGCCTTTCCAACCGACAGGCGATTCATCGGTCAGCACATCGAAAATAATCATGTGCTTGGTGGCGTCATCAAATCGTGCCAAGTCCATATAGGTATGTCCCTGGTACTCCTTGGCACCATCCTGAATCCGCTTTCGCTCCATCAGCTCTCCAATCGTCGAATTTCTTTGCATAAGAACCTCCTTACAGAACATCTCGGTCAGGGTTACTTTTGTGGGGAACCGAATCAGCTTTGACAGGTGCATCTTCTTTCTTCACCATGTCATCCGGCAGGGGAAGCGCCATAATGCTGCGCCCCATGCGTACAAAAGTCTCAGGCTGATGAAAGTGTTCCTCAAACTGCTTCATCAGTTCCGGGGACAGAGAACAAAAATCATCCTCGCCCAATCCCACAACCAGAAAATCACCGGCGATAATGTCATAAATATCGCCGTCATCATCACGCAGCGCACGGTTCAGTTCTTTGCCTACGAGTTTACCTTCGTCGTGCATCACCAGTGCAACCGGCTCATTGAACGGATAAGTTGCCTCAATATCGCCACCTACGGCTTTCTGCAAATCCTCCAGCTCACAGCCGATCTGCACAGCCTGCGGATACATGAACGGCTTTACCAGCAACACATTCATGGTATCTGCCTGTTCTTTCTGAACCTCCCGTTCCTCGGTCGTGCCGAACGCAACACCGGTAAAGTTTTCGGAGTCCAGAATGTACTCCGAATTGTAATAAGCGGCTCTAACCTGTTCCTCTGCCGCATCGTGAGATTCTGCTTGCACCGTAACCGTTTTCTCCAAGGTTTCGGTGATCTTCACATCGTATTCTTTCAAGTTTCGATACCTCCGTTTCTTTGGAAATAAGAAAAGCGACCATCCATGAACCTGTTACAGTTCATAAATAGTCGCATCCACATCGGCTAAAAGCTCGAACAAGCAAATATCGTCCAGTTCGCAAATCAGGGAACCCATGTCGAAGAAAATATCGTCCTCGCATTCCACCGTAGTAACCACGCTGCGGTGTTCGTTAAGACAAATGGCTTCTTCCTTGTCCATCGTGATCGTAGACATACAGGACACCACATAGAATGTCATATCTTCTGCTAACCACAGCTCCTTGCTCTGAATCGTGCGAACTTTTTCATCGCCGCTCATATCTTCTACATAGGACAGAAGCCGCACGGCTCTGCTGTTCAGAAGTACCTTTCCCTGATAGTCGATACCCTCACCAGCAGAGGACAATACTCGATACTCGCTAATCATCTCGGCATTTTTCTGAAACGACTTTGCCAGAAGCGCAGGAGAAATATCATCGAACTCCTCACTGTAGTTTACGAGCATATCTACCATATAATCAGGATCGCAAAGGTCGTAGAGTTCTTCCAAAGCGCCCTGAATGTTTTTGGGTGTAAACATTTTTTACCTTACCTTTCCATTGATTTTTCTCTTTTTTTCTGCCATTGCTCCAAAAGCTGAATGATTTTATCCTCCATCTGCTTGTTGGTATAGGACTTCGGGAAGTATTTTCGCAACGAATCCGTTTTGAAGGTTACTCTGTCCAGCTCTCCCTTCTTGATTTCATTCATAATCTCGCACATCGCATCCAGCGTACACTCGCCCTCCTGTGCGAGCTTTTTAATTCGCTGTGCTTGCGAAAGGGAAGGAGCTGCTTGAGCATAATCCATTGCAGAAAGAAAATCCTTCTGTTCTTCACTTGCCAGATAGGAAAGCTCCACCGCAGGATTGAATTTGATCTGACCCGTATCTACCATATCCAGCAGTTCCGGAATCAGTTCGGTCAGACGGATATAACGGTGTACCTGATTTCTGCTTTCTCCTGCCTCCTGACCGACTATATCCATTGCCTGCAACTTCATCCCAACTTGGGATGAAGTTAAATCGGTGCGTTGACCTTGATGTTTAATCGCATCCAGCTTCATCTTATAAGCAAATGCTCTTTCACTCGGCAGGATACTCTCCCTCTGCAAATTCGCATCAACCATCAAAATAATGGCTGCATCATCGTCCAGGTCACGAACAATCGCAGGCATGGTTTCCTTACCCGCAAGCTCCGATGCCCGGTGCCGCCTGTGACCAGAAACGATTTCATAACCACCGTCGGGGTCAGGACGGACAATCGCAGGAGTGAGAACTCCGAAATCTCGGACGCTCTCTGCCGTTTTCATCATTTCTTCATCATCAACCACACGGAAGGGGTGTCCCTCAAAGGGGTGTAGCTCAGAAAGCGGAATTTCCTGCACACGCTCCTGCTGGGCTTCAGCTCTGGATTGATCGGTGGAGAAAATATCATCGTACCCCTTCAAGCTGATGTTTGCGCCTTTTTTCTGCATTGTTTAACACCTCCTTCGTCAGAATTTTATAGGCTTCGGCAACTTTGCCTTTGGGATCATGCTTGAAGATACTGGTTCCCTCTGCGCTGATTTCCTCTGCACGGACAGAGCGGGGAATGTCGGTCTTGTAAACCTTCAGCTTTCCGCCGTAGCTCTCCCGAATCAGATTGCTGATGTCTTTGGAGTAGTTGGTGCGGCTGTCCACCATCGTCAGAAGAATCCCTTCAATCCTCAGTTTCGGGTTGATTTGCCTCTTGACCTTGTTGATGGTTCCAAGCAGCTGTTCCAGACCCTTTGCAGGAAGGTATGCTGCCTGAACCGGTATCAGCACATTGTCGGCAGCTGCCAACGCATTGACGGTCAGCATACCCAAAGACGGCATACAGTCAAGAAGAATGTAATCATAATTCTGTTTGACTGTATCCAGGTATTGCCGGAGAATGGTTTCCCGGCTCATGGCATTGACCAGTGCTACCTCCATACCTGAGAGTTCGATGTTGGACGGCACCAAATCAACGCCCTCCGGATGATGAAGAATCCCTTCATCGGGAGTAATAGGGTTTTCCATCATAATCTTTCCCATCAGATCGGAAAGTGTCGGAGACAGATCATCCGGGCAGGGATTGCCCAAACTGACCGTCAGGGAAGCCTGGGGATCGGTGTCTACCAGAAGCACCTTTTTTCCTTCAAGAGCCAAGCCAACGCCCAGATTCTCGGTGGTGGTGGTCTTTCCAGTGCCTCCTTTCTGATTGACCACCGCAATGATGGTTGCTTTTTTCGACATTTATCGTCACTCTCCTTCCTCTCGCTTCATTTTCAATTTCTTAAATCCTCCTTCCAAATATCCGTGTGACATATCGTGCCGAACAAGAGCATCGTAGTAGGTGTCTATTGTCGTCGGCGCATTGTATATCGTAGTCAGCATATACTGACGGATATTTCTAATCTTTGTGGTGTTCTCCTTGAAGCAGTCCATAACATATCGAATGTGTTCGGCATTCAGTTTCATAAACCGACTGCGGACAATTTCTGCCGGACGCTCCTCTGCACCAATGCGAATCAACGGTCGCTTCGTGCAAACTGTTTCAACGATCAACTCCAGAATGTTATCCAGCATTTCGGAATCGTAAGGGTAATCCTTCTTCAACAAATCCATACTAAGCTGATCCGAGAAATAATCAAAGTATTCTTGATACCGGTCATTCTCGTCCATCATTCCACCATTTCCGGAAGGAAAGATAGAATCAGTATCACTAAATTCAGTATTTTTAATATCAGTATTATTACATTGTGATTTCGGAAGTTCTTGAGTTGTGATTTCCATTGTTCCAGAATTGTGATTTTCACAATTCAAGAGTTGTGAATCCACAGCAGAGATAAAGTTCTTCACATAGATCAGGTTGGGCTTTCCCAAACCCTGGCGCTTACGTTCAATCAATCCTGCTTTCTTCTCAAGTTCACTGAGCAGCTTGATAGCCTTTTGTTCAGCACAGTTCAGAGCCATCTTCGCTTCGTCGATTGTAAAAATGATATACACTCTACCGTTTTTATCTATCCAACCATTCTTGGCAGACAGGCTCATGCGGTCAAGCAAAATGCCATACAGCATCTTGGCATCGGCAGAAATATTCCAGAACCTCTCGTTCGTGAACAACACCTTCGGAACTCGATAGAATGTGAATAGATCGGATTGCTGACCGTAAAAATAATCAAAACTCACACGGCTTCACCACCTTCTTTCTGCGGAAAACTTTCTGTTGTCAGCGGAATGCTGCGGAAAGTCGTATCCGTCTTTTCGTAAGGACATCGGGCAAAATAGTAGAAGCGGTATTCCTGTTCATACACATCCATATCAACGAAGCCCCACTTCACGCATAACCTTCTTCGTACACCAACCAATGCACGGGTGATCTCGTCCATAGGGACAGCCATCACATTCCGACTTGGGTTTCGGCGGCAAAGAGATTAAGTAGTAGCAATTATTTCTACCCAGACGGCAGCCCTTTCTGCCATTCGTCCAGAAGTAGCAGTAATGACAGTCGCTCGGCTTGTCTGCGGTATAAACAGGCTTGCTCAAATAAAACACCTCCAATCTCTTGTATTTGCCCATGGGTTTGGGCATAAAAAAAGAGCGCCTATCCATCCCCAATGCGGGGCAAATAGACGCTCTATGTACATAACGATATTTAATTTTATCTGCTATAACTGCATGGTATTCAAAACATCCGCCTTTTTTGATTAGCTGGATTTTTGGCACGATTTTGGGGCTGATTAGCAGGAAGGGCATTTTCATTAGCAAGAACAGCCCGTTTTCTGCTAAAAATTAGCTGGCGATTTTGTCTTATAACAACCGTTCGATTCTGGAGGGGTTGTCAAAAATCAAATTTTGGAGTAGAATTTTATCTCATACAGTGAAAGAGCTTTTTCGTAGCTTTTTATATAAGAAAAGCCGAAAACCCTTGAAAACAAAGGCTTTCGGCGTTGTTCACTGGCGTCCATAAGAGGATTTGAACCTCCGACCCCACGCTTAGGAGGCGTGTGCTCTATCCAGCTGAGCTATATGGACGTGTCTGATATATGATTATAGCCCGATCAAAGTCGAACTGCAATCCCTTATTTAGTTTTTTTTGAGGTGGCCGTTGTAACGCAACCTTAGGAGGATCTTGTTATATCCATTTAACTACGGGGGCATGTTCGCGTTTATTATTTTATCATAAAACAGCCAAAACAACAATCAATAAATTATGGCAGGGATGAAAAAGGAGAGGCAGCTAAACCTCTCCTTAACTATTTTAAATGTACGGCATTAATCGGCTGTCCGTTTTCATATGCCCGAATATTTTCCGCGAGCAGCTTCAGTAAACGCTGCCGGGTTTCCAATCCCTTCCAGCCCATATGCGGTGTCACCAGGACATTCTCCATTTTAAACAATTCACTGCTGCTCTGTAATGGCTCATGTTCCTGAACATCTAAACCGGCGCCTGCCAGTTTACCTGCTTTCAGTGCTGCAATCAATGCCTGTTCATCGATCAGCGCACCGCGTGATGTATTAATGATAAAAGCGGATGGCTTCATTAAAGCTAATGTTTCAGCATTGATGAGATGATGTGTTTCATCGGTTAACGGACAATGAAGTGAGAGGTAATCACACTTGCGCAGTACGGTTTCTAAATCGGTAAATTCAATCTCGCTGTCCGTTCTTGGCGTGCGCGTATAAACGAGGATTTTCATGCCCAATGCCTGAGCAATCTTAATCACTTCACGGCCGATGCTGCCATAACCGACAATTCCCAAAACCTTATTATTGACCTCAAAATGATTGACCATCAAATGCTTGGTGAAGTTATCATAACAATTGCGTTCCTGCATGCGAATCTGTTTTTGAACCTCAGAGCTTAGATTTAAAAGCATCATGATTGCTGTCTGTGCTACCCGCTGGGTACTGTAAGCAGGGATGTTGCAGACGATGATGCCTTTTTCATCTGCGGCTTTTAAATCAATATTGTTATACCCGGTACCGGCTTCACAGATACATTTCACGGAAGCAGGGAACTGGGCGATAAGGCTGGCTGGCAGCGTCAGTTCTTTTGTAACTACAATTTCATAACCATTAACCCGTTCAAGAATCTGATCAGCTTGACTATGACGATAAATCGTTACTTGCACGCCAAGCGCGTGAAAATCTATCTGATTATCATAATCTACCAATTCAGAATTTAATACGACAATTTTATGCTGCATCACTTTCTGCCTCCTTCATACAAATTGCTAATACGCGCGGACAGGCGATAATAAACCAGGGGGTATATTTTTCAGGATGCTGACGTAAATCCTCTGCCAGCTCATCATAGCTGATCCATTCAATGGCTTCTGCTTCATCAGGATTCAGCTTGATTGTTTCAGCACTGTCAGCTAGAAAAACATGATCATATTCATATTCAGCGATCCCGTTGTCAAAAGCCGCGTGATAGACAAAGGAGAATAATTCCCGGCATTCAGCATCGATTCCTAATTCTTCCATTAAACGGCGATGTACGGCATCTTTAAGGTTTTCGTTATAACGCGGATGGGAACAGCAGGCGTTGCTCCAAAGCAGCGGTGTATGATATTTATCAGCCGCCCGTTTTTGGATAAGCATCTTCCCATCGTGCACAATAAATACAGAGAAAGCTCGATGCAGCAGTGCTTTCTGATGGGCTTCCATTTTAGATGCGGTGCCAATTGGCTGATCAAAGAGATTCACTAAGAGTAAGTTGTCCATAGAATCCTCACTTTCTGTTACGGATAATAAAAATACCGGATGATTTCATCCGGCAGCAATTAATTTGGCGCGCCCAAAGGGACTTGAACCCCCAACCTTTTGAATCGGAATCAAATGCGCTATCCAATTGCGCCATGGGCGCATGGCTATTTAATATTATATGACAGAAATGTTATTTTGAAAAGCCCTAATTTGATTGTATCTTAAAATTCTTAATGATATAATGCTGTTAAACAAAGGAGTGAGTTAAATGAATATAGCTATCTGGGTAGTAGTAGTTATTGTTGTGCTGCTGATTGTCTGGGGCATTATGACATATAATGGTCTGGTAAGGGGTTTAAATAAAGTTGAAGAAGCATTTTCAACAATGGATGTCTATTTAAAGAAAAGATATGATTTGATTCCTAATCTTGTGGAAACGATTAAGGGCTATGCCAAGCATGAATCGGAAACCTTGGAAAAAGTAATCCGTGCCAGAAATCTTGCGGTAAAAGCCAATACGATGGATGAGAAAATTTCCAGTGAAAAGAATTTCCAGTCAATGTTGGGACCGTTATATGCGATTGGTGAACAATATCCTGACTTAAAGGCAGATAAGAATTTCCTCAGTCTGCAGAATGAGCTTCAAAATCTTGAATCAGAGATTGCTAATTCACGTAAGTACTATAATGCTATTGTTGTTAAGTTCAATAATATGGTTATGACATTTCCTAGTAATCTTCTGGCAGGTATGTTTGGTTTTCATCGCCAGCCGATGTATGAAATTACGGATGCAGCTCAACGTGAAAACGTTAAGGTTCAGTTTTAACTGATAGGGGCGCTCTGCCCCTTTTTAATTTGTGATGATTTAGAAAGGAAGTGACGAAATGAATTTTAGATCATGGCTAAAAAAAGGATTGATGGTCACAGCGATGCTGATGCTGACAATCATGCCAGCTAAAGCACAGGAGGCTTTTACCATTGATGATTATGATATTACAATCAATGTTGAAGAGAACGGAGCTTTGCATATTCAGGAAACCTTGATGCTTGATTTCAGTCAGTATCGGCATGGTTTTTATCGGAATATACCGACGTCCTATTCTATGACATGGATGATTGATGGCAAATCGGTTGAGAAGAATTATTATTTTCCGGTTACTGATATTCAATGCGGCGGGACAAAATGTTCGCTTGATTATGACAGTCAGGGTGTGATTATTCAGCTTGGCGATGCGGATCGGGAAGTGATTGGATCTCAGCTTTATACGATTTCCTATACGGTGCAGACAAAGGATCTTGATTTAAAGGATACCCAAATGCTTTATTGGAATCTTGCGGATAATTTTGATACGACAATCAAGCATTTGAGCTTTACAATCAATATGCCAAAGTCATTCAGTGATGAGGATATTTCAGCTTATACTGGATATTACGGCGGTATTGAAAACAATATGCATTATGAGGTTAACGGCAATACAATCAGCGGTGAAACGTTAGTACCGCTGGATAATTATGAGGCGGCAACGATTATGGTGCGTCTGCCTTCTGATTATTTCCGCTTCCCTGAACCTAAGGACTATACTTTTTTACTGATGATTTTCAGTGCTGTTTTGCTGGTTGTTTCATTAGTGCTGTTTTGGAAGTTTGGCAAGGATGATGAGGTTGTAGTTACCGTTGAATTCAGCGCGCCTAAGGATCTAAATAGTGCGGGTGTAGGTTATGTCATTGATGGTTCAGTTGAATCAAGAGATGTATTGTCTTTGATTATTGAATGGGCCAATAAGGGATATTTGAAAATTAAGGAAGAAAAAGAAGCTTTAACTTTAATCAAGCTGATGGATATTCCAAAAGATGAAAGTACCGATTATGAGCGTAAATTCTTCGATGCTATTTTTAAGAAGAAGGATGAAATGAGTGAGGATGATTTAGCCGACGGAAAGGTTGGCGAAGCACTGTACCGAGCTAAAAATCAGGTCAGCAGTTACTTTACCAGAGCCAAGGGAAGACGGGTTTTCTCACAGGCCTCTTCTGTGATGCAGTGGCTGTTTGTCATTGTGGCAGGCTTGCCTTCCATTGTGTTTACACTGCTGAGCGCATATTCTTATTATGAGATATTGCCATTGGCAATTCCATTTGCCATCCCTTCATTATTCTTTATGTTCTCGTTGGTACTTTGGATCGTGATTATGAAAAAACGCTATGTGATGAAACGGGGATCATTAATTATGGCCTGTGTCGGAACGATTGTTTTGAATGCTATTGTTGCATCAATCAATGTTATTATTCTGATTTTCTTTAAGGCTTCCCTGCTTTCAATTCTGTGTTATATCGCGTTGAGTGCCGCGTTGATCATCATGATGGCATTCATGGAAAAACGTACGCCTAAGGGAAATGAATGGCTCGGACAGATTCTGGGCTTGAAGGAGTTTATCCTGTATGCTGAGAAAGATCGCATCGAGATGCTTGTTAAGGAGAATCCTTCAGCATTCTATGATATCCTGCCTTATGCGTATGTGCTTGGAATCAGCGATACATGGTCAAATAAATTTGAGAATATCATTATTGAACAGCCTGATTGGTATGAGACGGATCGTCATTTCTCGACCTTCTCTTCAATCTATTGGTGGCATAGCTTCCACCATTGCTTCCATTCTATGTCTTCGTCAGCCAGTTATGTGCCTGCACCAAAAGGCGGCAGCGGCGGCGGTAGTTTTGGCGGCGGCTTCTCGGGCGGCGGTGGATTTTCAGGCGGCGGCTTCGGCGGAGGCGGAGGCGGCAGCTGGTAAGCTTAAAGCAAATAGAATCTTTAGATGTATATGCTAAGGATTCTTTTTTTGTTTTTAAGTTATGATTTTTAAAAAAAGTGCTTGCTTGTGCGTTTATCTATGATTGAATGGCTTGACAGCATAGCCTGTTTAAAGGAGGGTGTTTTATGGCAATAAATATCTATGTTGATCAGGGTCATAATCCAGGTACAATTAATGCCGGCGCAAGCGGCAACGGAATCATAGAGAGTGAGGTTACTTATTGGGTAGGCATCTACTTGGCGGGTTTTTTGTATGCAGATCCGCGTTTTGGGGTTCGTGTTTCCAGACCGTTTCCTGATACGGTAGTAGGAGAAGATACAAGCAGCAGCCTGCGTACCCGTGTAGAAGCTGCTAACCTCTGGCCGGCTGATTATTTTATCAGTATTCGTGTTAATTCTAACCCAAGTCCGGCATTGAATGGATCAGAGGTATATGTTTATCGGGCGAACTCGGCGGCGGCCGATTTAGCGGCTGAGGTGCTTGCTTCGATTGTGGAGCTAGTTGGGACTCGCTATAATATGGTTCGGTTGAATCCATCCTTATATGTACTGCGAGCGACAGTGATGCCGGCGATATTAGTGGAACTGGGTTATCTGACTAATTTATCGGATGCGGAAAAACTGAAAAATGATCAATATTTATTTGCTTTCGCAATTTATATTGGAATTTTAAATTATTTTGGTTTCAGTTATGATGATTTTCCAAATCGCTGATAAATAAGGGATAAAATAGGCAGGTATCATTAAGCCGTTCAAAGCCAAGCATAGTATGAATTGAATGAATGTTTCATTCAGAAAGCAGGCGATTTAATGAATTATAATAAGCATAATTATAACCATCCGCAAGCGGACTGGTATGAGGAGAACCGGGATTGCTGTCCAAAGCCATGTAATCCTTGTCAATGCTGTCCTGGCCCAACAGGCCCAATGGGTCCGCGCGGCTGTCCGGGTCCAGTTGGTCCGCGCGGCGCTGCCGGCAGGCAAGGGCCTTTTGGTCCGCAGGGTCCGCAAGGTGCAACAGGTCCCATTGGTCCTATTGGTCCGCGTGGTGTAACCGGTCCAACCGGTCCGACAGGCCCAAGAGGCATTCAAGGCCCGCAGGGTATTCAGGGTGTGCAGGGAGTACGCGGTGCAACTGGTGTACAAGGTCCAACCGGCAGCATCGGTCCAATCGGCCCAACGGGTATCCAGGGTATCCAAGGGATACAAGGACTACGCGGCAATACCGGTGTGACAGGTCCAATGGGCCCGACCGGTCCGCGTGGACTTCAAGGTGAACGAGGTATTCAGGGTGTGCAGGGCAATACTGGTGTGACAGGTCCGCAGGGACTGCAAGGGTTACAAGGCATTCAGGGACTGCGCGGCGCAACTGGCATTCAGGGGCCAACCGGCATTACTGGCCCAGCTGGTCCAACCGGGATTCAAGGTGTGCAGGGTATTCAGGGACTGCGCGGTGTAACGGGTGCAACCGGCCCAGCCGGCCCGCAAGGCATTCAAGGCGTAAGCGGTGAACAAGGTCTGCCGGGTGTAACCGGCCCGCAAGGCATGCAGGGAGAACCAGGCATTCAAGGCCCGCAGGGTGAAATTGGTCCGACAGGCCCAATGGGAGCTACTGGTCCAACTGGCGCGCAGGGCATTCAAGGCATTCAAGGTGCCGCTGGCAATACCGGTGCAACCGGTCCGATGGGTCCAACCGGCCCAACCGGTCTTCAGGGCGAACAGGGCATTCAAGGTCTTGTTGGCCCAACGGGTGCTACGGGTCCAATGGGTCCAGCCGGCCCAACCGGCATTCAGGGCGAGCGGGGCATTCAAGGTCTTATCGGCAATACGGGTCCAACCGGTCCAATCGGCCCGATAGGGCCAACTGGCGCACAAGGTATCCAGGGCATTCAGGGTTTGATCGGTGTAACGGGTGTAACCGGCCCAATCGGTCCAACGGGTCCGCAGGGTGAACGCGGAGCAACTGGCGCAACCGGCCCGGCCGGTACTTGTCCGGAGCAAATTTTCGCATCCTTCTTTAATATTTCCTCACGCTATATGAATGGAGAAAGAATTCCGCTCCAAACCGGTATCAGTGATCCAAGCGGTACTATTGAACTAACCGGCACCGCGTCAATTACCCTGAAACCGGGGATATATTCAATCACCTATCATATATCAGCTTTATTGGCATGTCCAGCCTATATGCAGATAACACCTTATTATAACGCTCAGGCGCATCTGGAACATGGCGTATATTTCAGAACCGCGGCGGCAAATGTCAGCGCTGTGGGATCAGCCTCATTTATTATTGAAGCTGCCCAGGAAACGATATTCAATCTGACCTATAACAGCCCGTCAGAGGCTCGTGAAGGTGAAATTACGGTTGTGATTTTTAAGCTGCATCGATAAATAGAAAAGAACTGCGGAAGCAGTTCTTCTTTTAATGTTCACGATAATTATGACTCGTATCAAACAGACTGGCGGCCACCGGCCGGCTGTAATAATAGCCCTGAATGTAAGTGCATCCCAATTCAGCTAAGATCGCAACCTGCTCCTTGATTTCTACACCCTCGGCTACATTATAGATATCCATCTTTTTACAAAGCGCGATGATGCATTCAAGAATCCAGCGGGCATTCTCATTTTGTACGAGATAGTCGACTAAACCTTTATCAAACTTTAAGGTATCAAATTTAAGATCGGAAATGATGGAAAGATTACTATATTTAGCTCCAAAATCATCAAGGGCCAGCCGATAACCGGCAGCTTTGATTTCCTGACCGATTTTGATAATTGTATTTCTTTCAATTTCTCCCATATTTTCTGTAATCTCTATCTCAATCAAATCACGGTCAATGCCATATTTCTGATTGATCTGATTCATCCGCTCTACCAGCTTATCACCCAATAAGGTAACCCTTGAGAAATTAAGTGAGATCGGAATTAATTCAATGCCCTTCTGCCGCCACATTGCCAACAGCTTATGAACTTCTTCAAAAATAAAGAAATCAACGTAGAAGATCAAGCCGGTATTTTCTAAATAAGGAATAAACTTATCCGGTCCGACAAGCCCATGCGGCTGATCCTGATAGCGAATCAAGGCTTCAGCACCTACCACATGACCATTGGCACTGTTTACCTTTTGCTGAAGGTACATTTTTAAATACTGCATCTCTACAGCCTGCATCAGCCTGTGATGCTCCTGTGTCCGTTCATCGTTTTTATTCAGTAATGCATATTCGCCATAATGAATCTGTTTATCCATCGTGCGCTGATCAACAGCACTGTTAATCAAATTATATAATGAAATTTGCTTTTCGGCCCATGCAAAGCCAATCGCTACACTGCAGATTGAATTTGCGTCATTTTTTACTGCCGCGGTCATTTCAATGAAACGCTCATAAGTAATATTCTCAAAGATAACTAAGAATTCATCACTGTCATAGCGATAAATATGCTCACAGCCAGTATTACTTAAAGCGGCTGCCAGTTCGGTGATGAGCGCGTCGCCATATGCCATGCCATATTGTTTATTTAAGTCTTTTAAACCATTAATATCAAGAGTAATTACACCTAAAGAAATCAATGCATCGACATTCAAATCCTTGCTGTACTGGAAAAAACTCATCCGGTTTTTAACCTTTGTCAAAGGATCAAAAGCCTGGTAATATTCGTTCTCCTCCTGAAAGCGCAAGAGATGCTGTTCATGAACCATGATAAAGAGAATCGCATGTAAAAACGCCAGCTGATCCTTATACTGTTTGACATTATCAATGCCGATAACAGCGATTAATTCATGATTTTCAATCATTGGTACCATTAAGGACGGATACTCATGATTAGCTTGCAGCGAATCTGCGTCACGTAATTCCTCAAGCTGCTTAAACTTAAGTAAAGCTCCCTCGTTATGCAAAGCGGCCCACTGCTTGATTTTATCAGCATTTAGTTTAAGCTGACTGTCATGTTCAGAGGTAACATCAGTATTGACTGTAAGCTGATCGTGAATAACATCATATAAATAGGCTCTGTCGCCTTGATACAGCTTGCGTATTTCACCTAATATTTCCTGCATGTTGATCGGCAATGCGGAAGAATAATGCAGATGATTGATAAATTCTGTCAAATCAATCTGCGTCTTTTCAGATGAGACAGGCACTTCATTCATCAAATCATTTGAACCTTCAATATAGATATTCTGTGACATATCCTGCATCGCTTTTTTAGCACGGCTGTAAAGCTCATCAAATGATTTTGACGTCTGATCGATAACGGCTCCAAAAAGGATATTAATCGGCTCCTGAATCCCAGGGATGATTGAATACATCCGCATCGACTGTTTAATTTCATTGATATAGCGAAGAATGCTTTCTTCATCAAAATTACTGT
Source organism: Dielma fastidiosa (assembly GCF_003475485.1). Lineage (NCBI taxonomy): Bacteria > Bacillati > Bacillota > Erysipelotrichia > Erysipelotrichales > Erysipelotrichaceae > Dielma > Dielma fastidiosa. Next base: position 844,966 of record NZ_QRQL01000001.1, on the reverse strand, counting down.
ATATAAATACAGCAAACTCACCGGCATATAATTTACCAACCAGCTTATTTTTAGAGAAGCAAAGCAGCAGATGGCTTGCCAGCTCCTTCAATACTTTACTGATATTATCCTGTGTATCCGCATTAAAATTATTGGAATCGACATGGAAAAGCAGGAGTGCAAAAGGCTCGTGATAAGGCGGTGCTTCAAACAGAATTCTTTCAATCATCGCGATTAACGTCTCTTTTGAATAGACATTGGTTAAAGGATCTCTTTCAATATTTTGGTGAATCATATTTTCCAATGTCTTATTGGCATCGATATTCTGCAGGACACCTAGCATATGCAGATCATTGCCGTTGCCGTCTAAGAATATCTTGCTTAATGCACGCACCCAAGACAGATTGCCGTTTAAATCCTTGCGGCGGTAATCACAGAAAATGAAATTCTCACCGTGTGAGTAGGCGCTGATAACCGCTTCCTTGCTGAGAACATTCTGAACTCTCAACACATCTTCCTGACTGGCAGAGAATACTTTCTGCAGCTCCAGCACATCATCATAGGTCAGGATTTCATAGTCATGAACCGCAATGCCTTCAATTGTATCAATCCGGTTCTTGGTAATATTGCCTTGGAAGGAGGCAATCAGATCTTTGTTTTGAATAACTTGGTAAAATAATTCCTTTTGATAGTGCAGCTGAGTCTCTTTCTGTTTCGTTACATCTTCACCAATCGCAACCGCAAGTTCAGGCTGTCCGTCCTGATCATAAATCATATGGTAATTGATGCGTTCCCACCACCAGCTTTTGCCGTCTTTATCTCTGGTTAAGACATCAGCCTGAATCTGCTTGATGCCTTCATCCAGTTTTTGATAGAGCTGACGAACGATGGGAATGCTCATCGGATGGATGATGCCTTTTTCAATTAATGTTTCAGGCATATTTCCTTCCGCAACATTCAGCGAATGCTTTTCTACAGCACTTTCAGTCAGAAATAAGGCTTTTTCTTTCACATTATATTCCCAGACGTTAACGTGTGATTTCTGAAGGGCGGTGCGGTATAAGAATTCTTTATGTTCAAGCTGCATCAGCTTTTCTTTAATTTCGGTAAATTCAGTGTACCACAGGATGATAAACGGCTGATCCTTGATTATTTGGCCTTCTGCTTTTACCCATATGGAATGCTTATCTTTACCGATTATTTGATATACAGCGTTATATTTGCCATCGTTTTTTGCTTTGGTTAAGGCTTGATAAGCAAGAGTATGATGCTCTGGTGCAATCATATCGATAAAACTGCCGGTGCTGCTGTGCAGATACTGTGATTCATTTTCATAGCCAAGCATCTTCAGCAGCTTATTACTGATGGCTTTCAGCTGCGGCTGATCCGTATCAAGACTGTATATACATGCTGGAAAATCGTCAAAATCAGCTGTAGGAACAACCTCTTGCCTGCTGCTGTGAGAAAGCTTTTTCAAGAGGATTGTTGAGATCAGTTCGCAGATTAATTGAATGGTGTATTTAGATTCTTCTGTCACATCACGGGTTGCATGACAGTCCTCGATGCAAATGATTAACTGACTGCCGGCTGTCTTAGATAAAACCGCTGCCAGCGCCTGCCGCTGCTTCAGCCATGTTTTGATTGCTGATGCGTCAACGGTTTCTACATTATCATAAAAATAGATACCGCCCTGTTCATCAAACAGTGTTTCAATTATTGATGAATCGGAATCAGTGATTTCATATTCAGCCAAACGGTACCACGCATAGATTCGCTGCCGCGCCGCATAAATAGAAATCCTGTCGCAGTTGAAAACATTACCCAAATAATTTAAAAGTTCAGGAATGAGATCGCTGTGCTCAGGCTGTTTCATGATTAAATCAAGAATATATTCAATGCATTGATCACGGAATGTTTTCTTCATGATTTTTTGCGGTGCGTTAAAGAAATAATGGTTTTCCTTATACATCACAAATTGCTGCTTGCCATTCTTTTTAGCCTCATACATGGCCGCGTCAGCTTTATCAAACAGGGAAAGGAAGTCTTCGCCGTGAAGCGGATAAGCGCTTGCACCTACACTGAAGCCTAAATCGATATGATAATCAGCATAGAACTGCTGCTGGATATTGGTTTGGAATGCTAAGATTTTATTACTTAATGCTTCTTGGGTATAGGGCATCGTCGTACAGATAATGAACTCATCACCGCCGTATCGGCCAATAATCTGATCTTGAAAGGCAAGCTTCAGACTTTCCGCGACTTTATATAATACATGATCTCCCTCTAAATGACCCAGATTATCATTGATATCCTTAAAATCATCAAGATCGATCAGAATCAGTGTGAAGGCCTGTTTATCTGCCAACAGCGTATCAAACTGCTTCAAAAAGCCGCGCCGGTTGTAAAGGCCACTCAGCGCATCAAAATCAGCTTCTTTCATCGATGTTAAAATGGCCTGTTTTGTTTCATTGATATCGGTAATAATTCCAATCATATTCAAGAGTTTGCCTTGCTCATCACGGATGGCCGTCGCTTTTACCTCGACCCAGTGATAACCCTGATTGCGGTATTTTAAGCGATACTCACACTGCATTGAATTGCTGCCATTGCGCAAAGACTGAAAAGCGTTAAACAACTTATCCTTATCTTCTTCATAAATGATATCACCGGCAAACATTGAAGCGGGGAAATTATCCAGCGGGACTTTATAGCCAAATGCTTTTTCATAATTGTCAGAGTAATAGACATGGTTATTTTTCACATCCATTTCAAAAATGACATCCTGAGTCTGAGAGATGATGACTTGGAATCTTTTTTCACTTATTATTAAATTTTCATAAGCATTCTTATCCTTAGTGGTGTCATGAAAGATACAGTGAAAATAAGGACGGCTCCCCTTCATTATCTGTGCGCTGATCCAAATCCACTTTAGCTGGCCGTCTTTACATACCAGTCGGTTTTCATACATAAAAACATGTCCTTTTTTCAACTGGACATTTATTTCATTCATAATGCTGCTGCGTTCAGTCTCATAAATAACATCCATTAAATGATCCTGAAAACGCTCATAGAATTCCTGACGCGTATAGCCAAGCAGCTGAAACAGTGAATCGTCTGCGGATAGCAATGTAAAATGTTCATCAAATAAACATTCAAACACTCCCCCAAGTGATGGATCGATAAGTTTATTGCTCATTATTCCATCCATTATGATACCCCTTTTCGAGAATTCTTTTCTTTTTTATTATAACATTCTTTGTACGAAAATGAACAAAAATGATTAAATAATATTAAAAAAATTTGCATCACATGCAAATGAATTAAAAAATAATTTTCAGAATCCTGATTCGCTGTCACTTTGATCAACAGGGGAGATTGAAAAGTATCAGATAGTTTGCCTAAATTGCTGATTTAAATTCGCTGACCGTTTTTTTTGAACGAGATTTAGACTGTTACTGCTGATCATCATCCATAAACTCGATGTTTTCAATGGCATAAGCTAATGCCATGTTCATCAATTCATTTCTGGAACGGTTTGTTTTGCTGGCCCATAAATCATATTGCTTCTGTAATTCTTTATCAATACGGATCGTCATATTAACCGATTTATCTTCCTTGTAGAGAGGTTTTTTAGTAACAGTGAATTTTCTTGGCTTTTTTTTCTCATACATTGTTATATACACCTCCGATATATATATTATAGTATGGTTCAAGAACTAAAAATATATCACAATTATGAAATGATAATTATACTATCAATATGTATTCAATAATATAATACAAAAATGCAATATAGATTTGTGATATTCATAGCTGTAAATCTGATGTTGAAGTAACAGGTTATAACGCGGGGCATAGGGTAAAAGGAAGGAGCTGGGGGTATGATTACGATTAGCTTATGTATGATCGTGAAAAATGAGGCGGATGTTTTGCATCGCTGTTTGAGCAGTGTGGAAGCGGCAGTGGATGAGATTATTATTGTCGATACCGGTTCAGAGGATGAAACCATCACGATTGCTGAGACGCATCAGGCGAAAGTTTATTCATTTCCTTGGTGTGATGATTTTGCGGCAGCCAGAAATTATTCCTTTGATCAGGCATCGATGGATTATATCTTATGGCTTGATGCCGATGATGTTGTGCCGGCGGCTGAACTGGCAAAACTGAACCAGCTTAAACAAACGATGGATGAAGCGTATGATATGGTTATGATGCAGTATCATACGGCTTTTGATGTGCAGGGAAGGCCAACCTTTAGCTTTGCGCGGGAACGGCTGATCCGCCGTAAAGCAAATCTGCGCTGGGAGGGGGCTGTTCATGAAACGATTCCGCTGGCGGCTCATTGCCTTAATACGGATATTGCTGTTGAACATCACAAGCTGAAACCAAAAGATACTATGCGTAATCTGCGCATTTTGGAAAAAATCAGCAGGTATGGCGGTTTGTCGGCACGGCAGCAGTTTTACTATGCGCGGGAATTAGCGGATCACAAGCGTTATGCAGAAGCAATTGATCAATACACTGCCTTTTTGAATGCGCCGGATGGCTGGGCTGAGAATCAAATCGAAGCGTGTCTGGGATTAGCGGCATGTTATGAATCACTTCATCACGAAACAAAAGGCGCCTTAGCCTTGCTGCAAGCCTTTCTGTATGCACCGCCGCGTGCGGAAGTCTGCTGTGCATTAGGGAACTATTTTTATCGGCAGCAGGCATGGAATCAGGCGGTTTTTTGGTTTGATTTAGCAACCAAATGCCCAGTACCGCTGAAAAGCGGTGGTTTTATCCGCTTAGATTGTTATGGCTATATACCGTGGATTTCACTTTGCTGCTGCTATGATAAGCTGAAGGATTGGCGGCAGGCATGGCTTGCTAATGAAGCCGCGGGAAGCTTTAAGCCTGATGATGCCGCATATCTGTATAACCGTCAATATCTAAGACAATTTTATGATTCATCAAAAACTGAATAATAAAAAAGAATCTTTGTTCGCAAAAGATTCTTGTTCATCGCAATCAGAGCATTTAGAAAGGGTAAGGAATGTTCTGATTTGATACGGATTATAATTTGAATTTAAAACAGAGCTTGTCAACCGTTTCAAGTGATGGATTGATTTTAGCCATATGGGCGTCCCCGGCGAAGAAGACGGCAGCCATTTGCTGGTTTAAACAGCAAAGCGTCAACGGTGAGCCAGAACCATGAACGATGTCTCTGTCTGGATCATAATCATCACATAGCTTAATATCGGCCAGCGGGGTATAACCCATATATTCACAGCCAATTAAGCTGATCTGCACATCACCATAGAGGCGGTGCGCTTCAAAGCGGCATTCTGCCTGCGGCTTTGTCTGATAAGTCATTCGATTCACCCAGCATAAATCTTCTTCGATGATGGTTTTTCCCATCGGCAGCTGACTTAAGTCATGCGTTTGTATCATTTCGATGACGCGGTCAAGATTGGGGTGAATACCTTTATATAAATGCATATTATTTAATGTGTCGTAGATCATAAACAGCCTCCGTATCTAAGCCTATTATAAAGGAATGGCATGCGGCTGAATAGTTCAAGTTTTGTCTGCTGTTCAAACTAAAAGTAAACGGATGTATGTCTGCTTATAAGCATTGTTTCAATTCAGCGGCAGCCTGAGTGATATTTGGCTGATCGAGGATCGCGGATATGACAGCTATGCTGTCAATGCCGGTTTGTTTCAGCAATTCAAGATTCGTTTTGTTTATGCCGCCGATGCCCATGATGGGGATGGTGACCGCTTTTTTAATATTTTTAAGTTCTTGCAGTGTTACATGCGCGGCATCTTTTTTAGTGTTAGTAGGGAAGAGGGCACCGACACCCAGATAGTCAGCGCCTTCCTTTTCTGCCTGCAATGCTTCCTTTACGGAGGTAACTGAAACACCTAGCAAAGCATCGCTGCCAATCATGCTTCTGATGACGTATGCCGGTAAATCACTTTGTCCGACATGGACACCTGCCGCCCTGATCGCTATGGCAATGTCTGTGCGGTCATTGATAATCAGCGGCACATGATAAGCGTCAGTAATACTTTTGATTCTTTTGGCTAGTTCATAAAATGCTTTTGCGCTGTAGTTTTTTTCTCGCAGCTGAATCATTGTACAGCCGCCGCATATTGCCTGTTCAACAGCTTCTTCAAGTCTGATGCCGTGTAAAAGGGAACGGTCGGTGACGAGACAGAGACGATAATCAATCTTCATCATAAGTCACCTTCCCCCTATACAGATCGTAGAAGTGATGGGTTGGACCGTTGCCCTTGCCGATATTCAGGCTGTGTTCAATTGCGGTAGTTACATATGCTTTCGCATCAGATACGGCATCGATTAATTCTTTGTCCTTAGCGAGCTGTGCCGCTATTGCGGATGAAAAGGTACAGCCGGTGCCATGCGTATTTTTCGTGTTGATCCGTTTTGCTTTGAAAGGATAAAACTGTTTTCCATCATACATCAGATCAACGGCATCCCCATTGGCATGACCGCCCTTTATGACTACGCTTCTGCAGCCCAGAGTCATGATTCGCTTGGCTGCCTCGGCCATATCTGAAAGTGAATGGATCTTCATGCCAGTCATGATTTCAGCTTCAGGTATATTAGGGGTTACAACATCTGCCAGCGGTACGACCTCTGTCAGCAGCGGTTTTACGGATTCTGCGTTCATTAAAGGACAGCCGTTTTTAGCCGTCATCACTGGATCAATGACAACATTTTTTGGCTGATATACCAACAGCTTTTCGCTGACTGCCTGCATGCATGCGGGTGTAGAAAGCATGCCGATTTTAACCGCGTCTGGGGTGATATCTTCAAATACGGCATCTAACTGTTGGCGGATCATGGCGGGAGATATATCCTCAATGGCAAGCACCTGGCATGTGTTCTCGGCTACCACGGAAACAATGACACTCATGCCAAAGACACCTAGCGCTGAAAATGTTTTTAAATCAGCCTGAATACCGGCACCGCCGCTGCAGTCTGAACCGGCAATGCTTAGAACCTTTTTCATTTTGTATCCTCCTTGTATGCCATTTCCCAAAAAGCCAGCTCAAATTTGCTTGCTTTTTCAAAGATTGCCGACAGCTCTTTTTTCTTCAAAGCATTAACCGTTTCACATTTGGCATCTGCAAACTCACACCATAGCTTGAACTCCTCATTAATATTCTCCTCAGCATAGCCTTTGATAAAATCGCTGTAAGGGGATTGAGACACGGTGTCTGCTGCCAGTTTATGAAAAATATAAGCATAGCTCAGCATGCAAGGCAGTATCCCCATCAAGATTTGCGCACTGTCATTCGTCTTTGCCAGCTCAAGTAAAAAATGGGTATACTGCATATTCACCGCTGCCTCTTCGGCTGTTTCAAGGATGTTTTCAGCCATCTTCAGCTGGTGCAGATAATCATGTCTTACCTTCGCTTCGGTATCTGTGACAAAGCTGAGTATTGAAGTGTAAAGCTGAATTTCGTTTAAATTTTCGGCAAGATAAATCGCTTTGCCTAAAACCTTGGCATAGCTGTTCAGATAAAGAGTATCCTGAATCAAATAGAATGCAAATTTTTCCATCGGCAATGTGCCTGCCTGCATTTCTTTGATAAATTTTGTTTGCAGACAGGCATCCCAGACTGCCAATGAATTACGAATCGTTTCTTCCATGAATGTCATCGATAAGCTTCCTCCTTTAAATAAAAAGAGCCTCTAAGTTAGAAGCTCTTTCAGACGCAAAACGGCGTAAGAAATTGCTTCCCTACGCCGGTATTAACCGACAGGTCCAGAGGTCAGGTCTTAACCTTTTTCAACTTTTCAGTTCCCTCGCAAACACAGTACATATTTAATTGGTAATAATAAGTAAACTTATTAGGCTCATATAAGTTATAAACGCAAGAACAAGTATTGTCAAGCTCATTAGACAAAAAAAGCCTTATTTCTAAGGCTTTACAGTCAAATGGTGCGAACGATGAGACTTGAACTCACACGAGCATACGCCCACTACCCCCTCAAAGTAGCGTGTCTGCCATTCCACCACGTTCGCATGGAATATCTGCTGCTTAAATATAATAACGTATTTTGCTGAACTTTTCAACTGCTTTCTTTAAGATTTGCCTATACATACTGCTAATAAAACCATAGTCTAAAGTGTCAAAGGTGATTAAATATGAACATTCAAATCTGTAAATTCGGCGGTACATCGCTCAGTAATGATGAACGTTGTCAATATGCACTCAATATATGTAAAGAAAAAGCAAAACAAGGCAAGGTCATTGTCGTTGTCAGTGCGATGGGACGTTACGGCGATCCCTATGCGACAGATACATTGGCATCCTTGGGTAATGAATACTTGTCGGAACAGGAAACTGCCCGGCTGTTAAGCATGGGAGAACTGGTGTCAAGCATCCGCTTCTGTTCAAAACTGCGCGCGTGCGGGATTAATGCCTATGCTCTCAGCTTTAAAGAAACCGGAATCCTGACCGATGATAACTATCTTTGCGCCAATGTCGTGTCGATGGATTCTCATGACTTTAAACAAATGCTGGACGCCTATGATGTACTGGTCGTCTGCGGTTTTATAGGGATGAATTCAATAGGTGAAATTACAACATTAGGCCGGGGCGGGAGCGATTATACGGCAGTCTTGGTAGCAAAAATGCTGGATGTCAGTGAGGTTGAAATCTATACTGATGTTGACGGAGTCTATGACAGTGATCCTAAGATCAATAAAAATGCGAAGAAATATAAAGAGATCACATATCATCATATGCTGGCTTTGCATTGCCGGGTAATTCATGACCGCTGTATTGATTTTGCCGCTCAAAACCATATTCGAATCTTTTTAAAGGGAACCTTCAGCGATGATGTAGGAACGATTATCAAACGATAAAATAATTGTTTCTTTTTGTGTTTTGAGTATAATAAGGATGAGGTGTTCTGATGCGAAAAATACTGATTCTTACAAATATGAAAACTGATGAGGATGTCCGTGAAATAGATTCTATCATGAGCAGTTTTCTGGCTGCTTATGAAATTAATCTATATAATCATTCCCTGACGATTGACAATGCCGGCAATGATCAGCTGGCCGCTATTCGCAGGGCATTGATGGAAAATGGTTATATCGTAATGTAAATTACTCTTTGGAGTAATTTTTTTCTTTTTCATAAAGTCATGTTTATTCACGAAGCTGCATAAGTTGTAGGGAAAGTGAAGGGAGATCAATATGAAAAAGAAAGGTATTATAGCCGCAGTAGTTGTCCTCTGCATCGGCGTTGCGTGTTTCTTTGCGTTTAAACCTAAGTCATTCACAAAAGAATGTGACAAGATAATGAGCAATCTTACATCGTATACTCTGCAGGGTGAAATGGAATTAAATAAAGGAGAGGATATTAAGAGTTATCTGATTGAAGTGAATTATAAAAAGGCTGAGACAGATGAATATTACCGGGTAAGTCTTTTTGATAAGAATTTGAATCAGGAACAGATTTTACTTAGAAATGCGGATGGTGTTTTTGTGATTACACCGAGCTTAAATCAGATTTTTAAATTTGAAGGTGAATGGCCGATGAATTCTCCGAAGCCTTATCTGATTCAGACAATGTTTGAGGTTATGAAGAGTGAAGAAGCCGTCATTGAACAAAACAAGAACGGCGCTCATATTACTGCTCCGGTCAGCTATCCGAATAATAAGAATTATATCCGTCAGGAAATGGATTTTGACGGTGAAGCAAAACCGCAGGCAATTCAGATATTTGATGAAGATAATACTGTGCAGCTGAAAATGGTATTTGAGAAGGTTGAATATAATAATGATGTGAAAGATGATGTATTTGCGGCGCCTAAGGAACTGGATTCATCTGTAGCTTCATTACCGCTGGCTCAGGAGGATCTGCCGTTATATCCGGTAAGCACCTATGATTCCAGATTGGTTTCTAATAATGTGATGCAGGTGAATGGCCAGACCCGTCATGTGCTTGAGTTTACCGGTGAAAAGAATTTTACGATTGTGGAAACCGTGAAAGCGGCGAGCGATGAACTGCAGACTGTCTTCATGCCAGGTGAAATGATTGATACGCTGGATGTGATTGGTTTCTATGATGGTGCCAGCATGAGCGCGTATCAGCAAAATGTGGAACTGACGGTTTTCTCACAGGATCTGACACCGGAAGAAATGATGAGTGTGCTGTCCAGCATGCAAGTGGCAGTGATGAAATAAATGATACGCCGCGGTGATGTCTATTACGCTGATTTAAGCGGGGTGGTTGGCAGCGAGCAGGGTGGTGTACGGCCTGTGGTGGTTGTTCAAAATGATAAAGGAAATAAATATTCTACCACACTCATCGTTGCTCCGATATCAAAAAAAATGAGCAAACCGCCGCTTCCGACACACGTGATATTTTCGGTGTCACAGCTGAATTATGTATCGATGATCTTGTTGGAACAGCTGCGGACGATTGATAAGAAGCGGCTGGGGCAATGGATCTGCACACTGGATCAGTCAACGATTGAGAAAATCAATGCTGCATTGCGTATCAGTTTGGAATTGTAAACAATATATGATATAATCACCCTATCAAAAGAGGGTGATTTTTATGAATTCAAAAACAAAAAGATTAGTAATGACAGCCTTATTTATCGCACTGGGAACAATCGTACCGCAGGCCTTTCATATGCTGGGGTTAGGGCCGAGCCAAGTATTTTTGCCGATGCATCTGCCAGTGATGATCTGCGGCAGTCTTTTAGGACCGATTGCCGGCTTGATCTGTGGTTTGATAACACCATTGCTTTCCTCTGTATTAACCGGCATGCCGCCATTGATGCCTGTTGGTCTGGCAATGGCTGTGGAGCTGGGTACTTATGGTTTGGTGATTGGCTATCTCATTAAAAAAAGCAATATTTGGATTGCTTTAATTGTTTCTATGCTGGCGGGAAGATTAGTAAATGGCATTGTCAATGCGTTAATAGCTGGATTCAGTGCTTCTGCGTTTGGTATTACAGCTTATCTGACAACCGTATTTGTGACGGCATTGCCGGGTTTGGTGATTCAGCTGATACTGGTACCGCTTTGTTATAAGCTTTTAGTTAAGACGCGTTTATTTGAATAAGCAGTGCTGCTTTGATGAAAATCAAGGCAGTTTTTCAATTTTTACTTAAAAATTATTGATGTTGGATGGTATAATAAACTAAAGGGGGAGTTTTATGGATAAACAGCGTCTGATAAAGGTGGGAGGCTATCTTGTTTATTGTATTATTGTGATTTGTATAGGTAAATATGAGAGCATGCAGGGATATGATTGGTGGCCATTTTGGACAGCGGGAATCGTATTATTAGCACTGCTTTGTATGTCGGCAGGCGGTTTGCTTTCTAAGTCTAATTATGTCAATGATTCAATGCGTTATCGTCAGTATCAGAAGTATAATGCTCATCAAGGCGGGATTGGGGAAGTGATTTTTTATATCCTTTTAATGCTGCCGCTGATCTATAATATGATGTAATTTAGGCTGTATTTAAATTTTTTGATTTTTTTGAAATTTATGCTTGCAATTTAATTCTGATTCATGTATTATATTAGGGCAGTCACATAAAATACATCGAATGGTCCAGTGGTGTAGTGGTTAACATGCCTCCCTGTCACGGAGGAGATCGTGGGTTCGAGTCCCATCTGGACCGCCATTTATTGCAGATGTAGTTTAATGGTAGAACACAACCTTGCCAAGGTTGATACGGGAGTTCGATTCTCCTCATCTGCTCCATTGATTAATAAACACCTTCGGGTGTTTTTTTTATCATATAGGAAGCTGCACTTTATATGTTAAAATATCATAATGGCATGAAAAAAAGACGGACTGACAGCTTTATATACAAAAACTATTATTGATCAGGCAATATTTTAATGAGTTATTCATTTCCTTTAGCACCGTTTATTTTTCTGATAACTTTACATGGATTTCCAACCGCTACACAATTAGCCGGGATATCCTTGGTCACGACACTGCCGGCACCAATTACACTGCCGTTGCCAATCGTTACACCTGGCAGAATGATTACACCGCCGCCAATCCAGCAGCCATTGCCGATTTTTACCGGCAAAGCGTAGGTACGGCAGAAGTATTCACTGCTTTCAGGCTGCCAATTAGGTGTTAGGCGGTCAGCTAATTCGACCGGGTGAGCCGCGGTATAAATCTGTACATTAGAAGCTATTAAAACGTTATCGCCGATTTCAATTTTATTACAGTCAACAAAAGTGCAGTTCATGTTTATTGATACGTTTGTACCTAATTGTATATTCTTGCCATAATCGCATAAAAATGGTGTGCCTACGGAAACGTTGCTGCCTATACTGCCAAATAATTGTTTAAGTATTTCGCTTTTCTCAGCCTTTTGATGATAGGCGAGTGCATGATATTGAGCTAATAAAGCTCTTGCGTTATTTTTATATTCTAAGAATATTTCATCATGACAATCATACCATTCACCTGCCATGCATTTTTCTAATTCGTTCATGTGCTGTCTCCTTTACTTGGTTATGCGTACATATTAACCATTTTCATTCTAATAGTGGTGATTAGAAATGTCAAATGGCTGAAACTTGTTATAAGTTTCGTCAGCTGATGTCTGTCACCTTTGATTCATGATTGAATACTATGAAATAGAAAGGTGGCAATTATGCTTGCAGATGAAAAATTAAAAACCGCCAGAGGTGTTGAAGTTATCCTTTGGCCGCAGACAATCATAGATTTAACACAGGGCAGTGGTGAGGATTTAGGGCATACATGGCTCTCTCATGAAGGAACATGGGCATTGGATAATGTGGATTGGGAGAATCGTAAAATCTATGCGCCAGTTACGATGCGCTGTATGGGTAAATACAGCATTGATAATGGCAACGAGGTAATCTGGGAATCGGTGGATGAGGTTTTGTTTGCGGATGGTTCGATTGATACGCTGACCCTCGATTTCTGGCATGATGATGATATCTCACATCTGTCGGTGGGTGATGTTGTCAAACAAGGTGAACATGCGCAAACGGCCGGCAGCTCAGGTGCGGCAACCGCTGTTCATATGCATGTGGAGGCAGGCAGAGGCAAGCTGAAGCTAACACCGGGAAAAAGCCCGCTGATTCCATCAACCGGCTGGACACATTATCCAAATGGACATAATGTGCATCCGTATACATTACCTAATGCAGTAGATCCGCGTCATGTTTTCTTTATGAATGGCACACAGGTCATGAATACGTTTGGCATGAGCTTTAAATTTTACGAAACTAATTCAGGCTGGAAATGGGACCCGCAGCTTGGTGAACAGACCTATTACCGTGACGGCAGGATGGTTAAGGATGAATGGATTTGGGATCGTGATTATCAATCCTGGTATTATATTAAACCGGATGGCCGGATGGCTAGAAATTACTGGGTAATGAATAACAAGAAATGGTGTTACTTAAAGGTATCAGGAAAAATGGCTAAAAATGAAGAACTTACCTGGTATTTTAATAACTCGGGGTATGGTGAACTGCGCTGATATAAATAAAAGTGCTCTTTAAAGGTGCACTGTCATAGACGCATTTACTTTTAGAAAGAATTGATAAATAGGCTGGAAAGCTTTTGCTTCTTGTGCCGGTGTTTTTAT